>NZ_JAIUIC010000030.1:0-14652 GCF_020165455.1 Mesorhizobium sp. BR1-1-3
AAGCTCGACGGAGTGGGGGTCGACCCTCGCCGCGCGCCTGAGGTCTCTTGCTCGTCAGTGCCTGTTTTGCGGCGACTGCGCGTTTGACGAACGCCTTCCCCCACTCCGTCGCCGCTTCGCGGCGCCACCTCTCCCCCCTCCGGAGGGAGAGGAAAGGAGCCAAGGCAGGGTAATGGAGGGCGGCGCCGACATGACCCGTTGCGCAGCCCTACTTCACCGCCGAATCGAACAGATGCGCCTTGATCTTCTCGACATCGAGCGCGGCAAAACCTTCCGACAGCTTGACGCCGTCGGCATCGGCCTTGACCTTGGCCTTGTCGAAATCATTGGCCGGGCCGATCAGATCGTTGGTGCAGACATCCTCGGCCTTCACCGGGGCGGTGATCTGGCCGATCTTGTGGATTTCGTCGAAGAAGCCCTGCCAGCTCGCCATGTCGTGCGAGCCCCAGCCGCCGCGCTTGTCCATGTCGCCGCGGAAAACGTTGATCTGCTGCAGGATCGAGGTGGTGCCGAGCTCCGGCCCGAGATTCTTGGCCAGCGTCGGGAACTGCTCGAACACCGCTTCGACCGCCGCGCGTGGATTCTGGTAGCCGAATTCGAGGCCCATCGCCCAGCCGCGCAGGTACTTTTCCAAAAACGCCTTGCGGTCGGGATCCTCGAGATCGGCGGCACGCACGACGAAGGTGTTGGCCGGCAGCTTCGAATTCTGCACGCCGAGCCAGTATTCGAAGTCGAGCCCCTTGGCGATCCATTCGGCGCGCAGCCCTTCCCACGACAGGGCGGCGTCGCCCTGGCCGCCGGCCAGCGCCGTTCCCCAGGTCGGCCAACCGGCCTCGACATATTTCACCTTCTTGATGTCGACGCCCTGCGCGGCCAGCAGCGGGTCGGTGATCGACTGCCAGGCGGCGGAGCCGAGCAGGATGGTCTTGCCTTCCAGCTTCTTCAGGTCGTTCGATCCCTCGCCCTTGCGGAAGGCGATGCTGAACGTGTCGCGCGCGCCCATATGGAACACCGACTTCAGCTTCATGCCGTTCTGGATGGCGAAGGAGAACACGCCGGGCGACGGGAAGCCCATATCGGCCTGGCCGACATCGACGAACTTCACCGTCGCGGTGCCGTCCGATGGTCCCGGCTGCATGTCGGTGTCCAGCCCGTCGAAATAGCCGGCCTTCTTGGCCGCCCAGTAGGGATAGTCGTCGAGCACTTCGAGCGTGCCGCGCGGCGAGATCCAGGTGAATTTTCCGTAGGGTTCGGCCCTGGCCTTCAGGCCGGTGGCGCCAAGCGCCGTCGCCGTCACCAGCCCGGCGCCGGTGACCTGCAGGAAGT
This sequence comes from Mesorhizobium sp. BR1-1-3, assembly GCF_020165455.1. Taxonomy (NCBI): domain Bacteria; kingdom Pseudomonadati; phylum Pseudomonadota; class Alphaproteobacteria; order Hyphomicrobiales; family Phyllobacteriaceae; genus Mesorhizobium; species Mesorhizobium sp. BR1-1-3. The sequence goes on from NZ_JAIUIC010000030.1 coordinate 1,327, forward strand.
AGCGGCGGCTGATCCCCGCCGGGTTGATTGAGTTCTCTTTGGTCATGGCATTCCCCTTTTTTGTTTGATGTCAGTCTCTTGCCGCCCGCCTCCCGGGCGCCGTCATATCCCTGCGTTCAAGCCTCCCAGCTCGCCCATTTCTTGCCGATCAGGAAAAACAGCACGTAGATCAGGATGCCGAGCGTCGACAGGATCAGCACCACCGCGAAGAACTGCGGCATCTGGATCATCGACGAATAGGTGGTCAGCCGGTTGCCGAGGCCGAAACCGCCGCCGACCATTTCCGCGCCGACCGCGGTCAGCAGGCCGAAGATGGCGCCGATCATCAGCCCGACCAGGATCATCGGCAGCGCCATCGGCGCACGGATCTTCCAGAAGATCTGCAGGGTGCTGGCGCCATAGGAACGCGCCAGCGCAATCTTGGCGCTGTCGACGCGGCGAAAGCCTGTCGCCGCATTGATCATCACCATCGGCCCGGCGGCCAGTGCCACCGCGATGATGCGCGGCGTGTAGCCGAAGCCGAAGCGCAGGATCAGAAGCGGCACCAGCGCCAGCATCGGCGTGGTGACCAGAAGCAGGATGTAAGGCGCGACGATCTTCTCTGCGAACGGGAATTGGGTGATGACGGCGGCCAGCACCAGGCCGATGATGGCGCCGATGGTGAAGCCGGACACCAGCTCGACCAGCGTGTAGCCGAGATGCGGCGCGATCAGCGGAAACTCGTCGAACAGCGCATAAGCGATCGAGCTCGGCGGCGGCATGATATAGAGCGGCACGTGGAACAGCCGCAGCGCCAGTTCGATGCCGCCGATGATGATCACCGCCACGGCAAGAATGGCCGCCACCTCCTTGCCCGACTTGATGCCGGGGCCGCTGGCGAAGGCGGAAAGGTTGGTCAGGCTGACCTCATGGCCGTCGCCCGCCTTGGCGCCCGACTTGGACTTTGAGAATTCCGGAATGGCATCGCCCCCGCTCACGGCCTGATCCTCACGATTTCGGCGCTCGGGCGCTCCGGCGCTTTTGGCCGCGTGCGTTCGCCGACAATGTCCATCTTGATCCGGTTGGTGAGGTCGAAGACCTCCTTCGTCGCCATGATCTCCAGCGAACGCGGCCGTGGGAACGGCACGCGGTATTCCTTGGCGACGCGGCCAGGCCGGGCGCTCAGCACCACCACCCGGTCCGAGAGAAAAATCGCTTCCTCAATCGAGTGGGTGATGAAGACGATGGTCGTCTTGGTGTCGAGCCAGATCTCCTCGACCAGCCGGTTCATCTCCTCGCGGGTGAAACTGTCGAGCGCGCCGAACGGCTCGTCCATCAAAAGCACCGAGGGCTTTAGCGCCAGCGCCCGCACGATCGCCGCGCGCTGCTGCATGCCGCCCGACAGCTCGCGCGGAAACTTGCCGCCGAAGCCATCGAGTCCGACCCGGTTGAGCAGATGCGCGATCCACGCCCGGTCCGGCTTCTCGCCCTTGATCTCGAAGGGGAAGCGGATGTTGGCGTCGAGGTTGCGCCACGGCAGGAGGTTCGCCTCCTGGAAGACGATGCCGATATCGGGATGCGGACCGGTGATGGCCTTGCCGTCGAGCCGGATCTCGCCACTGGTCAGGCTGTGCAGGCCCGACATCGACCACAAAAGCGTGGTCTTGCCGCAGCCGGAAGGGCCTACGATCGAGACGATTTCATTGACGCTGACATCGAGGCTGCAGCGGTCCAGCGCCAGCAGGTCGCCGGAGGCCGTGTGATAGATCTTGGTGGCTGCCTGCACGCCAAGCTTCGGCTTTTTTGCATCGCCCGTGTTCATCTGCCCCCCGGGAAGATTGCGCGATGATCCATTGGCTCATCCCCAGCGAAAATCAGTCTGTAACTATCCTACTTTCCTGTCAAGCACCGACGATAGCGGCCGTATCACGAAAATCGATTAGTATACCTATCGTCTTGTTTTACCGTCGGTTTTACGGCCTTGAAATGCATGTTGCTTTCCTACATACTTCGGAACTGACACGGACCGGAGAGGAACGGAGGAAGGTGAGCTTTCCCCAACGACACGCTGCGGTTGCGATCCGGTTGGGCACGTGGAGCCAGGGCGTGCAAACATGCTAAGACGACAGCCTCGCAACCCAGGGAAAGACCAGGACCCCATGACCGACGCTGGCAGCCAGGACGAGCCTGTTCCAGGCCCCGATACCGAGGGGCGCGATCCTGTCCGGCGCATCCCCGACATCATCTCGCTGGTCAAGGATTCCTACAGCGAATTGCGCCCGGCCGAACGGCGTGTCGCCGATGTCGTTCTCGACGACGTCAAATATGCCGTCGACGCCTCCAACGCCGCCCTTGCCCAGCGCGCCGGGGTCAGCGAACCGACGGTGACCCGGTTCTGCCGCGCCATCGGCTGCGAGGGCGTGCGCGATTTCAAGCTGAAGCTGGCGCAGAGCCTCGTCGTCGGCGCGCTCTACCTGGCCAAGTCGCCTTCCGTCAGCAATGACAATGGCATGCCGTTCTGGAACGCCGTGTTCGGCGAGGCGCGCCGGGCGCTGCAGGAGGCCGAGCGGCAGCTCGACCCGGCCCAGCTGCAGAAAGCCGCCGAGCTGATCGCCAAGGCGCGCCAGGTCACGGTCTTCGGCCTCGGCGGCAGCTCCTCGGCGCTGGCGCAGGAAACCCAATACCGGCTGTTCCGCTACGGCATAACAGTCAGCGCCCAGTGCGATCCCTATCTGATGCGCATGACCGCCTCGACGCTCAAGCCCGGCGATCTGGTGATCGCCATTTCGGCGACGGGACGCACCCGCGAGGTGATCGAGGCCGTGGAACTCGCCAAGCATTACCGCGCCAATGCGATCGCCGTGACCGCGCCCGACACCGAGCTCGCCCGCACCTGCGACGTCAGGCTGACGGTGGCGGTGCCGGAATATCCCGACACGCTGAAGCCGACGGCATCGCGCTTCGCCTTTCTGGCGGCGATCGACCTGCTGGCGGTGGCCTCCGCCTACAAGCTCGACGGCTCGGCCCGCGAGACGGTGCGCCGCATCAAATACAACGCCCAGATCCACCGCACCGGCAAGGAGATGGAGCCGCTCGGAGACTAGGGCTGCGCTTTTCCTTCTCCCCTTGTGGGAGAAGGGAAGACCGGACATGAAACGAAAGAGGGAAAGAGATGCTCGAAATAGCACCGACGAAACAGGCCGCCGCATGGCTCGAATCCCTGGCACAGGCACTCGCAGCCGGCGACGCTGCGGCGGCGAGCAACCTCTTCGTCGACGATTGCTACTGGCGCGATCTCCTGACCTTCACCTGGAACATCACGACCATGGAAGGCCGCGCGGCGATCGCCGACATGCTGGCGACGACGCTGGCGACGGCCAAGCCGAGCGCGTGGCGGCTGACCGGCGAGGCGACCTCGGACGACGGCACCATCGAGGCCTGGTTCAGCTTCGAAACCGTGGTGGCCAGGGGGGAGGGCATCATGCGGCTGCGCGACGGCCGCTGCCGGACATTGTTCACGGCCATGGCCGACCTCAAGGGCTTCGAGGAGCGCAAGCGCGCGGCGCGACCGCTCGGCGTGCGCCACAAGGCCGATCCCCAGCGCGAGACCTGGTCGGAGGCGCGGGCGCGCGAGACACGCGAACTCGGCACTGATGAACAGCCCTATTGCCTGGTCATCGGCGGCGGCCAGGGCGGCATCATGCTGGGGGCGCGACTGCGCCAGCTCGGCGTGCCGGCCATCGTCATCGAGAAGAATGCCAGGCCGGGTGACTCCTGGCGCAACCGCTACCGCACGCTCGTGCTGCACGATCCGGTCTGGTACGACCATCTGCCCTACATTCCCTTCCCCGAAAACTGGCCGGTGTTCACGCCCAAGGACAAGATGGGCGACTGGCTGGAAATGTATACGCGCGTCATGGAGCTCAACTACTGGGTCGCCACCAAATGCCTCAGCGCCAGCTATGACGAGGCCGAAAAAGTCTGGACCGTGGTCGTCGACCGCGTCGGCCGGCAGATCACGCTGAAGCCCAAGCACATCGTCTTCGCCACCGGCGCCTACGGCCCGCCACGGCGGATCGATCTGCCGGGTGCCGGCCGGTTCAAGGGCGAGTTGCTGCACTCCAGCCAGTATGCCAGCGGCGACAAATTCCGCGGCAGGAAAGTCGCCGTCATTGGCGCTGCAAGCTCCGGCCACGATGTCTGCGTCGACCTCTGGGAGAGCGGCGCCGAGGTCACCATGATCCAGCGTTCGCCGACGACAGTGGTCAAGTCGGACACGCTGATGGAAGTGGGCTTCGAGATCTTCTCGGAAGACGCACTGGCGCGCGGCATCACCACCGAGAAGGCCGACATGATCGTCGCCTCGACGCCGTTCGCGCTGGTGCCCAAGGGCCAGCGGGCGCTTTACGAGGTGATCAAGGCGCGCGACGCGGCCTTCTACGACCGCCTGCGCGCCGCCGGCTTCGCCATCGATTTCGGCGACGACGAGACCGGCCTTCTGATGAAGGCCTACCGCACCGGCTCCGGCTACTACATCGATGTCGGCGCCTCCGACCTGATCATCGACGGCAAGATCGGCATCCGCAGCGGCGTCGCCATCAAGTCGCTGACCCCGAGCGGCATCCTGTTCGAGGACGGAACCGAACTGGCCGCCGACGCCATCATCGCCTGCACCGGCTATCAGTCGATGAACGAGAATGTCGCCGCGATCGTCTCGCGCGAAGTCGCCGACAAGGTCGGCCCGTGCTGGGGTCTTGGCTCGGGCGTCAAGGGCGACCCCGGCCCCTGGCAAGGCGAGCTGCGCAATATGTGGAAGCCGACCGCCCAGGAAGCGCTCTGGTTCCACGGCGGCAATCTGGCGCTGTCGCGCTTCTATTCGAAATATGTGGCGCTGCAGATCAAGGCGCGGATGGAAGGCATTGAGACGCCGGTTTACGGGGCGGTGAGCAACGCCGGGTAAAGTCGACCCCCACTCCGTCGAGCTTCGCTCGCCACCTCTCCCCCGATCGACGGGGTAGAGGAAGGGCGCCACACAGATCGGCGAGGGAGAGGAAAGGCGCGAGTTCACCGCCCTTGGCTCCCTTCCTCTCCCTCCGGAGGGGGGAGAGGTGGCGCCGCGAAGCGGCGACGGAGTGGGGGAAGCCATTCGCCAAGCGCACAGTCCCAAGACAGGCACAAGCTGGCGAGATCAGCTAGTCGTGCCGATGCCCAAAGTGCCTCGCCGCAACCTCGACATGGGTATGCGCGGCATGCGCCACAAACCGCTCAGTCTCGCTGACATCGTTGACCGCATCGTTCGGCCACCAGGTGCCGCCGATAACGATGCCTTCGCACACCAGTCTCTGATCAGCGACCAATGACGCGCCGACCGCGTCGACGAAGGTGAAGCGGCCCGGGCGCTGACGGAGCACGGCGACGTCGCCGACCGTGCCGATGGCCAGTGTGCCCAAGTCAGGCCGCGCGATCGCCTGCGCCGGCGCTTGCGTGGCGGCGCGCAGGACCTCGACCAGCGGCATGCCGAGCGCCAGGAGCTTCGACATGCAGACGAGGATGTCGAAGGCGGGACCGTCGACGCAGTAGAGATGCACGTCGCTCGAGATCACGTCGGGCGCCAGCCCTTCTTCGAGCATGGCGCGGGCGACGGCGAAATCGAACGAGCCCATGCCGTGGCCGATGTCGAAGATGACGCCGCGCTCGCGCGCCAGCCGCATGTCGGGCCGCACCGCGCCGGAAGCGAACACCGGCGCATTCGGGAAAGGCCGGAAGCAATGGGTGAGAATGTCGCCCTTGCGCAGGCGCGGCAGCACTTCCGAGCGGCCGGGCGGCGGTTCGTCGATATGCGCCATCAGCGGCAGGCCGGCCTGGTCGGCGGCCTCCAGCGCCAGATCCACCGGCGCGATGCCGCTGGTGCCGCCGGCATGCTTGCCCGAGCGAACCTTTACGCCGACCACGACATCGCGGTGCTCGCGCACCGCAGCCACAACCTCGCGCGGTTCGCAGAGCCTGAGATCGCTGCACTCGCCGACCGACACCGTCTGCGAGAAGCCGAAAATGCCGGCAAAGGAAATGTTGACATAGGCCAGGATGCGAACCTTCGAGCGCTCCATGACATGGCGGCGGAAGCCGAGGAAATTGCCGGCGCCCGCACTGCCGGCATCGATGAAGGTGGTGGTGCCGCTCTTGGCGGCCAGCCGGTCGGCATCGACGCCAAGCGACGTGCCGCCCCAATAGACGTGGCTGTGCAGGTCGACCAGGCCCGGCGTGACGATGCAGCCGGCGGCATCGACGATCTGCGCGGCGCTGTCCGCCGGGATATCGGCGTCGACCGCGGCAACGCGGCCATTGGCGATGGCGACATCGCGCAGCGCGTCGAGGCCAGCGGCCGGATCAATCAGCCGTCCGCCCTTCAGCAGGAGGTCGAATTGCATGGGGTAACCTCCGCTCGTTGCTTTGCTTACAGAGGCCGATAGGCGACCGCCTCGACCTCGATCTTGATATCGATCATCAGCCGCGATTCGACCGTGGTGCGGGCCGGCGGGTTCTTCGGAAAGTGCCTGGCATAGACGGCGTTGAAGGCGCCGAAATCGCGCGCGTCTTCCAGCCACACGGTGGTCTTCACCACATCGTCCATGGTGCAGCCGGCCAGCGCCAGCGCGGCCTTGACGTTGGCGAGCACCTGCTCGGTCTGTTCCGATATGCCGCCCTTGACCACGATGCCGTCGCTGCCGACGGGAACCTGGCCCGAGACATAGACGAGATCGCCTGCCCGCACGGCGGGCGACAACGGCACATGCGACGTTCCAAAACACTGTTTCGGCAAGGGACAAGCCTCCTCTGATGACAGGACGGGGTGCCATTGCAGCGCCCGCTTCGATCGACATTTACGCCGATCCGGCCGATCCTCATAGGGGCCTTGTTGGAAAGCAACATTCTTGAAAATCTGCGTTGCTTTATTACAAGAGCCCTTGCATCGTACGCGCTGACGGGCGGCTTGGAAGCCGCACCGCATAGACGGATTTGCCAGAGCGGAGACAGCAGCAATGACCTACGACAAGAACCCGTTTCCATCAGGCGATGCCGATCGCCACGCGCTCTGGGAAATGCTGGTGCGGCGCGACATCGACGCCTTCATCGGCCAAGACTGGGCCATGGTCGAGGACGATTTCGTCGCCGAGAGTTTCTTCGGCATGCATGCGCATTTCCTGCACAACGCCGACGCCTGGCGGCTGCAGTTTCCAAGGCTCGAAGTCTATCGCGACGAATGGCTGCGCCAGGCCAAAGAGACGGCGGCGACCAAATTCGCCGAGCCGCTGCGCGAGGCGCTGTTTCGCGTCACCAACATGCGAGACATCGACGTCGACGGCGACCGCGCCGTGCTGCACAAGAAGTTCGACGGCTCGGTCGCCAAGGCGGACGGCAGCGTCGACCGGCTGAAATGGCAGACGCTGTATTTCTGCAGCAAGGTCGGCGGAAGCTGGAAGATATCAGGCTTCGTCGGCTACATGCCGCATCCGCTCGGCAGCTAGAGCCAGCTGATCAGTAGAGCGTGACGAAGGCCGGAAACAGCATGCCGGTCGCCCGGAAATGCTCGACCAGTTCGATGGCCGGGAAGATGGCGAGGAAATAGAGCCCGTCGAAAAACGTGCGCTTCAAAGCCCGCGTCGAGAACTGCAGTTCGTCATCGTCGCGGTAGAGCAGCGGGTTTGGCCAGAACCGGGGCGTGCTCTTGGTGTAGGCAAGATAGGCTGGGCCGAACTTGCCGAGCAGAAATTCGGCTTCCTTGCGCGCCGTGACGCGAAAGATGAAAAAGCTGGCAAGGCCCAGCGCCACGGCCGCCATCAGCGAGCCGTAGAGCAATCCAATGCCGGCCGCACCGACCGTCGAGAAGAAATAGAGCGGGTTCTGCGTGGTCGAGAACGGTCCCGTCGAGACCAGTTCCTCGTTCTTCTTGCCGCCGACATAGAGAATGCTCCACAGCCGCCCGACGACACAGACGAGCACCAGGCAAAAGCCGAAGAATTCGATCGTTTCGTGCCCGTCGGAGCCCTCGCTCAGCCCCGGCTTGGTGAGAAACAGCAGCAACACCGCCAGCGCCGCCGCAACCCGCACGAAGATCAGGCGCTTGCGCTGGTCGAAGGCCTGGGAAACCGGCTTGAGGGTAGCGTAGGTCATTTGGTGTTTCCTGGGGCACTGACGGGTGCCCGTGAGCAATGGGCATGACATTGATGGCGGATGAAAGGCGCACGCCCTCTATCGGCGCAGCGCCGGGCGTTCGTAAAGGACCTTTGCGCGGCCCACGCCCATTCTTACGAATTTGTATGCCGCCGGACAGGCCGGCGTGAACTCGTTTGCTTACGCTGCGGGGATCGCCACCGCCGCAACCGTCGACCTCAGGACTTCAGCCATGCTCGCGCCCAACAGGCGACAACCCGCCCCACCGAACCACAACCGGGTTCCCGACGTCACTCTCGATTTCTGGGTGATCAAGTTGATGGCGGTCACCACCGGCGAGACCGCGGCGGACTATCTTGCCGACACGATCGGACTTGGGCTGACCGTCACCTCGCTGATCATGACCGGCATCCTGATCGCTGCCCTCGTCCTGCAGTTTGCGCAGAAGCGTTACGTGCCGTGGGCCTACTGGCTGGCGGTGGTGCTGATCAGCATCGTCGGCACCCTGGTGACGGACAATCTCGTCGACACTTTCGGCGTGCGCCTGCAGACCACGACCATCGCCTTCTCGGTTGCGCTCGCCGCGACATTCGCGGTCTGGTACGCCAGCGAACGGTCGCTGTCGATCCACACCATCTTCACCACCAGGCGCGAAATCTTCTACTGGCTGGCGATCCTCTTGACCTTCGCGCTCGGCACCGCCGGCGGCGATCTCGTCGCCGAAAGCTTCGACATGGGCTACCTCACCACAGGCCTGCTGTTCGGCGGCGCCATCGCGCTCATCGTGCTGGCCTACTGGCTGCTCAATCTCGACGGCATCCTGGCCTTCTGGCTCGCCTATATCCTGACGCGGCCGCTCGGCGCCTCCTTCGGTGACCTGCTGTCGCGGTCGGCCAGGCATGGCGGCCTGGGCTTCGGCACCATCTTCACCAGCCTGCTCTTCCTCGGCTGTATCATTGCGCTCGTCCTGCACATGACCCTGAAGGGGACAACCGACGAAGCCGATGAACTGTTGCTGGACCTGGACTAGGTGCAGGGCGGATGCGCTAGCATTGGCAATTGCCGAAAACCCCACCGCTTCGGCCAATCGTGAACGTTCTAGCGCCACCAGCCTGCGCCTTCGTGACATCCTAGGAACAAGCCCGTGCCGGTGATAGCCTCTCCATCTCGGCAACGGACCGGACCTTTCATGCGACTGCTTCTCGTCGAGGACGACCACAGGACGGCCGACTATATCGTCAGGGGACTGACCGAGGCCGGCCATGTCTGCGACCTCCTGCGCAACGGCCATGACGGGCTGTTCGCGGCGACCCGGGGCAAATACGACGTGATCGTCGCCGATCGGATGATCCCCGGTCTCGACGGCCTGTCGATGGTCAAGGCGGTGCGCGCCGCCGGCGTGCGCACGCCGGCGATCTTCCTCACCTCCGTCGGCGGCATCGACGACCGCGTCGAGGGGCTCGAGGCCGGCGGCGACGACTATCTGGTCAAGCCCTTCGCCTTTTCCGAACTCCTCGCCCGCATCAACGCGCTTGGCCGGCGGCCGGCGGCGCAGGAGCAGAAAACCGTCCTGCGGGTCGCCGACCTCGAAATGGACCTGATCATGCGCCGCGTCACGAGGCGGGGCCAGCCGATCGACCTGCAGCCGCGGGAGTTCAGCCTGCTGGAAGTGCTGATGCGCGGCGAAGGCCGCGTCATCACCCGCACCATGCTTCTGGAGCGGGTCTGGGATTTTCATTTCGATCCCAGGACCAGCGTCGTCGAGACCCATATCAGCCGGCTGCGGGCCAAGGTCGACAAGCCCTTCGAAACCCAGCTCATCCACACCGTCCGCAACACCGGCTACAGCCTGCACGCGCCATGACCGGAACATGGTCCCGCCTGCTGCGCAGCACGCCATTCCGGCTTGCCCTGACCTTCGCCTTCCTGTTCGTGCTGGCCTTCGTCCTGTCTGGCGCCATCGTCTACCAGATGATGAGCGCCGATCTTGCCGAGCGGCTCGACGACACCATCAAGGAAACCTACGCGGTCGTCGCCGCGACCTATGCCGAGAACGATCTCAAGGAGCTGGTTGAGACCGTCGGCAGCCACTCCCTGCGCAGCCTCAAGAAGGAGCAGCTGTTTTCGTTGACCGACGCAACGGGCAATCGCCTGGCCGGCAACTTCACCGCGGCAGGGCTTCCCGACGGCTTCTCGATGTTCGACACCGAAATGCCCGGCGTGCCGCCCGGCGCCGAGTACCGCGCCTATTCCGGCCCGGTCGGCGGCAACACGCTGACCGTCGCCTTCAGCCTTTCCGAGACGGAGGAGCTGGAGAGGATCGTGCTGATGAGCTTTGGCTGGGGAACCCTGATCATCACCGGGCTGGCGGTCGCCGGCGGCGCCCTGCTCGCCTCGCGCGTCCAGCGCCGTCTCGACGGCATCGCCGCCACCATGGTGGATGTCTCGCATGGACGGCTGGACACCCGCATTCCGCTGACCGGCAAGGGTGACGACATCGACATCGTCTCCAGCCAGGTCAATGCCGCGCTCGACCGCCTGTCGGCGCTGGTCGAAGGCATGAAACAGGTCAGCGCCAACATCGCCCACGATCTGAAGACGCCGCTCAACCGGTTGCAGATGATCCTCGACACCGCGTCGGAAAAGAACCTGTCGGGCTGGAAAATCGCCGCTGAACTGGCGGAGGCGCATGCCGAGAGCCTGCAGATCAACGAGACCTTCGATGCCCTGCTGCGCATCGCGCAGATCGAGGCCGGCGCCCGCCGGGCGCGGTTCACCGATGTCGATCTGGGCGAGGTGCTGCAAACCATCGCCGAGATCTATGCCGATGTTGCCGAGGACGACGGAAAGTCGCTGTCGTTGGCGCAACCACAGGAAACGACGGACCGGATCCATGGCGATCGCGAGCTGCTGACGCAGATGTTCGCCAATCTGGTCGAGAACGCGTTGCGCCATTGTCCATCGGGCACGACGATAAAGCTGTCGGTAGCGCGCCAGGGCGAACGCGTCGTTGCGGGCGTCGCCGACAACGGTCCCGGCATTCCGGCGGCAGAGCGCGAGAAAGTGTTCCAGCGGCTCTACCGGCTGGATCATAGCCGGTCGACATCAGGCAGCGGCCTCGGGCTCAGCCTTGTCCGGGCCATAGCCGATCTGCACGGCGCATCGATCACGCTCGAGGATTGCCGACCGGGACTTGCGGTGGTGGTGCGTTTTCCGCTGGCTACGGATTAGCCGGCGAAACGGCTGGTGCTGTTCAAGCCCAGCTTGGGTTGAGAGGTCCCCTCACCTATCTATCCGCGTCGACAGGATGATCGACGACAGCGTCCGCTCGACTCCATCCATGGCGCCGATCTGGTCGAGCAGCATGTCGAGGTCGCGGATCGATGGGGCGTCGACGATGACGATCATGTCGAAATTGCCGCTGACCGAATGCAGCGTCCGGACCGTCGCCAAACCGCGCAGGCCGCGCACCACCTTGTCGGCAAGCTTGGGCGTCACGGTGAGCAGCACATGGGCCCGCACCAGCCCCTGCTCATAATCCGGCGCCAGCCGCACGCCGTAGCCTGATATGATGCCGCGCTGCTCCAGCCGTTCGATCCGGCTCTGCACGGTTGTCCGCGAGACGCCAAGCCGCCGCGCCAGCTCGGCGGTCGAGGCGCGCGCATTCTCGCGCAGCAGCGAAAGCAGGGTCTGTTCGGCATCGCTGAGCATTTCGACGATTCTTCTCGGCGGACTGACCAATCAATGGGTTCGTTTCGTACAGAACCACGCTTCCTTTCGACGGGCAAGCTGCGAATCTGTGCTCACAACCAGTGAGGGATTTGTCATGAAGAAAATTGTCGTTGTCGGCGCCGGCAAGATCGGCTCGACCATTGCCGAGATGCTCGCCGCCACGGGAGATTATCAGGTCACGCTCGTCGACCGCTCGGCAGCACAGCTCACTGCTGCCGAAGTCCCGGCCACGGTTGCGACGCTGGAGCTCGACATCGAAGCGTCCGGCACGCTTGAAGCCGCACTCGCCGGCAAATTCGCGGTGCTCAGCGCCGCTCCCTTCCATCTGACCACCCGCATCGCCGAGGCGGCGGCCAGTGCCGGCGTGCACTATCTCGACCTGACCGAGGATGTCGTCTCGACCCGCCGCGTCAAGGAATTGGCGCGTTCGGGCAGAAGCGCCTTCATTCCGCAATGCGGCCTGGCGCCGGGCTTCATCTCGATCGTCGCCAACGATCTCGCCAGCCGTTTCGATTCGCTGGAGAGCGTGCGCATGCGCGTCGGCGCTTTGCCGCAATATCCCTCCAATGCGCTGAACTACAATCTGACCTGGAGCACCGACGGCGTCATCAACGAATATTGCGAGCCCTGCGAGGCGATCGTCGAAGGCGAGCTGGTCGAGGTGCCGCCACTGGAGGAGCGCGAGGAGTTCTCGCTCGACGGCGTCACTTACGAGGCATTCAACACCTCCGGCGGGCTCGGCACGCTGGCCGAGACGCTGAAGGGCAAGGTGCGCACGCTCAACTACCGCACCATCCGCTACCCCGGCCACGCCGCGATCATGAAGGCGCTGCTCAACGACCTCGGCCTGCGCCATCGCCGCGACGTGCTGAAGGACATTTTTGAAAGCGCCCTGCCGGCGACATTGCAGGACGTCGTCATCGTCTTCGTCACCGTCTCCGGCCGCAAGAACGGCCGCCTGCTGCAGGAGACCTACGCCAACAAGGTCTATTCCCAGCGTGTCGGCCAGGTGGTGCGCAGCGCCATCCAGATCACCACGGCGTCCGGCATCTGCGCCGTGCTCGACATGCTGGCCGACGGCAGCCTGCCGGCGACCGGCTTCATCAAGCAGGAAGACATCGCGCTGGAGGCGTTTCTAGCCAACCGTTTTGGCCGCGCCTATGCCCAGCACGAAATGGTGAGTCGGCTGGCGGGGTGAAGAGCCGGCGCCCCTTTTCCTCTCCCCCGTCGATCGGGGAGAGGTGTCGAGCGAAGCTCGACGGAGTGGGGGTCGACCGACTCGGGCTTTGTGATTTCGGGCCAGGGCGATGCCTCGCCCTGATTGAAGCCCTGTTGTGAGGCCCCAACGGCGGCGCATTTGAGGACCGGCTTCCCCCACTCCGTCGCTGCTTCGCAGCGCCACCTTGTATCTACACGAGAGAGATTTCGTGGGATTAGAGCGAT
>NZ_JAIUIC010000031.1:0-12107 GCF_020165455.1 Mesorhizobium sp. BR1-1-3
ATGCGCGCAACGAGTTCGCGAGTGCAACTTGACACCCCAGATAGTCGCTCTCCCCCGATCGACGGGGTAGAGGAAGGGCGCGAGTTCGCCGACCTTGGCGTCCTTCCTCTCCCTCCGGAGGGGGGACAGGTGGCTCGGCGAAGCCGAGACGGAGTGGGGGAAGCCGGTCCTCAAACGCCAAGCCGCTGACAAATGAGCGCGACCGAGTTCAGCGTGAGTCAGATAATCACGGTGTCGTAGAAGCCCGGCACTCCTACAGCGCCGACAGTTTCAGCTCCACCCGCTCGGCCGGGAAGCGCGACTCCGAAAACTGGATCGGCTGGCCGTCCGGCGTGACGTTGACGGCGACCGTGACCAGCACGATAGCGCCGGGCTGCAGGTCGAGGTCGGCAAGGTCCGCCGCATCGGCATGGCGCGCCGACAGCACAGTCGATTGCCTGAGGTAATCGTCTATGCCGAACCGCGCCAGCGAGGCGGTGATCGAGCCGGTCTCGGCCATCGCGGCATCGATGCCGGCAAAGCGCCGGGCTTCGAACCAGCCCGCCGCGCGCGACACCGGCCGTCCGTCGGCTTCGCCGCGCGTTTCCAGCCGGATCACATCGGCTCCCTTGGGAAGACCCAGTCCCTCGGCGACGCGCTGGCTGGCCGGCTCGACCGACGAGGCGAGCAGGACGATGTGCCGTTCCGTCGTTTGCCCTTGCAGCCCTGTCGAAAAACGTGTGCGCGCCCCGATCGGATAGGACAGCCGCTTGCGCGACAGTACGAAGGTGCCGCGCCCCTGCTCGGCCCGCAGCACGCCTTCCCTTACAAGGGCTGATATGGCGTTGCGCACCGTGTGACGGTTGACGCCATAGCGTTCTGCCAGCGCCACCTCCGGCGGCAGCGCTGCATTCTCCGTGAAATCGCCGATGGCGATCGCATGCAGGATCTTGTCGGCGATCTGCCGCCACAGCGAAACGCCACTGCGCCGCTCGATGCTGTCCGCTAACAGCCGCCCGACCATCATTGCCCCAACCTTCCAGCGCCCAGTCTTCTATCGCTGTCATCCACCCGTCATGGACACGCGTTAGATAATAGATATAATTTGTATAGTTGTCTACATCAATAGACAAATTAAAAAAGAGGAATGCTGCTGATGCGAGGACAGGAAGCCCGCGACCAGGCCGAGCGCAAAGCCGCCATGGCAACCCTTACGCAATCCAGCGGCGATGACATCGTACGGCTCTGGAATGAGGCCGGACTGCCTTCGGACGCCGAGCTGTTGCGCGGCCCCGAAACCGGCCTTGTCACCCTGCGCGGCCGCATCGGCGGCGGCGGCGCCCCTTTCAATGTCGGCGAGGCGACCGTCACCCGCGCCACGGTCAGGCTACCCACCGGACAGGTCGGCCATTGCTATGCGCTTGGCCGCGACAAGCACAAGGCGAAGCTGGCGGCTATCGCCGACGCCCTATGGCAGGACCCTGCCCGCCGCAATGAGGTCGAGACCGGACTGATAGCGCCTCTGCGGTCGGCTCTGACCTTGGCGCACGAAAAACGCCGCGCCGAGACGGCGGCAACGAAGGTCGATTTCTTCACCATGGTTCGCGGAGAAGACTGATGGACATTGCAGCGCAATCGATCGAGGGCGGGTTCGCCGATCCGGTCTTCAACGCCCAGACCGTGTTCCGCGCCGTGATGGACGCAATGGCTCGGCCGGGCAGCGTGCAACCGCTGCCGGCCTTCGCCCGCCCGCCGGTGCCGCTCTCGGCTACCGCCGGCGCCATCGCACTGGCGCTGTGCGACAATGACACGCCGCTCTGGCTCGACCCGGCTTTGCAGGCCTCCACCGCGATCAGATCCTGGCTTGGGTTCCATACCGGCGCGCCATTGGCCAACACACCGGCCGATGCGCATTTCGCCTTGATCGCAGCACCTGCCGAGATGATGGCGCTCGATGGCTTTTCGCAGGGCACGCAGGATTATCCCGACCGCTCGACCACGCTGATCCTGCAGGTCAGCGATCTGGTCTCCGGCACGCCGCTATTGCTCGAAGGTCCCGGCATCGAAACCAGCGCCACGATCGCGCCGGCGCAGATGCCACGCCATTTCGTCGAGCAGTGGAAGCAGAATATCAAGCGCTTTCCGCGCGGCGTCGACATCATCCTCGCCACATCAGGCGGCATCGCCTGCCTACCGCGCACGACGCGCATCAAGACGATGGAGGCGTAAGATGTATGTCGCGGTAAAAGGTGGCGAAGCGGCAATCGCCAACGCCCACAGCCTGCTGGCCGACCGCCGGCGTGGCGACCGTTCGGTGCCCGCCCTTCGTCTCGACCAGATCGTCGAGCAGCTGGCGCTCGGCGTCGACCGGGTGATGAGCGAAGGCTCGCTCTATGATCGTGAACTGGCCGCGCTCGCCATCGTCCAGGCGCGCGGCGACATGATCGAGGCGATCTTCCTGGTGCGCGCCTACCGCACCACGCTGCCGCGCTTCGGCTACTCCAGGCCCATCGACACCGCCAACATGCTGGTCGAGCGGCGCGTCTCGGCGACCTACAAGGATCTGCCCGGCGGCCAGTTGCTCGGACCGACCTTCGACTACACCCACCGGCTGCTCGATCCCGAGCTTGCCGCCGGCGCCGATGTCGCCGAGCCCTTGCTGCGCGACACGGAAGCGCAAGCCATGCCGCGCGTCTCGGCGATCCTCGCCCGCGAAGGCTTGATCGAACCGGATGGCGACATGCCGCAGGACCATGTCCCCGGCGACATCACCCGCGAGCCGCTCGAATTCCCGATGGCGCGCGACATCCGCCTGCAGGCGCTGTCACGCGGCGATGAAGGGTTCCTGCTGGCGCTCGGCTATTCCACCCAGCGCGGCTATGCCCGCAACCACCCCTTCGTCGGCGAGATCCGCATCGGCGAAGTCGAGTTGGAGCTCGACGTGCCCGAACTGCCCTTCGCGGTGCCGCTCGGCACTGTCCGCGTCACCGAATGCCAGATGGTCAACCAGTTCAAAGGCTCAGCCAAGGCGCCGCCGCAATTCACCCGCGGCTACGGCCTGGTCTTCGGCCAGAGCGAACGCAAGGCGATGGCCGTGGCACTCTGCGACCGGGCGCTGCGCGCGAAAGAGCTCGGCGAGGATGTCGTCGCCGCGGCCCAGGACGAGGAGTTCGTCATCTCGCACTCCGACAATGTCCAGGCGACCGGCTTCGTCGAGCATCTGAAGCTGCCGCACTATGTCGACTTCCAGGCAGAACTCGATCTCGTACGCCGCATGCGCACCGAATATGACGCGCGCGAAAACCCCTTGAAGGTCGAAGAGAAGCGGGAGGCCGCGGAATGATCGAGGGCCTTTCCCACATGACCTTCATCGTCCGCGATCTCGAGCGGATGACCGAAATCCTCGAGGGCGTATTCGACGCGCGCGAAGTCTATGCCAGCGACGCCAGGCAGTTCTCGCTGTCGCGCGAAAAATTCTTCCTGATCGGTGACATCTGGGTCGCCATCATGGAGGGCGAACCCTTGCCGGAGCGCAGCTACAACCACATCGCCTTCAAGATCGATGACGCCGATTTCGACCGCTATGCCGAGCGCATCGGCAGGCTCGGCCTCGACATGCGCCCGCCGCGCCCGCGCGTCGAGGGTGAAGGCCGCTCGATCTATTTCTACGACGAAGACAACCACATGTTCGAACTGCACACCGGCACGCTCAATGAGCGGCTGGCGCGCTATGCCAGGGGATTGGAGGCTGCGGAATGAATTTAGTGCCCGACGCCACCATGGCCGCCACCATCGTGGGAATGATCGCCATAGCCGTCATACCCGGAGTAGTCACCATTGCCGACGCCTATGGACTCACCTTGAGAGCCTTCTTTGGGACCGGGCAGAATCATGCGCCGAAGGAAGAAGAGAACGACGCCGGCGAACACCACCAACAGAATTCCGAGATGCATCCATCCGGTCGAGTTCATCTGAATTCGCCCCTGTTTTCCGCGTCCTGGACGCCAATTCGATAGCACAATGTGGATGTGATCGCCATGACCGACATCGCCACCTACAACTTCGCCTATCTCGACGAGCAGACCAAAAGGATGATCCGCCGGGCGATCCTCAAGGGCATCGCCATTCCCGGCTACCAGGTGCCGTTCGCTTCGCGCGAAATGCCGATGCCCTACGGCTGGGGCACCGGCGGCGTCCAGGTCACCGCTTCGATCATCGGCCCGGACGATGTGCTGAAGGTCATCGACCAGGGCGCCGACGACACCACCAATGCGGTGTCGATCCGCGCCTTCTTCAAGAAAGTCGCCAATGTCGCGGTGACGACCGACACTGCCAGCGCCACCATCATCCAGACCCGTCACCGCATTCCCGAGCATCCGCTGACGGCGGCCCAGGTGCTGGTCTACCAGGTGCCGATCCCCGAACCCCTGCGCTTCCTCGAGCCGCGCGAGACCGAAACGCGCAAAATGCACGCGCTGGAGGAATATGGCCTCATGCACGTCAAGCTCTACGAGGACATCGCCAAGCACGGCCGCATCGCCACCACCTATGCCTATCCGGTCAAGGTCGAGGGCCGCTATGTGATGGACCCCTCGCCGACGCCGAAATTCGACAATCCCAAGATGCACCGCTCGCCGGCCCTGCAGCTGTTTGGCGCCGGCCGCGAAAAGCGCATCTACGCGGTGCCGCCTTTCACCGAAGTGGTCAGCCTCGACTTCGAGGATCATCCGTTCGAGGTCCAGACCTTCGACCAGCCCTGCGCGCTGTGCGCGGCCGAGAACGTCTATCTCGACGAAGTCATCCTCGACGACCATGGCGGCCACATGTTCGTCTGCTCCGACACGGACCATTGCGAGAAGCGGCGAGCGGACGGCTATCGCGGCCATCTTGCCCCGGAAAACCATCTTGCCTCGGGAACAAGGGAGCCGGCGCAATGACCGACGAACCGCTGCTGCGTGTCGCAGCACTTTCTAAATTCTACGGTTCGCGCGTCGGCTGCGACAACGTCTCCTTCGACCTGTGGCCGGGCGAAGTCCTGGCTGTCGTCGGCGAATCCGGCTCCGGCAAGACGACGCTGCTCAACTGCCTGTCGACCCGGCTGCTGCCGAGCTCCGGCACCGCCAGCTACCGCATGCGCGACGGCCAGTTCCGCGAGCTCTACCGCATGAGCGAGGCCGAGCGCCGCTTCCTGATGCGCACCGACTGGGGTTTTGTCCATCAGAACCCCGCCGACGGCCTGCGCATGACGGTGTCGGCGGGCGCCAATGTCGGCGAGCGGCTGATGGCGGTCGGCGACCGTCACTACGGCAGGATCCGCGCCACCGCCGTCGACTGGCTGTCGCGCGTCGAGATCGACGAGGACCGCATCGACGACGAGCCCCGCGCCTTTTCCGGCGGCATGCGCCAGCGCCTGCAGATTGCCCGCAATCTCGTCACCGGGCCGCGCCTGGTGTTCATGGATGAGCCAACAGGCGGCCTCGATGTCTCGGTGCAAGCCCGCCTGCTCGACCTGCTGCGTGGTCTGGTCACCGATCTCGGTCTGGCGGCCATCGTCGTCACCCACGACCTTGCCGTGGCGCGGCTCTTGTCGCAGCGCATGATGGTGATGAAGGACGGCCGCGTCGTCGAAAGCGGCCTCACCGACCGCGTGCTCGACGACCCGCGCGCGCCTTACACGCAATTGCTTGTTTCCTCGATTTTGCAGGTTTGACGATGGCGCCAAGGCACCCCCCTCTGGCCTGCCGGCCATCTCCCCCTCAAGGGGGGAGATTGGCTATCGTCCTCGGTTTCGCCACTCTCCAACGTCGCAGAACAAGCGCAACGAGAAAGCTGCCGATCTCCCCCCTTGAGGGGGAGATGCCTGGCAAGGCAGAGGGGGGCGTCGGCCCGCAAACGAACGACAATTGGAGGCCCTTCTGATGGCAACCCCCCTCGTTGTCTCCGACGTCGCCAAGAGTTTCACCATGCACCTGCGCGACGGCATCAAACTGCCTGTTGTCGCCGGTGTCTCGTTCTCGATCAGGGCTGGCGAATGCACCGTGCTCGGCGGTCCTTCCGGTGCCGGCAAGAGCTCGATCCTGAAGATGCTCTACGGCAACTACGCCGTCGACGAAGGCCAGATCATCGTCACGCATGATGATGGGCTGATCGACCTCGCCACCGCCAGCCCGCGCACCGTGCTGGCCATACGCCGGCAAACGATCGGCTATGTCAGCCAGTTCCTGCGCACCGTGCCGCGCGTCTCGGCGCTCGACGTCGTCGCCGAACCGCTGGTCGAGCGCGGCGAGGATCGCGAGATTGCCCGCGGCAAGGCACGCGCCTTGCTGGCGCAGCTCAACCTGCCGGAGAAACTCTGGGCTTTGCCGCCTGCGACCTTCTCCGGCGGCGAGCAGCAGCGCGTCAACATCGCACGCGGCTTCATCACCGAGCACCCGATCCTGCTGCTCGACGAGCCGACAGCCTCGCTCGATGCCAGGAACCGCGATCTCGTGATCGAACTCATCGCCGCCAAGAAGGCTGCAGGTGTCGCCCTGCTCGGCATCTTCCATGACCACGATGTACGCGAGGCAGTTGCCGACCGCATCATCGACGTCACCGCTTTCGCGCCCGGAAAAATCGCCGCATGACCAGGAAATTGTCCGAGACGCCGCTGGTCCACCCGACGGCGGATGTACAGAATTCGACGCTCGGCCGCTGGACCGAGATCGCCGACCGTAGCCGGGTCTCGGAAAGCGAACTTGGCGACTATTCCTACATGATGCAGGACTGCTCGGTCTGGTGTGCGACGATCGGCAAGTTCGCCAACATCGCGGCCAGCGTGCGCATCAACGCCACCAACCACCCGACCTGGCGGCCGACGCTGCATCACTTCACCTATCGCGCCTCGGACTACTGGGACGATGCCGAGCACGAGAGCGAATTCTTCGCCCAGCGCCGCGCCAAGCGGGTCACCATCGGCCACGACACCTGGCTTGGTCACGGCTCGACCATCCTGCCCGGTGTCACCATCGGCGATGGCGCCGCGGTCGGCGCTGGCGCTGTCGTCTCGAAAGATGTAGCGCCCTATACGATCGTCGCCGGCGTGCCGGCAAAGCCGATCCGCGAGCGCTTCGATCGCCGCACGGCCGAACGCTACCAGGCGCTCGCCTGGTGGCACTGGGACCATGCAAGGCTGCGCGCTTGCCTTGAGGACTTCCGTGAGCTGTCCGCAGAGGCATTCTGGAGAAGCATGGTTGACGCGAATGGTGCTTTCATCGAACTAATAATCACCCAACCCAGAGCCATGGAGCAATGTGACCTTTATTGTCGTAATACCTCTTTTCATTGGACTGGGGTTGGTCGCGTTGGGAATTTTGGTGATTAAGCTTGCAGCTAAGCGTTGGAGGCAATCCGACGTTGGCTCTTCAATAACGTTGATGATATTAGGCTGTGTTTTGTTCACGGCGGCGATAGCTCCACTCTATATGCTGTGGGTCCTTGCGCAACTTACAGGTAAGCCAGGCTGACAAGCTAAGGCCTGTGGAGCGTAACAAAACTGACATCATCGCGACACGGCAGGTTCATGTGGCTGCGTTAGGCGAGAGCCTGACGATCAATGGTCCCGGACTGGAACCTGCCCCCATGCCAGCAAATTCCGCCACGCTCGAAATCCGCGGTGTCACCCGACGATTTGGCAAGAACACTGCCGTCAGCGACATCAACATCGCGATCCCGCAGGGTCAGATGGTTGGCGTCATCGGCCGTTCGGGCGCCGGCAAATCAACCCTCCTTCGCATGATCAACCGTCTCATCGATCCCAGCCAGGGTTCGATTTTTTTTGACGGCGCCGAGGTCTCGAAGCTGAGCGGTTCGCCGCTGCGGCGCTGGCAGCGTGACTGCGCCATGATCTTCCAGCAGTTCAACCTGGTGCCGCGCCTCGACGTGCTGACCAATGTGCTGCTCGGCAAGCTGAACCACCGCTCGACCATCACCAATCTGTTCGGCATGTTCTCCCGCGCCGAATGCGCCGAGGCGGTCGCGGCACTCGAGCGGCTCGACATCGCCCGCACCGCGCTGCAGCCCGCCGGCACCTTGTCGGGCGGCCAGCAGCAGCGCGTCGCCATCGCTCGTGCCATGATGCAGCAGCCCAGAGTGATCCTCGCCGACGAGCCGATCGCCTCGCTCGACCCGCTCAACGCCAAGGTGGTGATGGATTCGCTGCAGGACATCAATCTGCGCGAAGGCATCACCGTCGTCACCAATCTGCACACGCTGGACACCGCCCGCACCTACTGCAACCGCATCATCGGCATGGCTGCCGGCAAGGTCGTCTTCGACGGCGCGCCGGAAGAGCTCAACCGCGAGGCGGTGCGCCTCGTCTACGGCGCCGACAGCAATGGCCAGGAAATCTCCGAGGCCATCACCTCGACCAGCGTTGCCTTCAGCCGAAAGATCGCCGCATCCGCCGGACCGCTCGAGCCCGCATTCCCGGGATATTGAGAGCGGTTGGGATCGCCAGCCCACGTCAAGGGCACCTGTCAAAATCGATAACGCTGCCGGCGCGGGGCCGGAACCTACAGGAGAAATATCCAATGTTCAGGAAGATGGTCTTTGGCGCCGTTTCGGTGCTCGCCATGGCGACCAGCATGGCCCATGCCGCCGACATGAAGGAATTTCGCGTCGGCATTCTCGGCGGCGAAAACGAAACCGACCGGCTGCGCAACTACCAGTGCCTCGCCGACCATTTGAAGACCGAATTCGGCTTCGAAAAGGTCTCGCTGTTCCCCGCCGCCGACTATGACGGCGTCATCCAGGGCCTGCTCGGCGGCACGCTCGACTTCGCCGAACTCGGCGCTTCCGGCTACGCCAGCGTCGCTCTCAAGGACCCGAAGGCGGTCACCCCGATCCTCACCACCCAGCAGACCGACGGCGCCACAGGCTATTATTCGATCGGCCTGGCGCTGAAATCCTCCGGCATCACCGACATCAAGTCGGCCAAGGGCAAGAAGCTCGGCTACGCCGATCCGGATTCTACCTCCGGCTACCTGATCCCGCTGACCCAGATCCCGAAGGATACCGGCGCTTCGAACGAAACCTTCTTCGCCTCGACCCAGTTCAACGGCGGTCACGAGAACAACGTCCTGGCCGTGCGTGACGGCAAGGTCGACGTGGCGGTGGACGATTCTTCCGGCATCGGCGACTTCAAGGACGGCTACACCTCCGGCACCTTCCACAAGGAAGTCGCCAAGGGCGCCGTCGACCCCAACGACTTCGTCGAGGTCTGGCGCTCGGGTCTGATCCCGAACGGCCCGCTGGTCGTGCGCACCGCGCTCGGCGACGAAATGACCGCCAAGCTCGCCGACTTCTTCACGCAGTTGCCGAAGAAGGACAAGGCTTGCTTCGAAGGCGTCGAGGGCGGCGACTTTACCGGCTACGTCCCGGTTAAGGCGGACTTCTACAACGTCATCGTCGAAGCCCGTAAGGCAGCCATCGGCGGCTAACGGCGAAATCAGGAAGGGCGGCGTCGAGAAAACGCCGCCCTTCTTGCATGTCCGATCATGACCCTTTCCGTGACAGCCCCTTCCGGCGCCACTCATCAGATGGCCGACGCCTGGCGTCGCCAGACGTCCTTGCGCCGGCTCTACACCGCCATCGGTGTCGGCCTGCTCATCACCGCGCTCGGCAGCACCATGTGGTTCGCCGACGAGGCCAATGCCGGGCATTTCTTCGACCGGTTGCCGCATTTGCTGGATTTCCTGAGCTGGCTCGTCCCCAAGGATTGGAACGATGTCTGGCGGGCGATGTTCGACATCGCTTCTCCGCATGACACCGGCACCCAGGAATTCAATTTTCCGCTTGGCCGCTCCTATGTCTGGGGCAGCTTCTACATCCCCGAATATTTCGAGCTGATGCTGACAACGCTCAACGTGGCGCTGGTCTCGACCTTCATCGGCTTCGTCTTCGCCGTGCCGTTCTCCTTCATCGCGGCGCGCAATTTGACGCCGCATCCGGTGCTGCGGCTGATCGTCAAGCGCCTCATGGAACTGCTGCGCGCCTTTCCCGAGATCGTCATCGCCGGCCTGTTCGCCGCCATCGTCTCGATCGGCCCGATCGCTGCCATCATCGCCATCGGCCTGCATTCGATCGGCGCGCTGGGCAAGCTGTTCTACGAGATCAACGAGAACATCGACATGCGCGCCGAGGAAGGCCTGAGGGCCGTCGGCGCCAACTGGTTCGAGCGGGTTCGCTTCGCCGGCCTGCCGCAGGTGCTGCCCAACTTCATGTCCTACACGCTGCTGCGTGTTGAGATAAATGTCCGCATTTCCACCATCATGGGCGCGGTCGGCGGCGGCGGTATCGGCGAGGAGTTGAAGCTGTCGATCTCGCGCGGCTTCGGCGCCAAGACGATAGCCCTCGTGCTGCTCCTGTTCACGACGATCTTCATCGTCGACCAGTTCTCCGCCTGGCTGCGCCGCAAGCTGGTCGGCGAGCAGGCTTTCGTGATGAGCGCTTGACCATGGCCACCATGACCGCCGATCAGATCCAGTCGATCGAAGAGCGCTTCCCGCAGGTATTCCAGCGGCCGTTCCACAAGCGCTTCGGGCCGCTGATGCTGCTTGGCGGCATCTTTCTCTATCTGCTCTACGCGCTGTGGTTCTTCAACCTGCCGCAGGTCATGCGGGAATCGCACTGGGAGCGCCTGCCGCTGTTCCTGACCCAGTGGATCAGCTACGACGTGCAGCCGATCTTCCGCCTCGACGAACCGCAGATCACTGCCAAATATCCACGCTTCTCGGTGCTCGGCCCGAACCCGGATCCGGACTGGGTCAAGACCAATGCCGATGGTTCGGTGACGATCCTGATCGACGGCACCGCCAAGTCGATTACCTTCACCAAGACGCAAGCGACTATAATTGCCAACGGTGAGACCGTTGCGGTCGCACTCGGCACCGGCAAGCCGCTGATCTCGGGACCGGTTCCCGGCTGGATCACCGCGCATGAGGATGAGGTCGTCGCCGACATGGGCTTTGCCGGCGAGGCCCGCGTCGCCGTTGACCGCGTCAGGATCCGAAAGCGCTTTCTAGGCTGGGCAAACTTCGTCTTCGACACGCGTTCGCCTTTCTTCGGCAAGTCGGCAAGCGAAGTCGCTTCGCTGATCGTCTCCGGACCGGAACTGAAACCAGGCACGTCCAATCTGGCGCTGGCCGGCGACAACATCTGGAACAACGCCCAGTGGCAGCATGGCGATGTCTGGACGAAGCTGCTGCAGACCATCGTTATGGCCTTTCTCGGCACCATGCTGGGCGGCATCGTCGCCTTCCCGCTGGCCTTCTTCGCCGCCCGTAACATCACGCCCAGCCGGCTGGTCAACCAGGTGCTCAAGCGCTTCTTCGATTTCATGCGCTCCATCGACATGCTGATCTGGGCGCTGTTCTTCACCCGTGCCTTCGGGCCGGGACCGCTGGCGGGCAGTGCGGCGATCTTCTTCACAGAGGTCGGCACGCTCGGCAAAACCTATTCCGAGGCGCTGGAGAACATCGACGACAGGCCGCGCGAAGGGATTACCTCGACCGGAGCCAACGGCCTCCTGGTGCAGCGCTACGGCGTGCTGCCGGAAGTGGTGCCGGTGTTCATCAGCCAGACGCTCTATCAGTGGGAATCCAACACCCGCGGCGCCACCATCATCGGCGCTGTCGGCGCCGGCGGCATCGGCCTGAAGCTGTGGGAAGCGATGCGCACCAACTCCAACTGGGCCAACGTCTTCTACATGGTGCTGCTGATCCTGGCCGTCGTCTTCATCTTCGACAACATCTCCAACTTCCTGCGCCGCCGGCTGAGCCGGACCATCCACGACTACAACAGGATCCAGGCTGAGCAGGGGTAGGCTTGCGATGCAGACGCGCAAGTCGTCTCGACCGGCGCCAAAGGATAGACCCCCACTCCGTCGAGCTTCGCTCGACACCTCTCCCCCGATCGACGGGGTAGAGGAAAGCGCCAGGCTGTCCGAGCCGACGCCTGTCCTCTTAGGCCGAGTGTCCTCCCAGGCCGAGGCTTCCTTCCTCTCCCTCCGGAGGGGGGAGAGCGACTATCTGGGGTGTCAAGTTGCACTCGCGAACTCGTTGCGCGCATCGCGTGCTTTTGCATTGAGG
>NZ_JAIUIC010000032.1:0-7106 GCF_020165455.1 Mesorhizobium sp. BR1-1-3
ATCCTCAATGCAAAAGCACGCGATGCGCGCAACGAGTTCGCGAGTGCAACTTGACACCCCAGATAGTCGCTCTCCCCGATCGACGGGGGAGAGGAACCCAAGTTCTGAGAAGCTTCAAGCAGCGACTGGTCGCCGCGCCAGCCCTTCCCGTATATGCCGTGCGAATTCCTGCGCCGCGGGACCTACCCCATGCCTCGGCAGATGCAGGTTGATGGCAAAATTCGGCAGCGGCGGCAGGCCGGACTCCGATGGCAATATGTCGAGATCGGCTGGCACCGTGGAGGCCAGCCAGGTGGTGACGGCGAGGTCGGAGCGCACCGTCGCGGTCGTCGCGTCGATGTTGCCGTTCTCGAACACGGTGCGCCACTCCAGCCCATGCTCACCGAGCGCCGCCAGCACAGCCGGCCGGAAAGCGCAGGTGTCGGCGACGATCGAGACCGGCAGCGGCCGCTTGGCGCGGGCAACGCCGCCCTTGGCACCGACCCAGACCAGCCGGTCAACAACGAGACATTCGCCGGCCGACGGGCCGGCGCGTTCCTCGATCACGGCAAGGTCGATGGTCCCGGCCGCGAGGGCAGCAGTCAATTCTGGCGACGAGGCGCAGACCAGCGATATCTCGACCTGCGGATAGGTCTCGGCATAGGTCTTCAGCACCGGCGCCAGCAAGGTGCCGACAAGGTCGTAGGGCACGCCGAGCCGCACCTGGCCGGCCACCGGTGTCCCAGCCATTTCGGCCCAGATCTCGTCATTCAAGGCCAGCAGCCGCTTGCCCCTGCCGAACAGCTGTTCACCGGCGCGCGTAAGCCGCAAGCCGCGCCGGTCGCGCTCGAAGAGGCTCGAGCCGAACGCCTCCTCCAGCCGTTTGACCTGCTGGCTGACAGCACCTTGCGTCAGGTGCAGTGCATTGGCCGCCGCTGTCATGCTGGCCTTGTCGGCGACGGTGATAAAGGTGCGGATCAGCGCCATGTCGAGATTTCGGATCATGGTTGGCATTATGCTTGCTAATGTCAACCATAGCAAACATTGCATTTACTGAAGTTCGCGCGCGGCTACGATGGCAGCCCTCCCACCGAGGACGCCGCATGCTCGAGCCCATTTTCCCGCTCATCCTGTTTGCCATCGTCGCCACCACCACGCCCGGCATCGCCACGACCCTGTCAACGGCATCGGGCGCGCAGTTCGGCTTTCGCCGTTCGGTACCCCTGCTGATCGGCAGCGCCGCCGGTCTCGCCACGGTGACGAGCGCCGCCGCCGCCGGGCTCGCCGGCCTGCTGCTCGCCGTGCCCTCGCTGCAACTGGCGATGAAGGTCACCGGCTCACTTTATCTCGTCTGGCTGGCGATCAAGATCGGCCGCAGCGGACCGCCTAATCTGGATGTGACCATGACCAGGCCGAACAGCTTTCTCGGCGGCGCCGGCATTCAATGGATGAACCCGAAGGGATGGGCGATGGGGCTGGGCGCCGCGGCGTCGTTCGCGGCATTGGCCAGCGGACCGATGCAGCTCGCGCTGCTGCTCGGCGCCACTTTCGGCCTCGCGGCCGCCGCCTCGCTTTCACTGTGGTGCGTGGCCGGCATGGTGCTGGCGCGGCTGCTCAAGACCGAATGGCAATGGCGCGCGCTCAACGTCGTGTTGGCGCTGGTACTGGCCGCCTCGATCATTCCGATGTGGCGGTCGGTGTAAAGCGCTCAAGCCAAAACCCGCGCCAGCCCCCCACCCTGACCTTCGGTCCGACCTCCCCACAAGGGGAAGGTGGGGAGCGCGCCTTTTCCAAGCCTCAAGGAGGGTGGCGCGCGCCCCTAACCTTCTCCCTTATGGGGGTCCGAAGGACGGGCGAGACCCGCGGCTCGCCCCGGCAAGTCGCTGCGAAGCAGCGGGGTGGGGTCCTGGTTCGCAAAGCGAACCAGCCTCTCAACCTTCAAACCCCGTAACGCGCCGCCGGCTTGTCGGCGTGCAGGCTGCCGTAGAAGGCTTGCCGGGCGCCGAGGAATGTGTCGAGCTTGGCCGCATCGGCAAGCGCGGGCACGGTGACCGCCTCGCCTTTGGCCAAGCCGACAAGTGCGGCATCGACCATGTCGTCGGCGGTCATGATGATCTCCCTCGGAACGTTGGCGATATCGGTGCCGGCAAGTTCCCAGAAATCGGTCCGGGTCGCGCCCGGCAGCACCACCTGCACCTTAACATTGGTGCCCTCGACCTCACGGTGCAGGGCTTCGGTGAAGTTGACCACATAAGCTTTGGTGCCGCTGTAGATGCCGCCGAAGGAGGTGTCGAAGGCGAGCACCGAGGCGATGTTGACGATGCCGCCGCGGTTGCGTGCCAAAAGCCCCGGCAGCACGGCGCGGGTTAGACGCGTCAAGGCGATGGTGTTGACCTTGATCATGCGCTCGGCCGCGTCGACATCGGCGGTGGCCACGACGGCCTGGCCACCGATGCCGGCATTGTTGACCAGCAGTGTGATGCTCTCGTCGGCTGTTACAGCTTGCTCGACGCGGCGCACATCATCGTCGTTTGCAAGATCGGCGCTGATCACGCCGACCTTGCGGCTATAGGTCTGGCGCAGCTTCCCGGCCAGTTCCTCCAGCCGGTCGGCGCGCCGCGCCACCAGCACCAGATCGTAGCCCTGCCCCGCCAGCCGGTCGGCATAGACCGCGCCGATGCCCGACGAAGCACCGGTGACGACCGCCGTGCCCTTGTTGCCCTGTCCACTCATTGTCCTGTTCCTTCTTCAACTGATCTTGTTCGTTTCGAATGACCCCGGCGCCGTGGCATCTGCCGCGCTGCCGGAAAGCCGCTTGATCTGATTTAGTGGCATATACCACTAATCGTGAAGTAGGCATATGCCACTATCTTGTCAATGAGACGGGCGGGGATTATTTGAGGGGAGCAGCCGGGCCTCATTCGCCGGCGCCAGGGACCATCATGTCAAAGGACAGCCTGCCCGGCCTCACGCTCTGCAACAACGCCGCGCTGCGCCGCGCGGCGCGCAAGCTCGGCAAGTTTTATGATGATGTGGTGGAGCCGTCAGGCCTCAAGGCGACGCAGCAGGGCCTGCTTTACCAGATCCATATGGGCGATGAGCCGGCGATGGGCGCCATCGCCACGTCGCTGATCATGGACCTGTCGGCGCTCGGCCATACGCTGAAACCGCTGATCCGCGACGGCTATGTCGAGACCTTCGCCGACCCGGAGGACCGCCGCGTCAAGCGTGTACGACTGACGCCAAAGGGCCTGGACAAGATCGAGGAAGCGATGAAACTGTGGCAAATCGCCCAGCAGCGCTTCGAGGATGTCGTCGGCAAGGACAAGGCCGAAGATTTGCGCGCGGCTCTGGATGAGATCGCCGCGCTGGATTTTGATCTGCCGCCGGCCACGCCCTAAGGCCAGCGTTTGCCAAAGACTCTACTCGGCAGGCATTTCTACAGGCCGAGCCGCCCAGCGGCCGGCGACCACGACGCCAAGCCCGACGATCGGGAAGATCGCGGCGACCAGGCCGAGATCGGCCGGCGCGCCGTAGCGCAGCACGGCACCACCGACCACGGCACCCAGCGCCACGCCGAGATAGAGCGCCGAGGCGTTGAGCGACAGCACGATCGGGGCGGCATCGGGCGCCAGCTTGATGATGCGGCTCGCCTGTGCCGGCGGGAACGCCCAGCCGACGATGCCCCACGGCACCATCATCGCCATCAGCGCCGGCCCGGCAATATGGTGCGGCAGGAAGGTCGGGATGACCGACAATAAGACCAGCATGGCTGCACTCAGCGCCAGCGACCAGCCGACGGTGCGGGTCGCGCCGAACCGGTCGGCGGCCTGGCCGCCGCCAATGTTGCCGATGACGGCGCCGACGCCGAAGGCGAGCAGCATGCCGGGCAGCGCGATCTGGCTGAGACCGCCGCCCTCGATGGCAAGCGGCGCGACATACGCAAAGACGGTGAAGGCGCCGATCAGCGCCAGCACTGTCGTCAACAGGATCGGCATCACGCCGGGACGCAGCGCTGCCGTCAGCCTGCGCTTCAAGGGCAGCCTGGTGCCGACGATGCCCTGCGGCAGCCGGTACCACAGGATCGCGCCTGCAAGCGCGCCAAGGCCGGCGATGGCAAAGAAGGTGCCGCGCCAGCCGGCAACGGTGGCAACGAGCGCGCCCAGCGGCGCACCGAGCGCAACGGCCACAGTGGTGCCGCCGACGACGACGGCGATGGCACGCGCCCGGTGATGATCATCGACCAGCGCCACCGCCGTGCCTTGCGCGGTTGCGGCGAACAGGCCCGACGACAGCGCCATGACGATGCGCGCGACCAGAAGCAGTTCGAAGGAGGAACTCAAGGCAGCGGCGATGTTGCCGATGACGAAGAACACCAGCGTCCACAGGATGACGCGGCGCCGGTCCCATTCGCCGGTCAGCGTCGCCAGGATCGGCGTGCCGACCGCATAGGCGAGCGCGAAGGCGGTGATCAGCGTGCCGGCCAGCGGAATGGAGATGCCGGCATCCGCCGCGATGTCGGGCAGAAGGCTGGAGATGACGAAGCCTTCGGTCGAGATCGTGAACGATCCGAGCGCGAGCCAGAAGAGGCGCTTGTCCATGGCGGGATGTCCTTAGTTCAAAAGTTATTGAACAATTGGACATAATGGGGCATCATGTCAATGAAGCCAGGGAAAAATAGCTGAACCTTCCTGACAACCCTGTGTCAGCACAGGCCGGGCGGGGTTCGCGCGAGACGGAGAAAGGCCATGCGGAGCCAACAATGATGGATGCGTTGAAATCGGACCCGACTGTGCTTAGTTTCGAGCCATGACCTTGCCACACCCCAATACGGACCAGATCAGCCTGCCGATCGTGCTTGGCGTGCTCGGCGACCCGACGCGGCTTGCCATCGTGCGCTATCTCGCCAGCAAGCAGGGCGTGCCGCTGAACTGCAGCCAGTTCCTCGATTTCGGCTCGAAGACCAATCTGAGCTACCACCTCGCCAAATTGCGCGAGGCCGGCGTCACCCGCGCCGAGGTGGTCGGCACCAACCGCATGATCACACTGCGCCGGGCCGATCTCGACGCCCGCTTCCCCGGCCTGCTCGACAGCGTCATCGCCGCCGCCGGCGACGATCCCGCACTGCCGGCGGTTGGCGGCCACGATATCGAAGTGCACGCCCGACCCTGAAGGACTTGGGTTCTTCGCCCACGAACGTGGGGAAAAGGAAAAGCGGCGTCACACAGGAGCTTCCCGAAATGCGCATCGCCGTCCTCGCCGACATCCACGGCAATGTGCTGGCGCTCGACGCCGTGCTTGACGACCTGCGCCGGCGCGGCGGCGCCGACCTGACCATCAATCTCGGCGACAGCGTTTCCGGCCCGCTATGGCCGCGCGAAACGATGGAACGGCTGCAGGCGCTGAACCTGCCGACGGTGCGCGGCAACCACGACCGCCGTGTTGCCGCCGACCCCGCTGATGACACCATGTGGCCCTCCGACGTCTATGCGCAGGAGCGGCTGACCGAGGCACAGCGCCAGGTGCTGTTCGCCCAGCCGTTGACGCTGGAGATCGCACCCGGAATCATCGCTTTCCACGCCCGTCCCGACCATGACGAGAAATATCTCACTGATACGATTGCCAATGGCCAGCTGGTGCGCGCGCCGCTGACGGCGATCCGGCGGCGGCTGAAGGCGCTCGACCCGGCTTGCCGCATCGCGCTGTGCGGCCACAGCCACCGCGCGGAACTGATCCGCGTCCCCGACGGTCCCGTCATCTTCAATCCGGGCAGCATCGGCTGCCCTGCCTATGACGATTCCACGCCGCCGGCGCATGTCTCCGAGCAGGGCTCGCCGCATGCGCGCTACGGCATTGTCACCCTGGGCAGCAACGGCCAGCCCGACGGCTTCGAGGCCATCGCCGTCGACTACGACCACGAGGCGGCCGCCAGGCAGGCCGAACAAGCGGGCCGGCCGGAATGGGCTCACGCGCTCAGAACCGGGTTCATGCCCCTACCCGGCTGAAGGCTGGCGAAACGGCGGCCCGAATTTTCGGGCTTACATGGCGCCGCGTCGTCCCTTATAAAACCGGCCGGGCTTGCGGCGGGCTCGATCCGCCGCGGCACGGTATCAGCGCACGGCCAAACGATGAGGCGCACAGTTACGCTCCGAACAATCCTCCATGCGCTGATTGCTGCTCCGCTGCTGATGACGGCGTGGCCGGTGATTGCCCCCGCTATGGCTGAAGAGATGGCCCAAGAGGCGCCGGAGCTCGTCATCTCCGTCGTTACCGGCCTGGCGCCGGACGACCTTCTCAAGGTCCGCACCACCGCATCGCCGGTCGCCACGGTCGAGGCGCGGCTGAGCAGCGGCGACATGGTCACCAATCTCGGCTGCAACGACATCAACGGCTACAAATGGTGCAAGGTCGAGAGCACGGGCAAGGAGAAGCTGAGCGGCTGGGCGCCGGCGCGCTATCTCATCCCCCTCAATCCGAACCCCTATGTCGAAGGTGAGCCAAGACCGGCCGGTGCGCCGGTGGTTGCCTCCACCGGCAGTGGGGCCGAGCAGGCCTCGGCACCGGACCAATCGCAGGCCATCGGCTCAGCTGACAGCGCGCCGGTCGCACCGCCCGACCTGACGGCGCGGCTTGGCGGCGCCGGTCCGGCAGCCGAAAGCACGCCGAAATCGCCAGAGGAAATCGGCCACGCCGCCATGCAGGACGCGTACCTACTGGCGCTGGCGGCGCCTGACGTCCCGCTTGATTCCGCTCCGACGCCGGCTTCTGGCCCCGAGATTCCCTGCGCCCGCTATGTCGGCCAGCCGATGGAGCGCTGCAAGGTCAGCGTGGTGCACAGCGCCGACAAGGCGAACATCACTGTGACCTGGCCCGATGGCGGCACGCGCATCATCTCCTTCCGTGCCGGCCAGCCGGCCGGTTCCGACGCGCCCGGCGACTTCCGCTTCACCAGGGAAGGCAGCCTCAACATGATCCGTGTCGGCGTCTCGGAGCGGTTTGAGATCACGGATCAGTTGGCGCTGGGGAATTAGAATTCAGGGGAGTAAGGGAGCAGGGGAAAAAGGGAGTATGTTTGGAATTCTCTCGAACCCACCCTATTCCCCTATTCCCCTATTCCCCTATTCCCC
>NZ_JAIUIC010000033.1:0-3009 GCF_020165455.1 Mesorhizobium sp. BR1-1-3
GGGGGGGAGATGTCCGGCAGGACAGAGGGGGGCGCCACGGAACTCGGCGGTGGGCTGCCAAGCACCTAACCACTCACCGCCGGCCTTCTCCCCCTCCACGGCATCTCTTGCTCCAGCTGCGCCGACGCGGCCAGCACCGTTGCCTCGTCGCCGTAGCGGCCGACCAGCTGCACGCCGATCGGCACGCCGCCTTTCGACCAGCCGAGCGGCAGCGAGATCGCCGGCTGGCCTGAGATGTTGAAGGGGAAGGCAAACACCGAGTCCGCCCATTTGGCGTTGTAGCGGTCGATATCGGTTTCCGACATGTCGTAATAGCCGAGCGGGCGCGGCAGCTGCGTCAGCGTCGGGGTGATGAAGAGATCGTAGGCGCCAAGGTCGCCGACGATGTCGCGGCCGACCTGCCTGAGCTGCTCGACATCGGAGATGTGCCTGGTGCCGCTGGTCGCACGGCCACGCTCGATGATCGCAAAGGTCACCGCCTCGACATCGCCCGGTGTCACCGGCCGCCCCATCACCGTTTCAAGGTAGTCGAAGGTCGCCGCCGTCTGCACGCAGGTCATGTTGGTGTAGGTCTTCCACACAGCATTGGCGTCGAGCGGCATGTCATGCTCCTCGACATGGTGGCCGAGCCGCTCGAGCGTCCCCACGGTCTCCAGCACCGCCGCCTTCACCTCCGGATCGATCGCGGTGCCGTTGGGCGGCGTGACGGAAAAGCCGATGCGCAGCTTCGTTGGCGCCCGCGCCGACAGGCTGAGCCAGCTGCCATCAGGAACCGGCGGCGTGTAGGGGTCGCCCGGCAGCGCGCCGGCGACCGCGTCGAGATAGGCCGCCGTGTCACGCACCGTGCGCGAGCAGCAGAGGAAATAGGCGCCGCCATACCAATAGTCGCCGAACGGCGCGAGGCTGACGCGGCCGCGCGACGGCTTCAGCCCGACGATGCCGCAGCAGGAGGCCGGGATGCGGATCGAGCCGGCGCCATCGCTGGCTTCGGCGATCGGCACCATGCGCGAAGCAATCGCCGCGGCCGCTCCGCCGCTGGAGCCGCCGGGCGTGATGCCTTCCTTCCACGGGTTCTTCGTCGCGCCGTAGAGCTTTGGCTCGGTGGTGATCGACCAACCGTTCTCCGGCGCGTTCGACTTGCCGACCAGCACCAGCCCGGCCGCCTTCATGCGGCGAACCACTTCGGTGTCGAAATCGGCGACGACATCTTTCAGGTAGAATGAGGAGTTGGTGTTCGGCGCCCCGGTCCAGGACGAGGCCAGCTCCTTGAGCAGGAATGGCACGCCGGCGAAGGGCGCTGATGTGTCGACCGTCTGCGCCTGGGCGCGCGCCATGTCGTAGAGGCGATGGATGACCGCATTGAGCGTCGGGTTGAGCCGATCGACCAGCGTGATCGCCGCTTCTACCAGCTCCGCCGGGGTAACGTCGCCGCGCTTCACCAGCGCCGCAAGGTCCAGCGCGTCGGACTCGGCATAGGTTTTCAGCAGACTGTCGGTGACGGCGGCCATATCTCTCTCCTTCGGCGGATAGCTTGTGTTGATGCTGCTCCTGCGGAGAACTGTATTGGGGCATCGGCCCCCTCACCCAGCCTCCGCTTCGCTCGGCTGACCTCTCCCCGAGGGGAGAGGAGACTTGCAGCGCCAGCGCCACCCTCTTCTCCCCAACGGGGAGAAGGTGGCCGCGAAGCGGCCGGATGAGGGGGCTGGCGCGACTTCAGGCCAGGTCGATGGTCCGCCCCAGCGCGATGCTCTGCTCGGCGGCCAGCACGATGCGCAGGCTGTTGACTGCCGCATCCATCTGCTCGGTGAGGTCGAGATCCTCGCGGATGGCGCGCAGGAAGAAGGCCTGCTCGCGATCGCAGAGTTCCTGGTGGCCGGGTTCGTCCTCCATGCTGACGATCTCGTCGGGTTTGGAGAAATTCTTGTCGCCGTCGACAGCGGCATAATGGATCTTCAGCGCATCGGTCTTGGTGTGGCGGTCGATGTCGGCGGAATTCGAAACCTCTGCCAGCTCGGCAACACTGCTTGCCTGCTGGCCGGCGACGATCGACACCGCGCCCTTGGGGCCGACGACGTCCTTCACGAAATAGGCCGTCTCGCTCATCATCGGGCCCCAGCCCGCCTCGTACCAGCCGACCGAACCGTCATCGAAGGTGACGTGCAGATGGCCGTAATTCTGCTTGTCGGCTTCCGCCCAGAGCTTGGCGCCGATGCCGTGCACGCGCACCGGCTTGGCGCCGGTCAGCTGGCACATGACGTCGACATAGTGGACGCCGCAATCGACGATCGGGATCAGCGAATCGATCAGGTTCTTGTGCCAGTGCCAGGCGCTGCCGCTGCTCTGCTGGTTGAGGTTGAGCCGCATCACCAGCGGCTTGCCGAGCGTCTTGCCGACCTCGATGAACTTGATCCACGACGGATGCACGCGCAGAATATAGCCGAGCACCAGCTTGCGGTTCTTGGCCCGCGCCGCCGCGACCACCTTCTCGGCATCCTCGTTGTTGGTGGCGAGCGGCTTTTCCATGAACACATGGCAGTTGGCGGCGATTGCCTTCAGCGCGTATTCAGCGTGGGTGTTCGGCCAGCTGTTGATCGAGACGGCGTCCGGTTTTGTTTCCTTCAGCGCCTGGTCGAAATCCTCGTAGAGTGGGTAGCCGGCTAATTCTTCCGGAATCTTCGTGTTGCTCTTGATCGACCGGCTCATGATGCCGACAATCTCGAAACCGTCGAGCCGGTGATAGGCGCTCGCATGCGACGCACCCATATTGCCGAGACCCACCACCAGCACTTTCACCTTGTCGGACACCGAATATCTCCCAGGTTTTGATTGAATTGTGCGCGGCGATCGGTTGCCGCTCGTATGTCTATTCGAGACAATCACCTCAGGTCAGCGCCGCCGCTCATTGCCCGGCCCTTTCCTCTCCCCCGTCGACCGGGGGAGAGGTGTCGAGCGAAGCTCGACGGAGTGGGGGTCGACCCTCGCCGCGCGCCTGAGGTCTCTTGCTCGTCA
>NZ_JAIUIC010000034.1:0-1428 GCF_020165455.1 Mesorhizobium sp. BR1-1-3
CTCGACCTCAACGGTCTGATCAACGTGGTGGCAACGGTGACGGCGACGGACGGCGACAACGACGTCGTGTCGCAGCAAAGCACGAGCTCGGGGCCGTTGTCTCTGACCTTCGACGACACCGATCCGACGATCACGGTGCCGTTCGACGGTGACCAGAACGCCGGCAACGGTACCGGGACCCACGAGACTCTGGCCAACACGCTCAACGCGTCGGCTATCGGAGCCTTCGGGTACGACATGGTGGACAAGCATACGGCCGCAGAATATTTGGCGGGTGCTAGCGATTTCGTCGATGTCAACGGTGCCCTTGCCGGCATCCAGATCACCCTTGACGGCAATCTCACCGGCCTTGTGCCGGCACCCGGCACGACCCCGTTCCTTAGCTCGGTCGCGACGCTGCAGTCGGAAAGCGCTACCTCGGCGACGTTCAACTGGACCGCTAGCTACGACAGCGACCCGAACACGGCTGGCATTCAGCCGGGCTCGGTGGGTGGTACTCTCGTCTTCCACAAGGATGCCGGCACTTATACCATCACCTTGAGCGACACGGTGGAGGGCTTCACCAAGGACATTCTGCACACCAGTGAGCTTCTATTCAAGGAGCCCTTGAGCAACACCGGTCACCCGAACATCGTGGTGGAGAAGCTCTTCGAGGCGGACAGCACACCCGAAACGACCGACCGGGACTTCTTCGTGCAGTTCACCGGCAACTCGAACCCCAACGGTAGCCCGTTAGGTTTCAATGCGACAGGCGATGGCGCGCCGGCTGGATTGCCTAACAATCTTGACACGGCTTTCGACGCTGGCCAGCAGATCAGTAGCAACTTCGAGGATTGGATTTCTGCAACCCAAGCCACGAACGGAGTTGCCGGTGACACGATCCAGAAGGGTGAGTTGCTTACACTGCGGTTCTTCGACCACAGCCCCGGCATCGTCACCGACGACGGAGTCAACAACGTCCCGAACCAGTCTGCCACCGACATGGCCATCAAGTTCGACGGTATCGGGAACAGCGAAGATCTTATGCTGATCCTCAATCTCGTCAACTACGGTTCCGACGGGATTGCCGGCGGCAGCGGCACCGCCGCCGACACGTTCACCACGAAGGCGATGTACGTGTCGAACACGAACATCTTCAAGGCGGGGCAGGTCCCCACCGCATACGCGGCGGACTTCCCGCTCGATAACAACGACGGTCTCGTCATCATCGAGAAGAACGACTACAACGCAACCGGTGAGAACTGGGTGCTCCAAGGCGCCCAGATCATGCAGTCCGGCAACGGGCTCACCGGTACTGCAATCGACCTGAACAAAGCAACCGGTACTGGTACGACTGGTGCCAGCACGGGAACCCACGCCTTCGACGTGACCGACAATGACGTGCTGAAGATCACGGACATCGGCTTCACCTCGACCCAGACCACGACG
>NZ_JAIUIC010000035.1:0-1159 GCF_020165455.1 Mesorhizobium sp. BR1-1-3
GGGAGAGCGACTATCTGGGGTGTCAAGTTGCACTCGCGAACTCGTTGCGCGCATCGCGTGCTTTTGCATTGAGGATGACGAGGAGTTTTCTGGCGAGTGCGATGCGGATGAGCATTTTTGGCTTTCCCGCCTGTTGCAACCGTTGAGCGAAAGCTTTGAGATTGGGATCGAATTTGGCCACGATGGCTGCGACGATGAAGAGGATGCCACGCGGCCCGGCGCGTCCGCCGCGCACATGCCTGTTGCCGGTGCGCTTGCCGCTATCGTTGGCGAAGGGAGCGAGGCCTGCCAGCTTGGCGATGGCCTTGTTGGAGATGAGGCCGATCTCGGGCAGTTCGGCCATCAGGCGGGCGACGGTGCGTCCGGCCACGCCCTTCAGCGAACGAAAGGCCTGCTCCAGCCTGGCCCACAGCGGATCGTCATCGATCATCGAGGCAATCTCGCCTTCCAGGCGCCGTTGCTCGCGCTTGAGGAAGGCCAGCATCGCCTCGATGCTGGCGCATACCTCGGCGTCGCGTGCGGCACTTCTACGCTGCTTGTTGATGGTCGCATCGCCGACAATCTGGCAAAGCCGGCCAACCAACGCGGCAAGCCGCTGCTGGGCGGCGCTTGGCGGTGGCGTCGGCACAGTGTTCTTGACTGCGCCGTAGTGGGCGATGACAGCGGCGTCGATCCTGTCGGTCTTCTCAAGATAGCCCATCGCCTCGGCGAAACGGCGCACGCTCTTGGCATTGACCACGCCGCACGGCATGCCGTGCGTCCACAAGAGCATGAATCCCAGCCGTTCATAGCCGCCCGATGCCTCCATCACCGCAAGGGCTGCGTCATGGCTGCGGCAGAACAGCCAAAGAGCTGCGATCCCCGCCGCGTCGTTGGCGAAGCGCGCTGCCGCTCCGCCAGGCCAGACATGCGCGTCCAGCCAATCTTTCGAAACATCAACTCCACAAATAATCCTGTTCACGGTAACCTGCCTTGTGCGTACGGTTGGAACCAAGCGACTGTTCGGTCGTGCGTGATGAAGGCGAAGATCCCAAGCTCTCCCGCGGCTGTAACCTCAGGTGGTACGGGCGACTTCGCCAAGCCAAGGTCCGGGCGGCCACCCGGACCTTGGCTCAATCGCTCTAATCCCACGAAATCTCTCTCGTGTAGATACAAGGTG
>NZ_JAIUIC010000004.1:0-486832 GCF_020165455.1 Mesorhizobium sp. BR1-1-3
CAAGGTCCGGGCGGCCACCCGGACCTTGGCTCAATCGCTCTAATCCCACGAAATCTCTCTCGTGTAGATACAAGGTGGTCATGACCAAAGGTTCGGATCTGTTCGTCGCGGCCCTCGAGAACGAAGGGGTCGAGCGGATTTTCGGCATTCCGGGCGAAGAAAATCTCGATATCGTCGAATCCATCCGCCGCTCCTCGATCCAGCTGATCCTGACCCGCCACGAGCAGGCAGCCGCTTTCATGGCCGCCACCTATGGCAGGCTTACCGGCAAGCCGGGTGTGTGCATCACCACGCTTGGCCCGGGCGCGCTCAACCTTTCGACCGGTTCGGCCTATGCGCTGCTCGGCGCGATGCCGATGATCATGATCACCGGCCAGAAGGGCATCCTGTCGTCCCGGCAGGCGCGCTTCCAGATCGTCGACATCGTCGCGGCGATGAAGCCGCTGACCAAGCTGTCGCGTCAGATCGTCTCGCCGAAGATGATCCCCTCGTTGGTTCGCGAAGCTTTCCGTGTCGCCCAGGAAGAGCGTCCCGGCCCCGTACATCTTGAATTGCCGGAAGACATTGCGGCGGCCGAGTGTGAACCGGTAGCACTCGTGCCAACGCATCCGGTCGAACTGCCGCTGGCCAGCCCGGGCGCGCTTGATCGCGCCGCCCGTATGATCATGGAAGCCAGGCGTCCGCTGCTGATGTTTGGTGCGGCGGCGTCGCGACCGCGCGTGACTCCCGATGTCGCCCAGTTCGTGCTGCGGACGCAAATTCCCTATTTCACCACGCAGATGGGCAAGGGCACCGTGCCTGGCGGCACGGAGCTCTATATGGGAACGGCAGCCCATTCGGAGCGCGACTATGTGCACGAGGCCATCGAACAGGCCGATCTGATCATCACCATCGGTCACGACACGGTGGAGAAGCCGCCCTTCATCATGGGGGCAAAGGGGCCGAAGGTCATTCATGTCGGCTACCATTCAGCCGATGTCGAGCAGGTCTATTTCCCGCAAGCCGAAATCGTCGGCGACCTCGGTCCTTCGCTGGCGCTGCTGGCCGACCGCATCGAGGGCAAGGTCCCCAATGCACAGGCCTTGCTGCCGCTGCGGGAAGGCATTCTGAGCCGCATCGCCGCGCGCGCCACCGAAGATCGCTTCACGCCGCAGCGCATCGTGCACGATGTCCGCGCCGTGATGCCGGCGGATGGGATTCTTGCCCTCGACAACGGCATGTACAAGATCTGGTTCGCGCGCAACTACCGGACGCGCATGGCAAACACGATCCTGCTCGACAATGCGCTGGCCACCATGGGCGCGGGCTTGCCGTCGGCGATGATGGCGGCACTGCTCTATCCGCAGCGCCGTGTCATGGCCATCTGTGGCGATGGCGGCTTCATGATGAACAGCCAGGAACTGGAGACCGCCGTCAGGCTCAAGCTCAAACTCGTCGTTCTGCTGCTCGAAGACCATGCCTATGGCATGATCCGCTGGAAGCAGGCGGTCGACGAATTTCCGGATTTCGGCATGACCTTCGGCAATCCCGACTTCGTCAGATATGCCGAGGCCTATGGCGCCAGGGGGACCAGGGTTACGGAGATCGCCGACTTGCGGCCGGCGCTGGAACAGGCCTTCACCGGCGGCGGCGTGCACCTCGTCGTCGTGCCCATCGACTATTCCGAAAACACCAGGGTGCTCGTCGACGAACTGCGCGAGCGGCTGCCGGCGCCGCAGACGCCCTGACGGCGGCAAAGCCGCCGTCAGGATTACCTGGAGCTGTTGCCGGAGCTCCTACAGCTTGCAGTAAGGCGTGACCGGCGCGATGGTGCCGAAATCCTTGGCGATTTCATAGCTGATGCCGTCTGCGGCCGCCTTGCCGACATAGGAATGGCAGAGCGTGTGGTTGTTGCTGGCATCGACCCGGATCTTGCCTTGCGGCGCGTCGAACTCGATCGTCGGCAGCGCCTTGAGCACATCATCGTCCTTCAGCGATCCGGCCTTCTCGGCGGCCAGGGCGTAGAGATGCAGGCCGTTGTAGCCGGCCTCGCCGATGCCGTTGACCATCTTCTCCTTGCCGAACTTCTCGCGGAAGCTCGCGATGAACTTCTTGTTGACCGGATTGTCGAGCGCCATCCAGTAAGGCTGCGGTGCGTAGGTGCCGGCCGCAACGCCGGGCGGCAGCGCGTCCTTGTTGAACACCTCGTCGAGCGGCGCGATCAGCGGCTGCTTGATGTCGAAAGAGCGATACTGCTTGAGCTGCGTGACCGCGTCATTGCCGACCACCATCGACCACACGACGTCGGGCTTCAGCGACTTGATCTTCTGGAATGCAGGGCCGAAATCCGTTGTGCCGAACGGATAATAGTCGGCGCCGATGATCTTGCCGCCGGCCTTCTCATAGGCTGCCGTGATCGCCTCGGTCATCTTCTGCGGCCAGGCATAGTCGGAGGCCATGACGTAGATGGTCTTGCCGAGGTTCTCGGCCACCCACGGCATCATCGGATCGACCTGCTGCATCGGGATCGGGCCGGTGGCGACGAAGTAGCGGTTGCATTCGCCGCCCTCGAAATTGGTTGGGTAGAAGAACAGCTTCTTGGCCTTCGAGGTCACCGACAGCGTCGCACTTCGCTCCGGCGAAATGATCGTGCCCATGACCACGTCGACCTTATCTTCGTTGATGAGCTTGCGCGCCTTGTCGATGGAACCCTTGGTCGTGGTCTGGTTGTCTTCGATGATGAGCTCGACCTGGCGCCCGCCAATGCCGTTGGCGGCGTTCAGCTCGGCTGCGGCGAGCTTGTAGCAATTGAGCAGCGTCTCGCCGAGGATCGCCTGCAGCCCGGTGATCGGGATCGACAGGCCGACCTTGACGGTGTCGGCGGCGCGCAGGATCGACGGCGCACCGATTATGGCGAAGGCGGCCGCGGCGCCGCCGGATTTCAAGACAGTTCTTCTGCTTATCATTGTTGTGTTCCCTTCCAGTCCCAGGCGCGCCCCATGCACGCCTTACAAGTCAACAAGCTCCCAGGCGCGCTTCAGGCGCGCCTTATAGGGCCAACAGATCCTTCAGCAGGGTCTCGTCGGCGAACGCCTCCGGCGCGCCTTCATGGACGATCCTGCCCTTCTCCATCACCAGGCAGCGGTCCGATGCCTTGAGAACGAGATCGAGATTCTGCTCGACCAGCACGATCGCGATGCTGCGTTCGCGCGCGATGCGCGGCACCAGCTCGGCGATCGACTGCACGATGTTCGGCTGTATGCCTTCCGAAGGCTCGTCGAGCAGCAGCACCGACGGCAAGCCGCACAGCGCGCGGCCGATCGCCAGCATCTGCTGCTGGCCGCCTGAAAGCGTGCCTGCGATCTGTGCTTCGCGTTCGCGCAGGATTGGAAAATAGCCGAAGATGTCGGCCGGAATGCCGCCGTCGCCACGGTCCTTGGCAGCGCGGGTGCCGACCTCCAGGTTTTGCCGCACCGTTAGCTGGTTGAAGATCCCGCGCCCCTGCGGCACATGCGCAATGCCTGCCCGCGCGCGGCGGAAGGCCGGCGCGTTCGTGAGGTCCTTGTCACCGAGAACCACCGCGCCACCGCTCGCTCGCAAGCCGCCGGCGATGACGCGCAGCAGCGTCGTCTTGCCGGCGCCGTTACGGCCGAGCAGGCCGACGACTTCGCCCGGCGCGACACTGAGGTCGATGCCGTTCAGCACCGGGAGCGGGCCGTAGCCGGCCGACACCGCCATTGTCCGCAGCATGATCAGCGCCTCCCCAGATAGACATCGCGGACCATTTCGTCGGTCTCGATGTCATGGAAAGGACCGCTGCGCAGGCGGCGTCCCTGATGCAGCACCAGCGTCTCGCAGTTCAGCGCCCGTACGAAGCGGATATCGTGTTCGACGGCGACGATCGAGAACTCGCCCTTTAGGCGTAGCAGCATATCGGCCGTCGCCAGCGTCTCCTGCGGCGTCATGCCGGCGGTGGGTTCGTCGAGCAAAAGCAACCGCGGCTCGATTGCCAGCGCCATGCCGATCTCCAGCCATTGCTTCTGGCCATGCGCGAGTTCGCCGGCCGGTGTGGCGGCGCGATTGCTCAGCGCGACCAATTCCAGCAATTCGCCAACCGGGCGCACAGGCGAGGGCGCCCCCCAGCGGGCGACCTTCACATTGTCTTCCACCGAGAGGCTCGGGAAGACGGACGGGATCTGGAACTTGCGCGCGATGCCGAGCCGGGCGATGCGATGCAGCGGCAGGCCGGCTATGTCGTGGCCGAGGAAGCGCACGCTGCCGCTGGTCGGGCGCAGCGTACCGGTCAACACATTGAGGAAGGTGCTTTTGCCGGCGCCGTTCGGGCCGATGATGCAGCAGAGTTCCTTGTCGCGTACAGTGAGGTTCAGGGCCTCCAGCGCCTGCAGCCCGCCAAAGCGGATGCCGACATTTTCGGCCTGGAGCAGGATGTCGCTCATTGTGCGCGCCTCCCGCCTTTGAACAGGGCTTTCAGTCGCGCGTAGATCGACAGGATGCCGTCCGGCAGGACGAAGACGATGATGACGAAGGCACAGCCGAGCAATAGCGGCCACAGGCTCGGGTTGAAACTGCTGATCGTCTGCTGCGCACGCTGGATGAAGATGGCGCCGAGCACCGGCCCCAGCAGCGTGCCGCGCCCGCCGACCGCCACCCAGACGATGACTTCCGTCGACAGAAGCAGTCCGGACAAATCCGGTGCCACCAACCCCGCCATGCAGACATAGAGCGCGCCGGCAAGGCCGGCGATCGCCGCCGACAGGACGAAGGTGACGAGCAGCCGCAACGGCGCATTGTGGCCGAGCGCTGCTGCCCGGACTTCATTGTCCTGTATGGCGGTCAGCACCGTACCCCAGCGGCCACGGCTGATCGACCACAGCGCCAGCACGGTCACCGCGACGATGGCCGAGACGAAGATGTAGCTGGGCAGGTCCTGGCTGAGATCGACGTGCAGCCCGCCGACATCGAAGGCAATCGGCGGAATGCCGATCAGCCCGCTGTCGCCGCCGGTGACCGAGCTCCAGGAGACCGCCGCCTGCTGGCAGATGACGCCCATGGCCAGCGTGACGATAGTGAAATAGCTGCCACGGATGCCGCCGAAAAACAGGAAGTAGCCGATGATGGCGGAGACCAAGGCCGCACCGGCCACCGCACCGATGATGCCAAGCAGGCTGGCGAAGGAGATCGCATCGTTGAGCGTGATCAGCGCCATGATGTAGCCGCCGATGCCGAAAAACGCAGCGTGGCCGAAACACAGGATTCCAGTGCGGCCCCAGAAGAAGTCGAGGCTCGCGGCGAACAGGCCGAAGATCAGCGCGTCGCGGATCACGGTCAGCTGATACCCGCCGACAAAGAACGGATAGATGATCGCGAGCGCCACGCAGGCGGCGAAGATCAGCAGCCAGTTGCGGTCGCGGGCGATCATCGCGACGCTCCGTTGAACAGGCCGTTGGGCCGAAGCCGGACAGCGACGATGGCCGCCAGCAGCACGACCGCCTGCGCCAGCGACGGCGAGATCTGATAATTGAGGATGCTGGTCAGCCCGCCGACGAAGACGCTGCCGGCGACGAGGCCGCCGATCGAGCCGACGCCGCCGACAATGACGACGAAGAAGGCGTTGGCGAGATAGTTCACCCCCATCTGCGGCAGCACGATCGCCAGCGGCGCGACCAGTCCGCCGGCGAGCCCGGCGATGGCCGCGCCGAAGGTGAAGGCGATGGCGTAGGTGCGCCGCGTGTTGATGCCGACGCCCTCGGCCATTTCGCGGTTCTGGATGACGGTGCGGATGTCGAGACCGAAGGACGTGCGGCTGATCAGCAGGATGACGCCGAGCAAGGTCAGCATGGCGATGCCGATCAGGATCAGCCGATAGGCCGGGTAGACAGTGAAGAAGAGGTCGAGCGTGCCCTCGATAGGCGGCGTCACCGGCTTGGCGCCGAGACCGAAGATCAGTTCCAGCCCTTGCTGCAGGATCAGGCTGACGCCCCAGGTGGCAAGCACAGTTGAGACCGGCCTGGAATAGAGATGGCGGATGATGGCGAATTCGAGGATGCAGCCGATCACCGCGCCGGCGATGGGGGCAGCCGCCAGCCCTAGCCAGAACGAGCCACCCATGCTCTGGACGAAATAGACCGCGAAGGCGCCGACGGTGACGAACTCGCCATGTGCCAAATTGGTCACGTTCATCAGGCCGAAGCTAATCGCTAGCCCGAGCCCGACCAGCATCAGGATACTGATCAGCGTCAGCGCATTGAGCAGCGTGGT
The DNA here is from genome assembly GCF_020165455.1 of Mesorhizobium sp. BR1-1-3. Lineage (NCBI taxonomy): Bacteria > Pseudomonadati > Pseudomonadota > Alphaproteobacteria > Hyphomicrobiales > Phyllobacteriaceae > Mesorhizobium > Mesorhizobium sp. BR1-1-3. The sequence goes on from NZ_JAIUIC010000004.1 coordinate 6,259, forward strand.
GATGACGAAATCCATCGCGTCAGGCCGCACTGGCGAGACGTTGGCGCAGGCCGGCGAGCAGGCCTTCGGCGGCATCGATCACCGCGGCCTGATGAAGCTGCAGGTCTTGCCCGGCCCATTCGTCGATATGGTCCGACAAAGGGTCGACCACTTCGGTACGGTGATTGGCTAGCGTCTCGATGACGGCATGGCCGCAGAACGGCACATAGCCCTCGGAGTAGCCGCCTTCATGGGTCATCATCAGGCGCCCTTGCGAGGTCTCGGCGGCCAGCGCAACCATGCGCGCGGCGAGACGCCTGAAGCATTCGCTGTTGAGCATCATGCGGCCGAGTGGATCGAAGCCGGATGCATCGAAGCCGGAGGCGACGATGACGAGGTCCGGTCTGTAGGCGCGCAGTGCCGGCGCGACAACGCGGTCGAAAGTCGCTTCATAAGCACCGGTTCCGCTGCCGGCCGGCAGCGGGATGTTGATGTTAAAGCGCTCGCCGGCATCTTTCCCGTTGTCGGCCAGCGCACCGCGCCCGGTCGGATAGAGATTGTCCTGGTGCACGGAAATGGTCAGAACCGACGGGTCGGAATAGAACACCGTCTCGGTGCCGTTGCCGTGATGCACATCCCAGTCGACTATCGCCGCGCGCCCGAGCAGGCCTTCATGCTGCAGCCGGCGGACAGCGACGCCAATGTTGGAGAACAGGCAGTTGCCCATCGCCTGGTCGGGCTCGGCATGGTGTCCCGGCGGCCGCGCCAGCGCATAGGCATTGTCGACGCGGCCCGTCAGCACGGCGCGCATCGCGGCATAGGTGGTGCCGGCCGACAGCAGCGCGATGTCAAAACTGTTGAGGCCGATCGGCGCCTGCGGCCCGGCGAAACCGGAGCCGCGTTCGCTGAGCATGCGAATATCGTCGACATGGCGTTGCGTGTGCACGCGCAACAGGTCGTCGACCGAGACCGGCTCGGGGATGATCGGCACCAGATGCCGCGACAGGCCGCTGACCTGGATGAGGTTGTTCAGCCGGCGCTTGGAGCCAGGGGATTCCAGATGCCGGCCGGGTTCCACGAAACGGCCGGGCGGCATCATGTCGGCGCTGGAGCCGGTGTCATGCCACATCAGCTGTTCGTGAAAAACGTAGCCTGTCGCCATCCGCAGCGTCCTCTGAAAACCAGGTGACGCTAGCAGGCTAACGATCAGATGGCCCGACCCGAAAGTGGGGTCGCGCCTCTTATCTATGCCCCTCCTTTCGGAGGGGTATGGGCGCCTGCAGATCCTTGCGCAGCGCGCACCGCCTGCACCCGGTTGGTCACCGCGAGCTTGCCGAAAATGTTCTTCAGATGCCATTTCACCGTGGTCTCGCTCACCGACAACGCCAAGGCGATATCGCGGTTGGACATGCCCTCGGTGAGATAGCGCAGCAGTTCGGCCTCGCGCTGGGTGAGCTGTTCCTTCTCGGCGGCTGGTGCGGCCAGCTTGCGCGTCGCGACAGGCATCGCCTGCGCGGCATCGATGATGCGCGACGCATAGGCTGACAGTGCGGGATCGGTCTTCGCCTGGGCCGCGCGCAGCCGCATCAACCCTTCGACAACAGGCCTTCCCTCGTCGACGAAAGAGCGGATGAAGCCGGATGGTTGGGCGAGACGCAACGCATTGAGGAGATTGCGGTCGGCCTCGCGTTGGTCGTGGGCAGCGCTGGCCGCTTTGGCGCGCAGGATCAGCGCCAATATATGGCGGCGCATGCGCCCGCTGTCTTTCGTGCGCTCGAGCAGCGCGTCGAAAACCCCCGCGGCAGCGGCATAGGATTTCTCGGCCGTCAGCAGGCGGCCCTCGGCAAAGAACTCGAACTCGTTGGCGGTAGTGATGACCACCGAAGCCTCGGTCCCTTCGCCCCGATGCTCGGCCAGCAGCGCACGCGCCTCGGCAATACGGTTCTGGTCGAGCAGCACACGTATGCGGTCATGCACGATCATCGATGCCAGGCGGCGATACACCGTGCCATGTACGCGTTGATAGACGCGCTCAAGCATATCCAGTGCCGCTTCGGTGCGACCGGTCAGCTGCAGCACGCGGGCATAGGTCGGCACGCTGGCCAGAGGATAGACAATGACTGCCGCGCCTTCGATCTGCGGTCCGAGATTCTCGACCAGGGTCAGCGCTTCGCCCGACGCATTGGTCTCATAGGCAAGTTCCGCAAGCAGCGTGCCGGCCAGGGCCTCGGCATAGGAGTTTGCACCGATCCGCGCCCGAGCCTCGATGATCGCGTTGCGCAGCAGCCGCTCGGCGGCGGGCAAGCGGCCCGCCGAACGCTCGATCACGGCCATGTAGCAATTGGCAATGGTGACGCCGAGCAGGCTGCCGCTTCGCTCATGCGCCCGGCGTGCCGCATCGATCGCGGCGCGGGCACCGTCGAGGTCACCCAGCGCGTAGAGGTTGTAGCCAATGACATTGGCGGTAGCACCCTCCATGAACCAGGCATCTGGCGCGATGACGCGCAGGGCCGCAAGGGCTGTGTCGCGCGCCTGATCGAACTGCTCCAGCGTGCTGTGAACGGCGGCGGCGAGAACCACGAGCTCAGCCTCGATCGTTGTGCCGGTCATCGTGCCTGGGTCGTTGCTGTCGGTCGGTCCGGTCTCGACCAACTTGCGCGCATTGCTCAGCGTCTGTTGGGCAATCTCCGGCTGGCTGCTGTGCACCGCCAACCACAGCACGACCAGCTGCAGCCGAATGCGCTGGTCGATCAGCTTCCTCGGCAGCAGTGCCAGCAGTTGGCGCACGTAGAGAAGCTGGCACTGGGCGATGAGGTCGAGCGCATTGTTCTCCACGAACACCGCCGCGCGGGCCTGGTCGCCGGCGGCCAGCGCGTGCCCGATCGCCTCTGTCAGCATCTTGCGCTCGCCGAACCATTCGGCGGCCGCCAGATGCAGCGGCGCGATCATCTCCGGTTCGCGCCGTTCCATTTCGCGGCTGAGGAAATCGCGGAACAGGTGATGGTAGCGGAACCAGCGCCGCTCTTCGTCGAGCGGCACCAGGAACAGGTTGCGCGTCTCGATCTCGGTGATCGCCGCTTCGGCGTCGGCCGCGCGCATCACCGCCCGGCAGGCCTCGGCGCTGAAGCGTTCGAAGATCGAGCTGTAGAGCAGGAATTTTGCGATCGCCGGCGGCAGTTCCAGGAACACTTCGCCCATCAGGAAGTCGGCGACGTTTCGGTTGGCGCCGGTAAAATTGCCGATGACGGTTTCCGGTGCATGCGCGGCACTCAGTGACAAAGAGGCCAGTTGCAGGCCGGCGGCCCATCCTTCGGTGCGCGAGCACAAGGTCTCCACCGTGCCGCTGCTGACGCTCAGGCCCAGCTTGTCGTTGAAGAAAGCTTCGGCCTCGGATGAGGCGAAACGCAGATCGTCGGGGCCGATTTCGAAAACGTCGCCAAGCACCCGGAGCTTGCCGAGCTGCAGGTCGGGCAGGCTGCGTGAGCCGATGACGAAAGCAACATTTTCCGGCGCCTGCCGGGTCAGGCGCTCCATGAACCGCTTCACCGCCGGCGCCTCGACGGCGTGGTAATCGTCGAAGAACAGGGTGATGTCGGCCTCGCGCGCCGCCAGACCCGCCACAAGTGCCGCGAGCACGACATCGAGCTGCGGGATGGGGCTCGACTGGAAGGCAAGGTCGAGTTCCGCCGGGCTCTGGACCAGATGGCGCAGCGCGCCCACCAGATGCGATAGGAAGGCGCCCTCATCATTGTCCGTCGCCTCGCAGGACAGCCATGCCGTCAGCCTGCCGTGGCGTGCGATTTCCGCAGCCCATTGCGCCATCGTCGTCGATTTGCCGAAGCCGGCGGGCGCGGCGAACAGCACGATGCGGGTGTCGATATGACGCTCCAGCGTCGACAGAATGGTCTCGCGGCGCACCCATCGGCGATGGTGCGGCGACGCTTGGCTGACGGATTGCGGAGCTGTTCTCATCTAGGTCCGCACAGCCTGTAGCTCTCTGGGGGAGAGTCGCCGCAGCCGCTCCACTCCGCTTCGATCAGCGGAATTTGCGGTGCGGCATCGCGCGGCAAGGTTCCCTTGATACGGGGATCGTCGACGATCTCAAATCCGGTAGCGAAGGGCACGAACCCGCAGGCGCTGTAGAATCCGATGACGCTGTGATGATCGAAGCTGCTTGTATGCAGCCAGATGCGGCTCGGGTTGAGACGCCATGCGAGCTCCAGTGCCCCGGCCATCAGCCGTTTGCCGAAACCGCGGCCGGTCAGGGACGGGAACAGGCCGAAATAGGTGATCTCGATCTCGTTATTGTCGGCGGCGAAGAACTCGACCATGCCGAGATGCGCGCCGGTTTCGTCGTGGCCGTAGTAGAGATGCTGGCGCGGGTCGGCGAAATGCTCGGTGATTTCGGCATCGGACATTTCGGAAACGCGGTCCCACAGCCAGGGTGCGCCGATCTCGAGAAAGATCGCCCGGTAGGAAACGCAATCGGGCGTCGTGATCCGTGTCATGCCCAAGGGGCGCGCGAGATCCGGCTGCGGCGTGCGCGCTTCCATCCAGGTCACCGCATTGGCAAGCTTACCAGCCGGCAGGCGATGGTAGCCAATGGCGAGATCGGTGATTTCGGCGGGCATCGTGTCTTCTGTGATCAACGCATTCCCTCGTCATGTCTTCCAGAGATAGCAGTATCGGCTTGCTGCATCCGATGCCAACTCTCCAAGACCATGGCAGCATCGAACGGCAAGTCCTGGACTGAAAGTTTGGCGCGCATGCCTCTTGCATTTCACAGGAATGGCATATGAGATATGATACACCATCCAGATGAAAGTGAAATATGATGCCTGAGCGGATTGCGGATGAGGCCATTCTGAGCGCAGTCGATGATGGCTTCGCCCGACAGGTCGCGTTTCTGCAAGACCTCGTGCGCTTTCCCTCCCAACGTGGCGAGGAACACCCCGCGCAGTCGTTTATGGCTGCCGCCTACGAGGCGGATGGCTACGCGGTCGACATGTGGCGCGTCGATGTCGACGTGATTCGCGACCTGCCGGGTTTTTCCCCCGTGGCGGTCTCTTACGACGATGCCTTCAACGTCGTTGCTACCCACACGCCGCGAAACGCGACCGGCCGCTCGCTGATCCTCAACGGCCATATCGATGTCGTTCCGACCGGACCGCTCGACCGCTGGGTCCGCGATCCCTACGATCCGGCGATCGAGGATGGCTGGATGCATGGCCGCGGCGCCGGCGACATGAAGGCCGGCCTGTCCGCCTGCCTCTATGCGCTGAGCGCCTTGCGTAGCCTTGGCTATCAGCCGGCCGCGAACGTGTATCTCCAGTCGGTGGTCGAGGAGGAATGCACCGGCAATGGCGCGCTTGCATGCCTGCAGCGCGGCTATCGCGCCGACGCCGCCTTCATTCCCGAACCGCTGGAGCCGCGGCTGATGCGGGCGCAGGTCGGGCCGATCTGGTTCAGGGGCGAGGTCGACGGCGATCCGCAGCATGCGTCGGGTGCATTTTCGGCCGGCGCCAATGCCATCGAAAAGGCCTTCGTCATCATTCAGGCGCTGAAGCAGCTCGAAATCGTCTGGAACGCGCGCAAGGTCGATGACAGGCATTTCCATGATCACCCGCATCCGATCCGCTTCAACCTCGGCAAGATCGAAGGCGGCGAGTGGACATCGAGCGTTCCGGCGCGCTGCGTCTTCGAGATGCGCGTCGCCACCTATCCCGGCCAGAGGCTCGAAGACGCCAGGGCCGAGCTCGAGGCCTGCATTGCCGATGCGGCGCGCGCCGATCCGTTCCTGGCCAACCGACCACCCAAGATGACCTACAATGGCTTCATGGCCGAGGGCTATGTGCTGGAGGGCGCCGACGAGATGGAAGCGGTGCTACGCCGCAGCCATACCGCCGTGTGGGGCGAGCCGCTGACGGAACACGTCACCTCGGCGACCACCGATGCGCGTTTCTTCGGCCTCTACGCCGACACGCCGGCGATCGTCTACGGCCCGATCTGCCGCATGCCGCATGGCTATGACGAAGCCGTCGATCTCGACTCGGTGCGCAAGGTCACCCAGACGATCGCGCTGTTCATCGCCGACTGGTGTGGCCTCGAACCTATCGAGGCTAAGCCATGAATGCGGCGGTGCCCGATGCGTTCGGCGAAACACTCGCCGAGGACGCACCGGATGTTTCCACGGCCGACGCGCTCGCCATCCTGCGCCGGCACTACGGGCTGACCGGCACCGCGCGTCCGCTGCCTGGCGAACGCGACCACAATTTCCATATTCAGACCGACGGCGAGGGCGAGTTCGTCCTGAAGATCTCCCATCCGGCGGAAGAAGCTGGTTTCACCGATTTCCAGAACAAGGCGCTCGACCACATACTTGCGGTCGACCCCACCTTGCCGGTTCCCTCGGTGCGCAAAAGCCTCGAGGATGAGGCGCAGTTCGCGGTTAGAGTCGCTGGATCGGCGCCGCGCATCATCCGGCTGGTGACCTATCTGCCCGGTCAGTTGCTGTCGCGCTCGCCGACTTCCGAGGAGCAGGATCGCAATCTCGGCATCTTCCTCGCCCGCCTTGGCAGGGCGCTGCGCGGCTTCTTCCACCCGGCCGCCGGCAGCGACCTGCTCTGGGACATCCGCAAGGTCGCCAAGACACGGCCGATGATGGCGCACATCACTGATCCGACTCGGAGGGCGATGGTCGAGCGCGCGAACGACTCCTTCGAGCAGCATGCAGCGCCGGTCATTCCCACCCTGCGCGCGCAGATCGTCCACAACGACATGAATTCCTACAATGTGGTGATGGATGCTTCGCGGCCGGAGGTCGTCAGCGGCATTCTCGATTTCGGCGACATGATCCATTCGCCGCTGATCTGCGACCTCGCCATCGGCGCCGTCTACCGCTGGCCGGCGGAAGGCCATCCGCTGGCACCGGCGGCGCGCTTTGTCGCAGGTTATCAGTCGCTCCAACCACTGGAGGAGGAAGAGATTGGCATTCTCTTCGATCTGATCCGTGCCCGACTTGCGCTCATCGTCAACATCGCCAGCTGGCAGGCCGAGCGTTTCCCGGCCAAGCGCGACTACGTGCTGCGCCTCGCCACCGAAGTCTGGGCTTCACTCGAACGGTTGAACGGCCTGTCGTCCACCGATGCCCGCCGCTATTTTCTCGACCATTCCAATCCGGAGTAGATGCTCGTGTCCCAGTCCTCGCCATACCCCGCAAATGCCGACGCGGCTGCATCGGAGCGCGCGCTGCTCGAACGCCGCGCCAGGCTGCTCGGGCCGACCTACCGCGCCTTCTACCGCAACCCTATTCATCTGGTGCGCGGCAGCGGTGTGTGGCTCTACGACGCCCAGGGCCGCAAATTCCTCGATGCCTACAACAACGTCGCCTCGGTCGGGCATTGCCATCCGCGCGTCGTCGAGGCGCTTTCGAGGCAGGCCGCAACGCTCAACACCCACACACGCTATCTCAGCGAGATCATCCTCGACTATGCGGAAAAACTACTCGGCACCGTTCCGGCCCATCTTGGCCACGCCATGTTCACCTGCACCGGCAGCGAGGCGAACGACCTTGCCATCCGCATTGCCCAGTATTCCAGCGGCGGCACCGGGGTGATCATCACCGATTTCGCCTATCACGGCGCCACCATAGCGACGGCGCAACTGTCGCCGGCGGCGGTCGGGGCAAAGGGGGTACCAGCGCACCACCGCATGGTGGCAGCGCCGGACACGTTCCGCGACCATGGCCGGGCCGCGCATGATTTCGCCGGAAATGTCGCCGCTGCCATAGAGGACATGCGAGCAAAAGGCATCAAGCCGGCGGCGCTGCTTCTCGACTCCGCCTTTTCCAGCGACGGCATCTTCTTTCCCGATGCGGCGGTGATGCGCGAAGCGGCGGATCACGTCAAAAAGGCCGGCGGCATCGTCATCGCCGATGAGGTCCAGTCCGGCTTCGGCCGGCTTGGCCAGGGCATGTGGGGCTTCGCAAACTATGGCATCGAGCCTGACATCGTCTCGATGGGCAAGCCGATCGGCGATGGGCACCCGATGGGCGCCGTGCTCGTGCGGCCGCAGCTTGTCGCCTCCTTCGGTTCGAACACCGGCTACTTCAACACCTTCGGCGGCAACCCGGTCGCGGCCGCTGTCGGCCTCGCCGTTCTCGATGTCATCGAAGGCGAGGGGCTGATCGAGAATGCGCGCAATGTCGGCGCCTATACGAGTGAACTGCTGCGCGCCCTGCAGGGCCGGCACGGCGCGGTCGCTGATGTCAGGCACAACGGCCTCTATTTCGGCGTCGAGCTGACGGCGGACGGCGACGAGGCTCTGGCCGCCACCAAGACATCGGCGGTCGTCGAAGCCATGCGCGAGGACGGCGTGCTGATCTCGTCCTGCGGTCCGCGCGGCAATGTGCTGAAGATCAGGCCGCCACTGCCCTTTGCCAGGGACAATGCCGAGCAACTGGCCGAGACGCTCGATCGCGCTCTGTCGAACCGGTGATCGGAGCGGCCCGCGTATGCTGAAGCTTGAACATCAGACCCTGAATGACCGCGCCTATGGCGCGCTCAAGCAGGAGTTGATTTCCGGCGGCTTCAGCCCGGGCCAGGCGCTGGTCATCCGCAAGCTCGCCGAGACGTTCGGCATCTCGACGACACCGATCCGCGAGGCGCTGCAGAGGCTTGTCGCCGAGCGGCTGCTCGAGATGCAGAACAACCGCTCGGTCATCGTGCCGTTGCTGTCCGCGCCTGCCTTCGAGGAGCTGACGCGCATCCGCATCGCCGTCGAGGGACTGGCGGGCGAGATGGCGGCGACCAGGATGAGCGAAAGCGGGCTGGCTGACATCCAGGCGACGCTCGCCGGCATGCAGCGTGCCATTGAGGCCGGCGACGCCAGGGCCTATCTCTCATTGAACGAGGCGTTCCACTTCGCCATCTACCAGCATGCCGGCGCGCCGATCCTTTTGAACATGATCCGCGACCTCTGGGGGCGGGTCGGGCCTTATCTCAAGCTGCTGATGCAGGCCGATCGCTACATCCCGCAGTCCAACGACGCGCATCGCAAGATCGTCGCCGCACTGGAGCAGCGCAGCGGTCCCACTGTACGGATTTTCATAGAAGAGGACATCGCCGTGGCGGCCGCTGTGCTGTCTGCAAACCTTGACGCTGCCAGGGAGCCGTCGGCCTAGCTCGTCCCGTCCAGCCGGTCGCGCAGCATGCTCCAGCCGAGCAGCATGTTGGGCGCGTGCCGCAGCACGGCGTGGAACGGTATTGGCGCCGGCGGCGCGAAGGGCAGCGGCAGGTCGCGGGCGTCGGTGCCGGCGGCCCAGTCGGCCAGAACCTTGCCCATCGCCGTCGTCATGGCGATGCCGCGCCCGTTGCAGGCGCGACCGGCGATCAGTCCCGGACCGAGGTCGATCAGGTGCGGCAGGAAATCCGGTTCGACCGCTGCCATTCCCGACCAGCTGTAGGCAAGCGGCGGCAGGTCGGGCAGACCGAGATGCCGGCCGAGCCTTCGCCAGATCGTCTGCGGTACGCGCGTATCCGCACCGGCGCCAAGGATATGCATGCCGCCGCTGATCAGCCGGTTTTCGGCGTCGAAGCGGAAGGTGAACAGATTGCGTCTGGTGTCACCGACACCTTGCCCGCCGGGAAGCAATCGGTTGCGCACTTCACGAGGCAGCGGCGCTGTCGCGATCTGGAAGACTTTCAGCGGGAAGTAGGTTCGCTGCAACGACGGATTGAGGGACCAGCCATAGGCGTTGGTGGCGATCAGCACCTTGCCCGCGCGTACCGAGCCAGAGGGCATTTTCAGCATCCAGCCATCGGCTATGCGATCAACCGAGGTGACGCGCGTCTGCTCGAAGATCTTTGCGCCGGCCTTCTCCGCCGCATCGGCCAATCCGCCCGCATAGGCGACCGGATTGAGCACGCCGCCGGAACGGTCCATCCAGCCGCCGACATAGCCTGGCACGCCTGTCATTGCTTCGATTTCCTGCCGATCCAATGTGACCGCCGGCCGGCCACGCTGTGCCCATTGCCCGGCGCGTGACTTGACCTTCTCGAAGGCCGCAGGCGAATGCGCCGGCTGGACCCATCCGTTCTGCACGGCGTCGCCGTCGATGCCGTGCTGCCGGATCAGGCGGAAAACCAGGTCGGCGCTGCCGGCGGCGAAATCGATCAGCCTTTCGCCGCGCGACGGCCCGAGATGGGCCAGTATGTCGACCGGGTCCATCTTGGCGAAGTTCGGCACGACGAAGCCCGCATTCCTGCCGGTCGCACCCCAGGCGATGAACTCGGCTTCGAGAACGGCGACGGAAAGTCCTTTCCCCGCCGCATGCAGCGCGGTTGAAAGGCCAGAAAAGCCGCCGCCGACGATTGCTAGGTCGACATCGAGCCCGCCTTGCAGTGCCGGCCGCTCACGTCGATTGCGGCCGACGGCATGCCAGAGCGAAACGCCGTGCGCTTCCTGCCGGATGACGGCATTCATGAGCTGGAACTGCTCCTGTCTGCAGCGATCCTCGCCCGCTTGCCAAACCAAGGCCGCCGTGGCCTGTCGCCGAACAGCCCGTTCGGCCGGACCAGCAGGATAACGCAGAGCATGACGCCGATGGCGGCGATCTGCAGCGCGGCGGCACGAGCCTGCTGTTCCGGCGGGAAGAGGATGCTGGTCAGCGTGCCCGACCCAGCCCATATCGCCCAGACCAGGATGCTGCCGACGACGGCGCCGAGATTGCTGCCCGAGCCGCCGACGATCAGCATCACCCAGACCTGGAAAGTCAGGATCGGCAAATAATTGTCCGGCGCGATGAAGCCGGTGAAATGCGCCTGCAGTGCACCGGCCAGCGCCATGATGGCGCCGCCCACGGCAAAGGCCTGGACTCGGTAGAAACGCGCGCTCTTGCCAAGCGAGATCGCCGCCCGCTCATCCTCGCGTAGCGCCTTCAGCACGCGGCCCCACGGGCTGCGCGACAGATGTTCCAAAGCGAGATAGGCGACCAGAGTCACCGCCGCGACCACGGCAAGGTTCGACAGGTTGAACAGCAGCGGCGTCTCGGCAAGGCTGCCGAAGGGGCGCGGGATGAAGCCGATGCCGAACGGGCCGCCGGTCAGTTTCTGCGCGTTGAGCGCGACCAGTTGCACGACGACGGCGACGCCGAAGGTGGTGATCGCCAGATAGTCGGACCTGAGCCGCAGCGTCGCCATGCCAGTTAACGCCGCGGCAATGCCGCCGACGACCATGGCGCCCGCCCAGCCGACAACGATCGGCAGGCCAAGGCCACCCAGCCGCGCGGCGTCGTCGGGAGTGGTCAGCAATGCCGAGGTGTAGGCGCCGATGGCGACGAAGCCGGCAAGGCCGACATTGAACAGGCCGGTCAGGCCCCACTGCAAATTGAGCCCCAGCGTGACCAGCGAAAAGATCAGCGCGGTGGTCAGGAAGAAGGCGCCGTAGCCGATCAGATCCATCAGCGTTCCCTCACACCAAACAGGCCGATCGGCCGCACGAACAGCACCGCCATCAGGATGATGAAGGAGACGGCGGCGCGCCATTCGGCGCCGATCAGCTGCACGGCACCGGCCTCGGCGAGCCCGATGATCAGGCCGCCGAGCACGGCGCCGGGGATGCTGCCGATGCCGCCGAGAATGGCGGCGGCAAACATCGGCAATAGCATGTCGAAGCCCATGAACGGGCGGATCTGCACCAGGATGCCGATCATCACGCCGGCCACGCAGGCCAGCGCCCCGCCGATGACCCAGGTGACGCGCACCACGCTGGCGACGTCGATGCCGACGATGCGGGCCAGTGCCGCGTTCTGGCTCAGGGCCTGCATCGAGCGGCCGGTCTGCGTGCGCGTCATCAACAGATGCACGCCGAGCACCAGCACCGCGGTCAGCAGCAAAAGCGCGATCTGGTCTGATGTGATGCGGATGCCGAAGCCGACCGGCATGGCGATCTGGATCGCCCTGCTGAAATAGGTCGGCCGCGAGGTGAAGGTGAATTCGAGCAGGCTTCTCAGCGCCATCGAGGCACCGAAGCTCGCCATCACCACGATGATCGCCTGGCCTTGCGAGCGCAGCCGCGAAAACAGCACCTTGTCGAGCAGCAGCGCCAGCAAAGCGGTGAACGCCATGCCGACGACCAGCGCGACAATCAGCGGCCAGCCGAAGGACAGCGGTGCGATCGGTGCCACCTTGCCGACTGTCGCGCCGATGGCGCTGACGACGGCCAGCGTCGCATAGGTGCCCCAGGCCATGAAGTCGCCATGGGCAAAGTTCGAGAAGCGCAGGATCGAATAGGTAAGCGTCACGCCGATGGCGCCCAAGCCGATCATCGAACCCGTCAGCAATCCGTCGACGACAAATTGCAGGCTCATGCCCCACCTCCTGTGCCGGACTTGCGGGGGCGCTGGCCGAGATAGAGTTCGGCGACCACCGGATCGTTCCACAGCTCGGAAGCAATGCCCTCGTGCCGGTCTTTGCCTTCGACCAGCACATAGGCGCGGTCGCCGATGGCGAGCGCTGCCTTGGCATTCTGTTCGACGAGCAGGACAGTGACGCCGGACTTGCGGATGCCGGCCAGCATCTCGAACACCATCGAGACGAATTTCGGCGACAGGCCGGCCGACGGCTCGTCTAGCACCAGCACCTTGGGGTGGACGATCAGCGCCCGCGCAACGGCGAGCATCTGCCGTTGTCCGCCCGAGAGGTTGCCGGCGGCGGTGCGGCGCTGGCGGACGAGATCGGGGAAGGCGGCATACATCTCCTCGATGCGCGCAGGAATTTCGCGCCGCTCAAGGATGCCGCAAGCAACTCTTAGATTGTCCTCGACCGACATCAGTGGGAAGATGTTTTCGGTCTGCGGCACGAAGGCCAGCCCGAGCCGCACCATGGTGTGGGCCGGCGCGGCAGTGATGTCCTTGCCGTCCAGAAATACTGTGCCGCCGGTGATCGGGACGAGGCCGGCGATGGCCTTGATGAAGCTAGACTTGCCGGCGCCGTTGGGGCCGAGCACCACGACGATCTCGCCCTTGGCGACGGTGATCGAGGGGCCGCGCACGATCGGCACGCCGGGCTCGTAGCCGGCTTCGAGGTCGCGGACATCGAGAACGATCTCGCTCATGCCGCGCCTCCGAGATAGGCCTCGATGACGCGCGGGTCGCGAGCGACCTCTTCGGCCGTGCCTTCGCTGAGCAACTGGCCGCTCGCCATGACGAGGACGCGATGGCAGAGCCGCGTCACCATGTCGATATTATGCTCGATCAGCAGGAAGGTGATACCGCGCGCATTGATGTCGCGGATGCGGTCGATGATGACTTCGAGCAGCGTCGCGTTGACGCCGGCCGCCGGTTCATCGAGCAAGATGATCGCCGGATCGGCCATCATCACGCGGGCGAGTTCGAGCAGCTTGCGCTGGCCGCCGGAAAGCACGCGCGCCGGCTCATGCGCGAGATGAACGAGGGCGACCAGTTCCAGCAGTTCAAGCGCCTTTGTCCTGGCGGCCCTTTCCTGCGCGGCGACGCGCCATGGCGTGACGAAATTGGCAAGCAGCTTTTCGCCGGCCTGACCCTGTGCCGCCAGCATGATGTTTTCGATCAGCGTCAGGTTGGGCAGCGGGCGCGGTATCTGAAACGTGCGGCCGAGACCGCGTCCGATGCGCAGATGTGCTGCTTCGCCCGAGACGCGCGCGCCGTTGAGAAGGATTTCGCCGCTGGTCGGCAATATGCTGCCGGCAAGCAGGTCGAACATCGTCGTCTTGCCGGCGCCGTTGGGGCCGATGAGGCCGAGGATTTCGCCCGCTTTGACGTTAAACGAGACGTCGTTGACCGCGACAAGGCCGCCGAACCGCCTGACGACATTCCTTGCCGTCAGAACCGGCGCGCGGGTTTCCCCTTGCCGTTTGGTTGCCTCGCTCATCAAACCCTCTGGCCGAAGACGATCGCTGTCGCCTCCTGATTATGATTTGTGATCACACTTGCGTTGATCACGCTATTCGGCTTTAATTTCCTCCGCAAGCCGAAAACCGGCCACGAACGGAATTCCATGCAAAAGGCTGCCATCGAAAAGAACAACGAGGTGATCGCGGCCCAGCTTGCGCCGGTCGGCCGCGAGACCGTGCAGGACCGCGTGTATTCCGAGCTGCGCCGCGCCCTGATTGGCGGCCTGTTCGAACCGAGCCAGGTGCTGACCATCCGTGGCCTGGCTGACGCCTTGGTCACCTCGACCATGCCGGTGCGCGAGGCGCTCGGCCGGCTGATCACGGAAAAGGCGCTGGAGGCGCTGCCCAACCGTTCGGTGCGCGTGCCGCCGATCACGCTGGAACGCCTCGACGATCTCCTGCGGGCTCGCATCCTGATCGAGGGCGAGGCGATCGCGCTGGCCGCCGCCCGCATGGGTCCGCGCCAGATCGCCACCATCGAAACCATCCTCGCCGAATGGGACGAGATGCGGGCTTTGAAACACAAGAAGGACGTCGACCGCGAAGTGACGCTCAACCAGAGCTTTCATTTCGAGATCTACCGCTCCTGCGGTTCGGCCGTGCTGATCCCGATGATCGAGAGCCTATGGCTGCAATCGGGTCCCTGCATTCGTGTCGCCATCTACGCCTTCTCGGAAGCCGGCGAGGTCGACACCGCCCAATATCACCGCCGCATCGTCACGGCGCTGTCCACGCAGGATGCGCAGGCGGCGCGCGAGTCGCTGGTCGCCGACATCAGCCGACCCTTCACCTTCCTGCGCAGCAAGCTGCAGGCCGCCGCCGCGAAAGACCAGACATGACCGCCATCAGGATCACCGAGCCGCGCTCGCAGCTTTCCGTAACGGCATTGCTGCTGCCCGAGAAGGCGCCGGAAAACGCTGCCTTCCTCTTGGCCTATCTCGGCACGCCACGCGTTGTTCCGGGCATCCATGCGATGTGGACGGGGCCTGAGATTTCCTGTCCGGTTCCATCAGCCGACCTCGAGGGCCAGGCCTATGCAAAACCGTTGCCGGCCGAGAACGCGACGCTGAACCCGCAGCCGGGCGACATCGTACTGTCCTACGTGCCGCCACGCATGTGGGGCGGCAATCCCAATGCGATCTTCGACATTGGCCTCTACTACGGGCAGGGCGCGCGGCTCTTGTTCCCGATAGGCTGGCTGGCCGGCAGTGTGGTGGCGCAGGTGCGCGTCGAAGAGCGTGACCGGTTCGCCTCCGCGTGCGGTGTCATCCGCCGCAACGGCGCCTGCGATATCACCTTCAGCCTGATGGAGGCCTGACATGGCCGACGACAGTTTCGAGCTGTTCGACCTTCGCGTCGAGGCGGTCATCCCCAAGGGCAAACCTATCTATTGCGGCGCCAAGGAAGGCGATTATTTCGAGCTCAAGGGCGAGATGCTGTCGATGCCGGCAGGGCAGGGTTTTTCGATCTATTCGATCGCCGCCGTGTTGCCGCTGCTGGCAGCCAAGCAGCGCCCAACCCACCCGAACGACTGGATGACCTCGGACGCCGAGATCGCTTGTCCCGATCCCAATTGCGGCAGCCGGCTGCGGATCGTCAGGGCCGCCAAGCGGCGGTTCAGCCACGCCGAGACGACGGCGGTGCCGCTGCCGAAAGAGGTTGACCTGAGATGACCGCCAAGACCTTCGAACTCGGCCCCGGCTACACCATCTCACGCGTCATTCGCGGCGGCTGGCAGCTGGCTGGCGGCCACGGCGCCATTGACCGCAGCCAGGCGGTGGCCGATCTGATCGCCACTTTCGATGCCGGCATCTGGACCTATGATTGCGCCGACATCTACACCGGCGTCGAGGAGCTGATCGGTGCCGCGCGCCTGCGGCTGGCCAGCGAGCGCGGCCTCGACGTCGCGGCCAGGATGAAGGTGCACACCAAGCTGGTGCCCGACCTCGAACGGCTGGCCAGTATCAGCCGCGACTACATCAGGGGCATCGTCGACCAGTCATTGCGGCGGCTGAAGACCGAGCGGCTCGATCTCGTGCAGTTCCATTGGTGGGACTATGAACAGCCGCGCTATGTCGATGCCATGGGCTGGCTCAACGAGCTTCGGTTGGAGGGCAAGGTGCGCAATCTCGGCACCACCAATTTCGACACGCCAAGGCTCGCCGAGATACTCGCTGCCGGCATCCCGCTGGTCAGCCAGCAACTGCAATATTCCGTGCTCGACCAGCGCCCGGGCAGCAGCCTGGCCGCGCTCGCAAAACAGAACGGCGTCAGCTTCCTCTGCTATGGCTCAGTCGCCGGCGGCTTCCTCAGCAACAAATGGCTCGGTGCGGCCGAGCCCGCCACGCCGCTCGAAAACCGCTCGCTGGTCAAGTACAAGCTGATCATCGACGATTTTGGCGGCTGGGAGCTGTTCCAGCACCTGCTGCAGGCGCTGAAGGCCGTTGGCGACCGCCACGGCGTTGACGTCGCCACCATCGCCAGCGCCTGGGTGCTGGAGCAGCCGCAAGTGGCGGCGGTCATCGTCGGCGCCCGCAACCAGGCCCACGCCATTGCCAATGCGAAAATCATGGACGTTGCGCTCGACGCCGAGGACCGGGAGCGGATTGCGGCCGTCATCGCGCAAGGCACCGGCCTCGAAGGTGACGTCTACACGCTGGAACGCGACCGCCGCGGCCGCCACGGTTCGATCATGCATTACAACCTCAATGCGGGGAAGAAATGAGCGGCGAACCCTCCCTGTTTTCACGCGCCAGCGCCGAAATCATCGACCTGCACCGCTTCTTCGTCGACTGGTTCGTCGCCGCGCGAGCCAACACGGTGGACTTCGGCCGCTTCGAACGCGCCATGGGCAAGGACCTCAGCATGGTGGCGCCGGACGGGCAGATCCTCGATCGCGAAGCGGTCGTCGACCATGTCCGCGCAAGCCGTGCTTCCTGCGACGATGGTTTCGCCATTTCGATCGAGGACATCCGGCCCGGCTGGCAGGACGCGGATACCATCGTCGTCCTCTATGTCGAAGCGCAGCTGCGCGCAGGCAAGCACAGCCGCCGTCAATCGAGCGCCGTCTTCAGCACCAGTTCATCGGCGCCCAACGGCGTCGAATGGCGACATCTGCATGAAACCTGGCTGCAGGTGCCGGAACGCTGAACAGGCTACAGAATTCAAATACAGTCGAGTAACGAAAGGGGAACAACAATGACAAAGACGATACTCCAACTCACCACAGCGCTCGCTCTCGTCACGATGGCGGGTGCTGCGCAAGCCGCCGATTGCAAGATCACCGTCGGCCTCGTCATGGAGCTGACCGGCCCGGCTGGCGAATACGGCCAGGCCGGCGCCAAGTCGGTCGAGATGGCCTTCCGCGACATCAACGGAGCCGGCGGGGTGCGCGGCTGCGATCTCGTCACCGACACGCGCGACAGCCAGAGCCAGGGCAACATCGCGGTCGACGCCGCCACTCAGCTTGTGCAGGTCAAGAAAGTGCCTGTGATCATCGGCGGCATCATTTCTTCGGTGTCGATCCCAATCCTGACATCGGTCACGGCACCGGCCAAGATCGTCCAGGTCTCCCCGGCATCGTCCTCGCCGACGCTGACCGCGCTCGGCCGCGGCGGCAAGACCAACGGCATCTTCTTCCGCACCATCACCTCGGATGCGCTGCAGGGTGTCGCCGCCGCCAAATATGCCATCGACAAGGGTTTCAAGAAGCTGTCGATCATCCACGTCAACAACGATTTCGGCGTCAACATGGTGGCCGAATTCTCGCGTGCCTACAAAGCGCTCGGCGGCACCATCGTCTCCGACACGCCTTACAATGAAAAGCAGTCGAGCTATGCCTCCGAAGTCACCGCGGCAATGGCCGGTGAACCGGACGGTCTCTACCTCGTCAGCACACCGGTCGACGGCGCCACGGTCGCCCGCACCTGGATCTCGCAGGGCGGCGTGCAGAAATTCCTGCTCAATGACGGCATGAACAGCCCGGACTTCATCGAATCCGTCGGCGCCGACTATCTGAAGGAAGCCTACGGCACGTCGTCCGGCACCAGCCCGACGGCCTCGACGGAGTATTTCACCAAGAACTATAAGGAATTCTCCGGCATCGAACCGACCAATCCGGCAGCCGACCGTTCCTATGACGCCGGCGCGATTGTTGGCCTCGCCATCGCCATTGCCGGCTCTGAGGACCCGGCCAAGATCAAGGACGCGATGTACAAGGCGGTCGATCCGGCCGGCACGCCGATCTTTGCTGGCAAGGAAGAGTTCGCCAAGGCGCTCGGCCTGATCAAGGACGGCAAGCCGATCCGCTACGAAGGCGTCATCGGCCCGGTCGCCTTCGATAAATATGGCGACATCACAGGCCCGTTCCGGCTGTGGAAGATCGTCGACGGCAAGGTAGCGACGGACGGTGAAATGACCACCGACGATGTCAACGCCTTGCAGGCCAAGCTTCAGTAAGCATCATTCCGTTTGGTCCGGCATCGATTATGTCAGCATCGATGCCGGACCAAGAATATGGCTGCCTCATTGCGGCGCTCTTGCCTGGCACTCACGTCCGTTCCGTCGCAACTTGCCTGGGGATGAGAAAGCGGGCGGCGAGCACGCAGAGCAGCACGGTGAACATCAGGATCAGCGCCACCAGCGCATTGATATCGGGTGAGAAGCCAAGCCGCATCATCGCCCACAGCCTGACCGGCAGCGTGCTTTGCGTGCCAGTGACCAGGATGGTGATCATGGTCTCGTCGAATGACAGGGCGAAGGCCAGGATGGCGCCGCCGACCATGGCGCTCGACAGGTTCGGCAGGATGATGCGCCAGAAGGTCTGCCAGCCCGTGGCACCGAGATCGTAGGACGCTTCAACCAGCGTGCGGCTCATCGACTGCAGCCGCGTCAGCACCGTGCGGTAGACGATCGCCAGCACGAAAACCGTATGGCCGATGACGACCGTCAGCAGCGAGCGTTCGAGGCCGATCTCGCGGAAGAAGATCAGCAGCGCCAGGCCGCTGATGATCGGCGGCATCAGGAACGGCAGGAAGATGATGAACTGCAGCAGCGAGCGTCCGGAACGGCGCCCATGATAATAGAGCGCCAGCAGCGTTCCGCTGACCACCGACAGGATGACGGTGCAGACGCCGACGATCAGCGTCGTGCGCAGAGCGGCCAATATGTCGTGGTTTTCAGCCAGCGCCACATAGGTCGACAGGGTCGGCGACGACCAGTCGACGGAGCCATGCGAAATGGTGAAGAACGACGACACGATCGGCACGAACAGTGGGCTGTAGAGCAGCACCGCAACCAGTGTCGTGATCGCGGCCAGAAAGATCGTGGACAGTCGGGGCAGGGCGCTCATACCGAAGTCCCCGGGTTGCGGCCAAAGCGTTCGCCGACGAGGATTGCGGCGATCACCACGACGGCCAGCGCCACCGACAGCGCCGCGCCGAACGGCCAGTTATAGGCCGTGCCGAACTGGCTGTAGAGGATGCGGCCGAAGGTGAAGCCGCTGATGCCGCCGACCATTTGCGGCGTCAGGAAATCGCCGATCGCCAGCACGAAGACGAAGCTCGCCGCCGAAGCGACGCCGGGCAGGCTGAGCGGCAAGGTGATGCGCAGGAAGGTCTGCAAGCCGCTCGCGCCGAGATCGTCGGATGCGCGCAGCAGCACCTGCGGAATCCGCTCCAGCGACAGGAAGATCGGCAGGATGGCGAAGGGGATCAGGAGCAGGGTCAGCGTCAAAAGGATGGCGTTCATGTTGAACACAAAAAGCGTCGACGGTTCCTGCAGGATACCAAGCGCCACCAGCGCCTTGTTGAGGAAGCCGTTGAGGCCCAGGATGCTGCGGATCGCATAGATCTTGATGACGTAGCTCATCAGCAGTGGCACCAGCAGCAGCATCAGCAAGGCGTAGCGCCAGCGGCCTTTCAGCGTCGTCAGGAAATAGGCGGCGGGATAGGCAAGCAGGATGCAGATGATGGCCACCGACACGCACAGCACGATGGTGTTCCAGAACACCGGCAGAAAGACCGGATCGGTGAAGAACCTGACATAGTTGCCCAGCGACAAGCCGTAGACGATCGTGCCCTGGTCGACGCTGAAGAAACTGTAGCCGAGGAAGATCGCCAGCGGCACCAGGACGAAGACCACCGGCAAGGCAAACGCCAGCACCGTCACCAGCAGTGACAGCCGTCTTTCCGCAGGCAGTGTCGATCCGGCTTCGCTCATGCCAGCACCAGATGGCCTTCATGCGGCGCAAACGAAAGCGATACAGCCTCGCCGGATTTGAGCGCGCTGCCGTCGACGCGGCTAGGCACGCGCAGCCGCAAGCGCTGCGCGGCATTGTCGGCGCCGGCCATGATGGTGGCGACGGTCGACGAGCCGGCAAAGGCCAGATCGGAGATCGTGCCGGAAAAACGGTTGTCGGTGTCCTTTGCATCCGCAAGGTGCAAGGCTTCTGGACGGAACGCGGCGTAAGCGCTGGCGCCTTCCGCTGCGGCTTTCAAATGCGGCTGGTCGCTGATCGAACAGATGAGGCGCCCGAGCGCCGTCTCGATCGATCGCAGCTCGCCCTGGACCGGTCCGAGTTTCCCGGCCACCAGATTGTTCTCGCCGAAGAAACGCGCGACGAATTCGCAATTCGGTCTGTAGTAAAGGTCGTGCGGCGTGCCGAGCTGGCGGATATGGCCGGCCTCCATGACGCAGATCCGATCGGCCATGCCGATGGCTTCTTCCTGGTCATGGGTGACGAACAGGAAGGTGGTCCTGATTTCGCGCTGGATGGACTTTAGGAACACCTGCATCTGCCGGCGCAGTTCGAGGTCGAGTGCGGCGAGCGGCTCATCGAGCAGGATCAGGCGCGGCTGGCAGATCAGCGCACGGGCGAGTGCGACGCGCTGGCGCTGGCCGCCGGAGAGCTGCGCCGGAAAGCGGTCGGCGAAACGCCCGAGCTGGACCAGTTCCAGCGCCTCCGCGACTCGGCGCGCGATTTCCTTGCGCTGGACATGGCGAACCGCAAGCCCGTAGCCGACATTGCCGGAAACGGTCAGGTGCGGGAACAGCGCATAGTCCTGAAACACGGTGTTGAACGGCCGCCGGTTGATCGGCATGCGGCTGATGTCTTGCCCGTCCAGGCGGATCTCGCCCGACGTCAGCGGTTCCAGCCCGCCGATCAGCCGCAGCACCGTGGTCTTGCCGGAGCCGGAGGGTCCAAGAACGGTGAGGAACTCACCGTCCTTGATCGACAGGTCGATGTCGTGCAGCACGGGGACCGTGCCGTAGGATTTCGAGACGGACCGCAGCGTCAAGAGGTCGGTGTTCTGGTTCATGAAATACTCTCGCATACGCTTCGGCGGTCCGGAACTCCGGACCGCCGGGTCCTTCGAAGGCATGGTGCGGAAAGATCAGGGCGTTGCCTTGACCTCGTTCCACATGTCCGAACGCTTGAGCGGGTCCTCGACATTGTTGAGCCAGACCAGCTTGTCGTTGCCGCCGGCGCTGCCGGTTTCCGTCACCGTGTTGCCGAAGCCGGTGCGCTCGGAAAGCTCGCCGCCGACCTTCTTGCTCAGCATGAAATCAATCCATTTCTCGGCTGCCGCATTATCACGGACACCCTTGGAGATGACCCAGTTGTCGAGCCAGGCAAGCGCGCCCTCGCTCGGATTGACGTAGGCGACATGGGCGCCGATCTTCTGCAGCGCCTTGACCTGCTGCTGGCCGTAATTGGCCCAGATCAGAGCCACATCATTGTTCTGGTAGATCTGCTGCGCCTCGTCGGCGGTGGTGTAGAAGCTGAGCACGTTGCGCTTGAGTTCGACCAGCTTGGCCTTGACTGCAGCCATCTGCTCTTCGTTGAGGTTGAACGGATCCTTGTAGCCGAGCGTCAGTGCGGTGAACGAGAAATTGTGCTCGCCATTATCATACGCCAGCACCTTGCCCTTGTAGGCCGGGTCCCACAGAACCGACATCGAGGTCGGCGCCGGCTTGACCTTGTCGGTGTCGTAGATCAGGCCGATGGAGTCGAAGCAGAACGGAATGCCGTAGACCTTGCCGTCCTTGGTGACGCCGCTGACCGCCGTCAGGTCGCGGAAGCGCGGCAGCACGTCTTTCTGGTTGGCGAGCTTGGTGACGTCGATCGGCGACACCAGGTCAGCCTTGATGTAGCGCTGCAACTGGGCGGTGTTGACAGCAAAGACGTCGAAGTCCTGGCCCTCGCTGCCCTTGATCTTGGCCCAGATCTCGTCGTCGCTGCCGATGAAGACGACATCGACGCCGATGCCGGTCGCGGCGGTGAAGTCCTTGACCCAGTCGGCATCGGCGTAGCCGTCCCAGGCCAGTACCCGAAGGTTCGCGGCGAGCGCCGCCGATGTCATCAGGCCGATGCTGAGCCCGATTGTCGCTAGTCTTAAAAACGCTTTCTTCAGTCCCATTTTTAATCTCCCATTATCGTTCTGGTGGACCGTAATTTTCGGGCCTGCGCCGTCACAGCTGGGTAACAGCGACCAGTCCCTCGTCCGGCACCGACACCATCCGGTTGCGCAGTGGCTTGCCGAACGTCTGTGCCTGGATCTCATACTCGTCGCCGGAAGCCGTCTTGACGCCGGAGGCGTAGCTCATCACCGCCGCGCCGAAGAAATAGGCGTGCAGGTCGCCCGCCCTGCGGTGCATCGGGTAGCGGAAATGGAAGTGTTCGAGATTGGCGATCGAGTGCGACATGTGCGCTTCACCCGACAGGAACTCCTGCTCCCAGATAACAGTGCCGTCGCGTAGGATGCGCGAATGGCCGCGCACTTCTTCGGGCAGGTCACCGATCAGCAGTTCCGGACCGATCGAGCAGGAGCGCAGCTTGGAATGGGCGAGATAAAGGTAGTTCTCGCCCTCCGTCACGTGGTCGGAATATTCGTTTCCGAGCGCATAGCCGATGCGATAGGGATGGCCATCGGGTCCATTGACATAAAGCCCGACGATCTCGGCTTCCTCTGCACCGGCTTTCGCGAATGCCGGCATCGGCAGCGGCGCGCCGGGCGGGACAACGCAGGTGCCGACGCCCTTGAAGAACCACTCTGGCTGAATCCCGATCTTGCCGGAGCCAGGCTTGCCGCCCTCCAGCCCTATGCGGAAGATTTTCAAGGAATCGGATTCGTCGGCACCTTCGCCATGGGTCATAACATGCATCTGGTTGCGCGCGGCGGCACTTCCGGTGTGGGTGAGGCCGGTGCCGGTGACCAGGAAGCGCGCCGGTTCGGGATGGTCGACCGGAGCGAGCACCTGCCCATCGCGCAACAGTTGGTCGTAGTCGATTTTCGCCGTGCCGGTCCGCTTCTCGACCAGCGCTGCGATCGACGTGCCCTGGGCAATTGCCGCTTCGGCCAGTTCCAGCACGCTGCTGGTCTTTTCGAGCGGGTGCAGATGATTGCCGTCATCGCAGACGCGGCCCACCCGTCTGCTGCCGTCGGCCATTCTGAACTGAACAAGACGCATGAACTAACCTTCTTCCTTTGAAACCGTACGGATCACACCCAGCCCGCATCGACGATGAACTGCTGGCTCGTGCACATGCGGCTGTCGTCGGCGGCCAGGAACAGCGCCATGCGCGCGATATCGGAGGGTTGCAGCCGGTCGGGCAGGCACTGCCTTTCCGCGATCTGGCGTTCGCCGGCCGGGTCCAGCCACAGGCGAATCTGGCGCTCGGTCATCACCCAGCCCGGCACCATGCAGTTGACGCGGATGCGCTCAGGGCCAAGCTCGCGGGCCAGCGCCCGCGTCATGCCGTAAACAGCCGCTTTCGCGGTGACATAGGCTGGGCAATCCGGATCGCCGACCATCCAGGTGATGGAGCCGAAATTGATGATCGAGCCGCCGCCCAGCGCGCTCATCTGTGGACGCACTGCCTGCGCCGCGAAAAACTGGTGGCGCAGATTGACCGCCATGCGGTCGTCCCAATAGGCAACCGTCACATCCTTGGTCTGGTGGCGGTCGTCATTGCCGGCATTGTTGCACAGCGCCTGGATGGGGCCATTGTGCTGCATTGCCTGCAAGGCTGCCGCCTGCAACTCTTCGACGTTGCGCAGGTCGCAGGGAATGAACAGCGGCGCGGCATGTCCCTCGGCCGCAATCGCGTCGACCAGACGTTGGGATGGTTCTTCGGCCATGTCGACGAAGGCGACGCGGCTGCCCTGGGCGCAGAAATGGCGCACCAGGCTTTCGCCGATGCCGCTGCCGCCGCCTGTTATGAAGACGCTGCGGCCCTTGAGGCTTGGATAGATCGCGTAGCCGATTTCATCCGTCATCGCGCGCCTCTCTAGTGCGAATGCCGAGGAATGCCGGCATCGCGCCGGCCGACGAGAAAGTCGAAATCGCAGCCTTTGTCGGCCTGCAGCACGCGCTCGACATAAAGGCTCTGGTAGCCGCCCTCCGGCGACGCCGGCGGCTTCCAGTCACGCCGGCGGATGGCGAGCTCCTCTTCCGACACCAAAAGTTCCAACCGGCGGCCGGCGACGTCGAGCTCGATGAGGTCGCCGTCGCGCACCAGCGCCAGCGCGCCGCCTGCGGCTGCTTCCGGCGCCACATGCAGAACCACGGTGCCGTAGGCGGTGCCGCTCATGCGCGCGTCCGAAATGCGCACCATGTCGGAGATGCCTAGCTTGAGCAGTTTGGCCGGCAGCGGCATGTTGCCGACCTCGGCCATTCCGGGATAACCGCGCGGCCCGCAGTTCTTCAGCACCATCACCGAGGTGGCGTCGATGTCCAACTCCGGATCGTCGATGCGGGCGTAGTAATGCTCGATGTTTTCGAACACCACCGCCTTGCCGCGATGCTGCATCAGCTCGGGCGTTGCCGCGGACGGCTTGATGACCGCGCCGTCAGGCGCCAGATTGCCGCGCAGGATGGAGATGCCCCCTTCCTTGGTCAGCGGCTCGCTCATTGGGCGGATCACTTCGCTGTTGTAGTTGGGCGCGCCGTCGATCAATTCACCGATGGTCTTGGCGCTGACGGTCATGGCGTCGCGATGAAGAAGCCCCACTTCATCAAGCGACGCCATGACCGCAGCTAGCCCCCCGGCGTAGTAGAAATCTTCCATCAGGAACCGGCCCGACGGCATCAAATCGACAATAGTTGGAACGTCACGACCTAGGCGGTCCCAGTCTTCGAGGCTGAGATCGACACCGATCCGGTTGGCGATGGCGATCAGATGCAGCACCGCATTGGTCGAGCCACCGATCGCGCCGTTGACGCGAATGGCGTTCTCGAACGCTTGCCTGGTGAGGATCTGCGCGATCGTAACGTCCCTGCGCACCAGATCGACGATCTGGCGTCCGGCCATCTGGGCGAGCACGCCACGGCGCGAATCCACCGCCGGGATCGCGGCGTTGTCCGGCATGCCGATGCCGAGCGCTTCGACCATGCTGGCCATGGTCGAGGCTGTGCCCATCGTCATGCAGCTGCCCGCCGATCGGCTTTGGCCCTGCTCGGCGGCGAGAAAGTCGGCAACCGGCATGCGGCCGGCTTTAACCTCCTCGGCGAATTTCCAGACATGGGTGCCCGAGCCGATATCCTGTCCGCGGAACTTGCCGTTGAGCATCGGCCCGCCGGAAACGGCGATGGTCGGCAGGTTGCACGATGCGGCGCCCATCAGCAGCGCCGGTGTGGTCTTGTCGCAACCGACCAGCAGGATGACGCCATCGATCGGATTGCCGCGGATGGACTCTTCGACATCCATGCTGACCAGATTGCGAAACAGCATGGCGGTGGGGCGCATGTTGCTCTCGCCCAGCGACATCACCGGAAATTCGAGCGGCAGGCCGCCGGCTTCATAGACGCCGCGCTTCACGTGATCGGCCAGCGCCCGCAGATGCGCGTTGCATGGGGTCAATTCCGACCAGGTGTTGCAGATGCCGATCACCGGGCGGCCGTCGAAAGCGTCGGCGGGAATGCCCTGGTTCTTCATCCAGCTGCGGTGCATGAAGGCGTTCTTGCCCTCACCGCCGAACCAGGCCTCGGACCGCAGTTTGCGTTTGGTGTCGCTCACGATGCCAGCTCCCGATTCTGGCGGCGCTTGTTGCGGTTTTCGACACTGCGGCGCACGTCCTCCTCGGCATTGTCGATGAGGACCAGCAGCGCCTTTTGTGCGCCGGTCGCGTCGCCGGCGGCGATCTTTTCGGCGACTTCCCGGTGCAGCGGCAATGAGGGGCGCTGCCCTTCCGGATTGTCGTTGGAAAGACGAAAGCTCGTCACCAATGCGGTTTCGACCAGTGCCGCCAGCGAGCCGATCAGCTCATTGCCGGTCATGCGCAGTATGGTCTGGTGGAACAAAAGGTCAGGCTTGGCGAAGCGGTCGCCGTCGTCGACCACCGCCTCCATTTCGACCAGAGCTGCATTGATCTCGGCGATCTGCGCTGGCGTGGCGCGCTGGGCCGCAAGCGCTGCCGACATCGGCTCGATGGCCCTGCGCAATTCGAACAGCGCCCGGACATCGTCGGCGCTGACACCGCCGGCGTAGCGCCATGACAGGACGTCCGGATCGAGGAAATTCCAGTCGGAGCGGGGACGCACCCGTGTGCCGGTCTTCGGCCGCGATTCGACCAGCCCCTTGCCGGCCAACACCTTGATCGCCTCGCGCAGCACCGTGCGGCTGACCCCCAGCATCTCGCTTGAATCGTCGGCATTGGGCAGTGCCTCGCCGGGCAGGAAATCGCCTTGAACGATGCGCAATCCGATTTGCTCGACGACGGTCGCATGCAGAGCGGTGGAGCCGCTGGAAACCGCCACCGCGACTCTCGACGTACGCGCCATACTGAAAGATTTGTTATTCTTCATACTATTCATATGATATGTCTTATCGGCATTGCGATTGGAGTCAAGGGATGGGGGAGTGCCGATGACAAAGAATTCCGCTGCCGTTGCCGAGCAGCACCAAGGGCTGATCTCGATCAGCGACGGCATTGCGACCGTGGAGATCGCGCCGGCCGCCGGCGGCGCGCTGGCGTCGTATCGCTGGCGGCAAAACGGATCCGTCGTGGATTGGCTGCGCCCTGCGGATCAGGCGGCGATCGACGGCCGCGATGCCGGCGCCATGGCCTGCTTCCCGCTGGTTCCCTATTCCAATCGCATAAGGCACGGCCGCTTCGCATTCGCAGGCCGCACCGTCGAACTGCCGACCAGCCCGGACGATCCACATCATGAGCATGGCCATGGCTGGCGTCGGCCATGGACCGTCGTGCGGCACGAAGCCAGCGCCACTGTCCTATCCTATCGCCATGCCGCCGATTCCTGGCCGTGGAGCTATGAGGCAAGGCAAGAGATCTCGCTGGTCAATGGCAGCCTGATCACCGCCATCTCGCTGCGCAACCTGTCGGACGCGCCGATGCCGGCCGGGCTCGGCCTGCATCCCTATTTCCCATCGACACCGTGGACGCATGTCCAGGCGCGGGTGTCCGGCATGTGGGAGACCGACGCGGAAATCCTGGCCACCCGGCACGTCCTGCCGCCTGCAGGCTCCAACCCGACCACGGGCTTCGACGTGTCGGAGACGGACTTCGACACGGTCTTCACCGGATGGTCGCGCCGCGCCCGGATCTCCTGGCCGGAGCATGGACGGCAACTGGACATCGAGGCCGAGGCGCCACTCGATTTCCTTGTCCTCTACACGCCGCCCGGCGAGCCGTTCTTTTGCGCCGAACCGGTCAGCAACATCACCGATGCCTTCAACCGCAGGGCTGACACGGGCATCGAGACCGGCTGCATCGTACTGGCGCCCGGGCACATGAGGTCCGCAAGCGTTCGCTTCACGCCTTCGCGGGAGATCTGATCGCCAGTCTGAGCCGCATCAACTGCTTTGCCTCGCCGCTTCGCGGATGGTCTGCAGCAGGATGGAGAAGGCCGGCGAGGGCGCCGTGTCGGTCCGCATCGTCAGGCCGACCGGTCCTTTGGTTTCCTCGGTGTCGACCGGCAGGGCGACGAAGGCGCCGCTGCCGAGTTCATTGGCGACGACGCCTGTCGAAATGATCCAAACCGCATCGCTCTGCCGCAGGAAGGCGCGGCCGAAGGAGTCCGAGACGGTTTCGATCTCGGTTGCCGGCGCCGTCATGCCGCTGGTGATGAACAGGCGGTCGACGAAAGGGCGGATGACCGATTCCCGTGTCGGCATCAGCGCCGGGAACTCGTCGAGCCGCGCGAACACGTCCTGTCCGGGCTCAAGCAGCGGATGTCGCGCCCGCACCACGAACAGCACCTGTTCGGAGTAGAGATGCTCGAAGAAGAAGCCGGTCATGTTCTCCGGCGCCGCCAACCGTCCGACGACGAGATCGAGCGCGCCGGTGCGCAACTGTTCGAGCAGCACCGCGTTCTCGCCGGTGACGATCTTGATCGCCGCACCGGTGCTCTCTTTGAGGAACAGGCTCATGGCAAGCGGCATCACCCGCGCCGACACCGTCGGCAGCGCGCCGATGCGGATCGGGTGCCGGTTGACCGCTCCGTCCTGGCGGACGGAATCGACGCCTTGCTTGAGCGCCGTGATCGCCGTGGCGGCGTGGCGAAGGAAGATCTCGCCGATGCGCGTCAGTCGGATGCCGCGGCCGTCGCGCTCCACCACCGCAACCCCCAGCGCCTCTTCCAGTTCGCGCAATGTCTTGGTCACCGCCGGCGGGCTGACATGCAGCAAGTCAGCCGCTCGCGCCACGCTCCCCTGCCGCGCAACTTCCAGGAATGCCTGCAGGTGACGGAACCGAATGCGGCTCTCGGACATGGATTCGATAACCCCTGAGTTAATGAAACGCCAAAAAATATCATTTTACCGAACCAAACGCCTTGTGCAATGTGAGGGCGGAGGATCGAAACCGTGCCATTCGTCACCGTCGGCGGCATCACGCTGCACCATCGCCACATCAAGGCGACCGGCAATGCGCGCCCAATCATATTCATCAATTCGCTCGGCACCGACTTCCGGATCTGGGACGAAATTGTCTCGACGTTCGATGGTGAAATGCCGCTGCTGGTGTATGACAAGCGCGGCCACGGACTGTCCGACATCGGCGACATCAGGTCGATCGACGATCACGTCGATGACCTCTCGGCGCTCATCGATCATTTCGGCTTGAGCAAGGTCGTGCTGTGCGGCCTGTCGGTCGGCGGCATGATCGCGCAGGGGCTCTATGCCAGGCGGCCTGAAATCGTCGAAGGCCTGATCCTTTGCGATACGGCACACAAGATCGGCACGACAGACAGCTGGAACACACGCATCGCGACTGTCGAAAGCAAGGGCATCCAGGCGATTGCCGATGGCGTGCTCAAAGTGTGGTTCACCCCCGCCTTCCACGCGGCGCGTCAGGCCGAGCTCGACGGTTACTGGAACATGATGACGAGGCAAGCGCTTGCAGGTTACGTCGGGACGTGCGCGGCCGTTCGCGATGCCGATTTCACCGATGCTGCACGCCGCATCGCGGTGCCGACGCTCTGCGTCGCCGGCGACCAGGATGGCTCGACACCTCCCGATCTCGTCCGCTCGCTGGCCGAGCTGATCCCCGGCGCGCGCTTCGAAATCATCCGCGACGCTGGACACATTCCTTGCGTCGAACAGCCTGAAGCGCTCACCGCCCTGATCCGCAGTTTTATCGCGTCGCTTGCCCCTGGAGCAGAAACCCATGGATGAAGTCTCCGGCGATGCAGCCAGATATCGCACCGGCCTCGCGGTGCGGCGCTCGGTGCTTGGCGACCGCCATGTCGAGCGCGCCGAGATCGCCGCCACCGATTTCGACCAGCCTTTCCAGGAGCTGATCACCGAGGCCGCCTGGGGAACCGTGTGGGCGCGGCCGGGCTTGACCAGGCGTGAGCGTTCGATCGTCACGCTGGCGCTGCTGGCCGCACTCGGCCATGATGAGGAGGTTGCTATGCATGTGCGCGCCACCGTCAACACCGGCGCCTCGCGCGACGATATCTGCGAGGCGTTCCTGCATGTCGCCATCTATGCCGGCGTGCCGGCCGCCAACCGTGCCTTCAAAATTGCCAAGGACGTGTTTTCGGAAATGGACGGAAGCCAGAATGACCGCTGAGTCCGGCTCGAACCGGAGGCCCGAGACCGGCGCCTTCTTCCAGCGCGACCGGACCTGGCATCCGCCTGTTCTGACACCGAATTACAAGACCTCCGTGCTGCGCTCGCCGCAGAAGGCGCCGCTGCCGTTCGACAACACGCTGTCGGAGATTGCAGGCCCGGTCTTCGGTCACGCCATGCTCGGCAAACTCGACGCCGACCTGATCCACAATTTCGCCAGGCCCGGCGAGAGCGCGCTCGGCGAGCGCATCATCCTCCATGGCCGGGTGCTCGACGAACGCGGTGTTGGCGTACCCGGCGCGCTGCTCGAATTCTGGCAGGCCAATGCCGGCGGCCGCTACCGCCACAAGAAGGACGGCTATCTGGCGCCGCTCGACCCGAACTTTGGCGGCTGCGGGCGCGCCATAACAGGCCAGGATGGCGGCTACGCCTTTCGCACCGTCAAGCCCGGCCCCTATCCCTGGCCGAACGGGCCGAACGACTGGCGGCCCTCGCACATCCATTTCTCGGTCTTCGGCCACGGCTTTGCGCAGCGGCTGATCACGCAGATGTATTTCGAGGGTGATCCGCTGATCTGGCACTGCCCGATCGTGCGCGGCATCCCCGACAAGGCCGCCGTCGAAACGCTGATCGCCACGCTCGACATGCAGGCGACGATCCCGTTCGACGCGCGCGCCTACAAATTCGACATCGTGCTGCGCGGGCGCCGCGCGTCGCTGTTCGAAAACAGGCTGGAGGGCAATTGATGGCCCAGTCGCTCGACCGGCTCAGGGAAAGCCCCTCGCAGACCGCCGGACCTTATGTCCATATCGGGCTGACGCCCAATTTCTGCGGCATCGGCGGCGTCTATGCGACCGACCTTGGTGCGACCATGGTCAACGACAAGACCAAGGGGGAGCGCATCGGCCTGCGCATCCGGGTGCTCGACGGTACCGGCACGCCGCTCAAGGATGCGCTGATCGAGATCTGGCAGGCAGATGCGGATGGGCTTTACAATTCGCCGGCTGAACTGCGCGGCGCGGCCGATCCGAACTTTTTCGGCTGGGGCCGTTGCCCGACCGACATGGACACCGGTCTGTGCACGTTCGAGACGATCAAGCCGGGCCGCGTGCCGTTCAGGGACGGAAGCCTGATGGCCCCGCACATCACCCTCTGGATTGTCGCGCGCGGCATCAATCTCGGCCTGCACACACGCCTGTATTTTTCCGATGAGGAAAAGGCCAATGCCGGGGATGCGATCCTGGCGCGCATCGAGCACCGCGTCCGCGTGCCGACGCTGATCGCCGAGCGCAACGGCGATATTTATGTTTTCGACATCCATCTCCAGGGGGAGAAGGAAACGGTCTTCTTCGACAGCTGATGGTCAGGAGGAGCAGGATATGACCGTATCGCCCTTCGACCATCCACTGCTCTCCGCTCTTCTCGGCGACGAGGAGGCGAACCGGCATCTTTCCGTCGAGGCGGAAATCGAGGCGATGCTTGCCTTCGAGCGGGCGCTGGCGCAAGCGGAAGCTGAAAACGGGATTATCACCAAGGATGATGCCGCCGCGATCGTGGCCGCACTTGCCACATTCCGGCCCGACACCGCCTTGCTGCGGGCTGCCGTCGCCAAAGACGGCGTCATTGTGCCGGAACTGGTACGCCAGATCAGGGCGGCGGTCGGCGAACCGCATGGCGATAAAGTGCATTTCGGCGCAACCAGCCAGGATGTCATCGATACCGGCCTGGTGTTTCGGCTGAAGTCCATCGTCGAGCATCTCGGCCTGCTCCTGACCGAGACCATTATACGGCTCGTCTCGCTCGAAGAGCGGTTTGGCGGCAGGGCGCTGAAGGGAATGACGCGCATGCAGCCAGCCATTCCGATCAAAGTGGCCGATCGCGTCAGGACGTGGCGGGCGCCACTGCAACGGCATCAGGAAAGATTGTCGGAACAGTCGAGGCGTCTGCTGGTGGTGCAGTTCGGCGGTGCCGCCGGCACGCTGGAAAAGCTAGGCGACAAAGGTCCGGCGGTGCGCGCAGCACTGGCCGCAAAGCTCGGCCTTGGCGACGCACCGCATTGGCAGAACCAGCGTGACGCACTCGCCGATTTCGCCGGCCTGATGTCGCTGCTATCAGGCAGCCTCGGCAAATTCGGCCAGGACATCGCGCTGATGGCGCAAGGTGGAACCGAGATCGAGCT
The DNA here is from genome assembly GCF_020165455.1 of Mesorhizobium sp. BR1-1-3. Taxonomy (NCBI): domain Bacteria; kingdom Pseudomonadati; phylum Pseudomonadota; class Alphaproteobacteria; order Hyphomicrobiales; family Phyllobacteriaceae; genus Mesorhizobium; species Mesorhizobium sp. BR1-1-3. The sequence continues at coordinate 38,382 of NZ_JAIUIC010000004.1, forward strand.
TTCCGGCGGCGGCGGCTCTTCGGCCATGCCGCACAAGCAGAACCCGGTGAAGGCCGAAGCGCTGGTGGCGCTTGCCCGCTTCAACGCCACGCAGCTTGCGGGCATGCATCACGCGCTCGTGCATGAGCAGGAGCGCTCGGGCGCTGCCTGGACGCTGGAATGGCTATTGCTGCCGCAAATGGTCATCGCGACGGCCGCGTCGCTCCGCCTTGCCGCTGAGCTGGCCGCACAGGTCGAAAGTCTCGGCCACTGATGCGCACGCAAATCGTCATCGTCGGGTCCGGACCGTCCGGCCTGCTGCTTGGGCAGCTTCTGGCCGGCATCGGCGTCGAGACGGTCATTTTGGAACGCGCGAGCCGCGAGCACGTGCTTGGCCGTGTGCGGGCAGGGGTGCTCGAACAGGGCACCGTCGAATTGCTGGAACAGGCTGGCGCGGCGGCAAGGCTGCATGCCGAAGGACTGCCGCATTCCGGCATCTCGCTCGCCTTCGACGGACGCCTGCACCGCATCGACCTCGAGGCACTGACCGGCGGCAGGCATGTCACCGTCTATGGCCAGACCGAGGTGACGCACGATTTGATGGACAAGCGCGATGCGGAGGGACTGACCACGATCTACGAGGCGGCAAATGTCGCGTTGCACGATTTCGACGGCGCCGCACCTTTCGCGACCTATGACAAGGACGGGGTCACGCATCGCATCGATTGCGACTTCATTGCCGGCTGTGACGGCTATCACGGCGTCAGCCGCAAATCGGTGCCCGAGCGTGCGCTGAAAATCTTCGAGCGGCAGTATCCGTTCGGCTGGCTCGGCGTGCTGGCCGAGGTGCCGCCGGCCGATCACGAACTGGTCTACGCCAATCACGAGCGGGGTTTTGCCCTGTGCTCGATGCGCTCGACGCATCGCAGCCGCTATTATGTGCAGTGTCCGCAGGACGATCGCGTCGAAGCCTGGCCGGACGATCGCTTCTGGGACGAGTTGCGCCGCCGCTTGCCGGAGCAGACCGCGGCAAGCGTCGTTACCGGACCATCCTTTGAAAAGTCGATCGCGCCGCTGCGCTCTTTCGTCGCCGAGCCGATGCGTTTCGGCAGGCTGTTCCTGGTCGGGGACGCCGCCCACATCGTGCCGCCGACCGGCGCCAAGGGCCTCAACCTCGCCGCCAGCGACGTGCGCTATCTCTTCGCCGGTTTTCGCGACTTCTACATCGAGAAATCATCTGTTGGCATCGACGCCTATTCCGGCAAGGCGCTGGCACGGGTCTGGAAGGCGGTTCGCTTTTCCTGGTGGATGACGACGATGCTGCATCGTTTTCCCGACACCGGCGAGTTCGGCCAGCGCATCCAGGAGGCCGAGCTCGACTATCTCGTGCAGTCGCGTGCCGCATCGACCGCGCTCGCGGAAAACTATGTCGGCCTGCCCTATTGAGGGCTGCGGATCATCCGGCGCCTTGCTGCCTGGCAAAATCCAAAAGCATCGGGCGCTGCCCCTTGAGGATTTTCACCTCGGCCTCGGGCAAGGTGAACCAGCCCGCTCTGTCGACCTCCGGGAACTCCTTCAGGGATCCCGACCTTGGCGGCCATTCCATGGTGAACATGTTGCTTTTGATGGCAGCCACATCGATGTCGATGCGCGCCTCGACGGACCAGGCCGTGACAACCTTGCCACCGGGTTGTTTGTAGTCGCCAAGCCGCGCGAAGGTGCCGTCGACCCTGACGCCGAGCTCTTCCTCGGTCTCGCGTTGCGCTGCCGTCAACTCATCCTCGTCCTCGCCGACGAGACCCTTCGGTATCGACCAGGCGCCATCGTCCTTCTTCGCCCAGAACGGCCCGCCCGGGTGAACCAGCAACACCCTGAGATCGCCATCGCTGCGGCGATAGATCAGCAATCCCGCACTGCGTTTTGCCATTTTTGTGCGTCCATTTGCGAAGCCGGCAGCCTGCTGATGGTCCTTGAATCGTTGATGCGAACCTTGCACTAGGGGATTGCGACGCTATGTCAGGCGCGTCTGCATTGCACCTCGGTCGCGAGTCCGGCAATCTGATACCATCGCTTATTTGGCGGCTCGAAGGCTAGGTGACGATGCAACTCGGTCTTATTGGCTACTATAGCGACTTCGTGGTGTATCCGCTGGTGATCGCCGTGCTGGCAGTGGCCGGGCTGCTCGAGGCTGGCGAAGAGAGTGCGCCAGGCTGGATCGGCACTGTCCTCGCCTGTCTCGGCCTCTGGACGCTGATCGAGTATGTGCTGCACAGGTTCGCTCTTCACCATATTCCTTACGTCAAGGACCTGCACGACCGTCACCATGTCGAGGAACGCAGTTCTGTGGGCACGCCAACCTGGCTCAGTCTCGGCGTGCATGCGCTGGTCGCGTTTGTGCCCGTTTGGGTGGTCTCAGATTTCGCCACCGCGAGCGCGGTGAGCTGCGGGTTGATGCTGGGATATCTGTGGTACATCAGCATCCACCACATGATCCATCACTGGCACCCGGCGCATCCGAGCTATCTCTACACGCTCAAGCGCCGTCATGCGGTGCATCACCACATCGACGAAACGGCCAATTTCGGTGTGACTTCGGCATTCTGGGATCGCGTTTTCGGCACGGCGCAGCTCTGAAGTCCTCAGTCCTCGCCGTTCAGCGCCTCTTTCCGCGACCGCCGGAAGTCTTGGCTCCGCGAGGCCCGCTCTGGACCGGCGTGTTGTTCTGGTTCTCGTCGGACAGTTTTCGCCAGCGGGCAAGGCGCTCCGGGTCGAGCGTCCCCGCCTTCAAGGCAGCCTGAACCGCGCAACCCGGCTCGTGCACATGCGTGCAGTCGCGGAACTTGCAGAGCGGTGCAAGCTCGGTGATTTCGGCAAACAGCGTGTCGATGCCGTAGCCGACATCGCTGACCTGCAGCGTCCGCATGCCCGGCGTGTCGATCACCCAGCCACCGCCGGCGATTGAATGCAGCGATCGCGACGTGGTGGTGTGGCGTCCCTTGGAATCGTGCTCGCGGATGCCCCCGGTCTGTTGCGGCGATTGCTGCGCCGATCCGGCCAGCGTGTTGACCAGCGTCGATTTGCCGACGCCGGAGGAGCCGATCAGCGCCACCGTCTGGCCGACACCGCACCAGGCAGCCAGGACGGTTGCCGCATCCGATGTGCGGGGGTTCAGCATCACCACCGGCAATCCACGCTGCAACGCCGCAGCTTGCTTCTGGTAGGTCTCGGCGTCTTCAGCGGTATCGGCCTTGGTCAGCAGGATCACCGGCGTCGTTCCGGCCTCGTTGGCCAGCGCCAGATAGCGCTCGAGCCGGGCGGGATTGAAGTCGGCATTGCACGAGGTGACGATGAACAGCGTGTCGACATTGGCCGCGGCAAGCTGCGGCACCCTGCCACCGCCCTGGGTGCGGCGTTCCAGCACCGTCTTGCGGGTCAGGCGGCGCTTCACAAGGTGTTCATGCCCATCGACCAGAACCCAGTCGCCGACGGCATAGTCACCGGTGTTCGCCTGCGCCGGCAGCGTCAGGTCGACCGGCCCTGCCTGGGACAGGCCGGTCAGGCGATCGCGGTGGACGGTGGCGATCCGCGTCGGGACAAGATTGGCTTCGCCGGGCTCGAGCTGGTCGCCGAAAAATTCGGTCCAGCCCAGGCTGGCGAGCGATGGCGTGGAGTGATCCGTCACGGCTTTGACCACGGCGTCACGGACATTGGACGGTATCCCTGGCAGGGGGGGCGAACGGGGTGGGGTGATTTCCAAGCCGTGTATGGGCGGCATGGCGACATTTGGCAAGCAGGCCCGTAGCCGAGGGCTGAGCGGCAAGCTTCTGCAGCCTATCCTCGTCGAACTGACGCCATCAGGTTTAAAGCGTTAACAAATAATTTGACGCACGCAATCTTTTTGCATTCTAATGGGAACTGTGAAAATTGACTGAATAAGTTCCGTCGAGCATTGTCGCATCCGGTCAACGGCCGCATGACTGTGGGCGGGGCCGATCGTTGGCAGGGGATCAGGAACATATCGATGGCGGAGAAGACGCACCGCACGATGGACGACTTCGCCCAGGCATGCGGCGTGTCGCGCCCGACGCTGTCCAAATATTTCGACGATCCGGCGAGCGTGAAGCCGGCGACGCGGGCGCGCATCGAAGCCGCCCTGCGTTCCTCGGACTATCAGCCGAACCTTTTCGCCCGCAATCTCAACCGCAAGCGCACCCGCAACATCGGCATCGTCGTGCCGACGATCACCGATCCTTTCTACGCCGAGATGGTCAGCCGCATCGAATTTCGTTGCCGCGACGAAGGCTACTGGCCGATCGTCATCTCCTCGCATGGCTCGCCGAAGCTGGAGGCGGAGTCGGTCAGGACGCTGCTGTCGCTGAAGGTGGCCGGCGCGATCATCGCCCCGCTCGGCCTTGCCTCCGACCGCAGCGTCTTCGACAAGCTCGGGCAGGACATTCCGATCGTCTATTTCGACACCTATATCGAGGGCGATACGCCGTTCGTCGGCAACGACAACCGGCAGAGCGTGTCGACCATCGTCGACTATCTCTGTCGCTCGGGCGAACCGCCGGTCTATCTCGACATTCCGCATGTCAACCACAACTCCGGCGAACGCCAGGAGAGCTACATCGTCGCGATGGAGACCGCCGGCTTCAAGCCGGCCGTCATCGAGGCCGCGCGCGATTACACCTGGGACTTCGAACGCATCGGCTACGAGCAGACGGAAAAAATGCTGGAGGCCGGGACCTTGCCCGGCCGCACCATCCTGTGCGCCAACGATCGTCTCGCCTTTGGCGTAATGGCGGCCGCGTACTCGCGCGGCCTGAAGGTCGGCCGCAGGCCCGATTGCGATCTGCGCGTTGCCGCCCACGACGACCATCCGCTGAGCCGCTACACCTGTCCGGCGCTGACCACCATGGCGCAGGATTTCACCGCCATGGCCGGCCGCAGCGTCGAGATCCTGCTGGCCCTGCTGGACGAGGCCGATCCGCCGAAGCAGGGCATGGCGTGCACCGTCAAGCTCGGTGCCACCCTGGTGATGCGTCAGTCGGCCTAACCGGTCGACGTCGATCCCTCGAAGTGGCGCCAGGCCGTCACCCCCTCGACCACCGCTTGCCGGGCGGCGGGAATATGGCGTCCCATCGAGACGAAGCCATGGATCTGGCCCGGCCATTGCCGCAGGATCACAGGCACGCCCGCGGCCTGCAGGCGCGCCGCATAGGCTGCCCCTTCGTCGGCCAGGATGTCACAGCCGGCAAGCGCCACGAATGCTGGCGCGACGCCGGCAAGATCAGGCGCCAGCAAGGGCGAGACGCGCCAGTCCATGATTTCGTCGGGCGTTCGCACATAATGGTCGCGGAACCATGCCATGGTCGTCGCGGTAAGGCCGAAGCCGTCGCCGAAACGCCGGTAGCTGCCCGATGTCTGCCGCGCGTCGGTGTTGGGATAGATCAGGATCTGCGTCGCAAGTGGTGGAGCGAGCCCATCGCGTGCGAGCAGCGCCAGCACTGCGGCAAGATTGCCGCCGGCGCTGTCGCCGGCAACACCAATGCGCACCTTGTCGATGCCCAGGTCGACGGCATTCTCGGCCATGAAGCGAAGTGTCGCCAGGCAATCCTCGAGCCCGGCGGGAAATTTGTGCTCCGGGGCCAGGCGATAGTCGGGGCAGACAATGACGGCGTTGCCGAGATTGGCCATCAGGCGGCAGATCTCGTCATGTGAATCGAGATTGCCGATGACCCAGCCGCCGCCATGCAGATAGAGCAGCGCCGGCGCTCCGCTCGGCAGTGCGTCGATGCCGCGATGGATGCGGACAGTGATGGGGCCGTTCGGCCCGTCGATCTGCTGTTCAAAGGTCGTCGCGACCGGCTCATGCTCACCTTGCAGCGTCGGGAACGAGGCGTTGTAGGCAGCTCGCGCCGCCGCCACGCTGCCGGTCTCGAATGGCTTGCCGCCGGCTGCACGAGCCATGTCGAGGACGCGCAGCGCATCCGGATCGAGCGTCATGATCATACCCTCAGGCCAGCAGATCGCTGGCCTCTTCCTCGGTCAGCAGGGCCGGCTGGACGACATCGCCCGCGATGGCGACCGAGCCCTGTGTTTCACCGGAGCGCAGGATAGCGTCCATGATCTCCAGTACATGCAGCGCCAGATTGCCGGAGGCGCGCGGCGTGTTGCCGGTCTGAAGCGAGCGCACCAGATCGGCGACGCCGAGCATGCGGTAATTGGCGCGATCGGGCGCCGCATAAGGCCAGTTGCGGGCGCCATAGAGTTCGCCTTCGCTGGCGAAATCCCTCCAGTCGGTGCCGCGTTTCGACAGCGACACGGTGCCGCCGAACGTGTCGGGGTCGGGCAGGCGCAGCGAGCCTTCCGTGCCGTGCAGTTCGATCGGATGGTTGGAGTGGCGAAAGACATCCCACGAGGCGCCGAAGGTGACGGTTGCGCCGGAGCGGAACTCCAGCAGCGACAGCACATTGGTCGGCGTGCCGACCTTGAATGTGGTGTTCTTGAATGGCCCTTCGGCAGTGATCAGCCGCTCCTCCTGGCCGCGCGTCGCCATCGCCATGACGCGTTCGACCGGGCCGAGCAGATTGACCAGCATGGTCAGATAGTAGGGGCCCATGTCGAACACCGGGCCACCGCCTGGCTGGTAGTAGAACTGCGGGTTGGGGTGCCAGTGCTCCATGCCGCGGCCCATCATGAAGGCGGTGCCGGTGACCGGGCGGCCGATGGCGCCGTCATCCATCAGCCGGCGGGCGCGGCGTCCGGCTGCACCAAGGAAGGTGTCGGGCGCCGAGCCGAGCAGCAGCCCGCGCGACCGCGCCTCGTCGACCAGGCGCCGTCCATCGGCGGCCGAGGTGGCGAGCGGCTTTTCGGTGAAGACGTGCTTGCCGGCCGAAAGGGCGGCAAACGAAATGTCGAAATGCGCCGCCGGAATGGTCAGGTTGAGGACGAGATCGATCTCGGGGTCGGCCAGCAGTGCATCGACGCCGAGTGCCCGTATGCCATATTCCTTCGCCCGCAGCGCCGTCATGTCGGCCGAGATATCGGCGCAGGCGCGCAACTCGATGCCGCCGAAGAGAGCGGCATTGCGCAGATAGGTCATCGAGATATTGCCGCATCCGATGACGCCGATCCCGAGTTTCGTCGTTGATATCCCGTGCATTCTCGATCGTACCTCCCAACGCGGTCACCGTCTGCCGAATCCGCCCAGAAGGAACGGATCGCCTTCGCAAAGGGCTATACAACATATTAAATATTGACGCGCGTAAAATTTTTATACAACATGCGAAAATGCTGGCGCGATATCGGGAGGCTGCCAGTCATGGGAGGAGAAAATGACCGACATGAAAAAACGGCCGACCGCCGATGCGGATGCCGTGGGTCATGCGCGCATCGGATATTTCCGCCGCGGCCAGGGACCTCGACGGGGTCAGGCATAGATCACCTTGGCCCCTGTCCTATCAAGCTGGCTGCGTATTGGGCCGGACAGGCCATCGTCGGTGATCACGACATCGACGCTCGACAGCGAAAAGGCCTTGGAGGTTCCGCTGACGCCCCATTTGCTCGAATCCGCAAGGAGGACAACGCGCCGGGCCATGCGCACGAGGTTTCGCTTGGTTCGCGCCATGTCTTCGTTCACGTCGACCACATCCAGTGACGAGTCAATTGCATGCGCTCCAACAAAGACCTGATGCGCTACCAAGCCGCCGAGAGCCGTGTCGGCATCGGTGATCAGCGTGCTTACCGTGTCCGGGTAGACCCGGCCGCCGATCATGTGAACGTCGAGCCCGGGCCGATGCATCAGATGCTGCACGATATTCATCGCCGTGGCCGCGACCACGACATTGCTGAGCGGCGGTAACAGCATGGCAACCTGCATCAATGTCGAGCCGCCATCGAAGATGACCGATTGGTTGTCCTCGAACAGGTCTATCGCTGCCCGGGCGATGCGTTTCTTTGCATCGAGGTTTGTTTGCATCCGCCGGGCGAACGCGGCCGTGGTCGAATCCGTGGTCCGGGTCACCGCGCCTCCGCGGGTCTTGGTCAGCAGTCCCTTGCGATCCAGTATCTCGAGGTCGGAGCGCACCGTGACTTCCGACACGCCAAAATCGTCTGACAGGTCCTTGATGCGAACCTGCCCGCTGCGTTGCACTTCACCCAGGATCGATTGGCGTCTCTGCTCTGACAACATTGGCCTGTCCTTGCCCCCATGCGCCAAGCGATCGCCCTGGCCTCGGTTCACTCTACCAAAAATAGGCGAATTCGAAAGATTTCGAAAGATTGCATTTGTTATTTCTTTCGCAAACACTGGATCCAGGATTTTGAAATCAATCAATTGGAGAGTTTTGGACTCATGAGCCTCGGAACCAAGGTGCGCCTGGCGCGCCTCTTCTCACATCCATCGGGGAATCTTTTTGGCGGCGCGGTCGACCACTTTGTCGGCTATGGCGACGTGCGCAAAGGAGGTCTTGCCGACCTGCCGGGTGCGCTTGCACGCGTCATGGTAGGCAAACCCGACTACGTCAGCATCCAGCCTGGCACCGCGCGCCATCTGTGGCCGCAATATGCGGGCAAGGCATCCCTGGTGATCCAGGCCGGCTGCTTCACCCCAGACGATCGCATCAGTGAACTGATTGCAACGCCCGAGGATGCGGTGCGCGCCGGCGCCGATGCGTTGGCCGTGGCCATTCCGGTGCGTGGCGCGACCGAGGGAAAATACATACGCTGGCTGACCGATTCGGTGAACGCGGCGGCTCGTTACGGCATGCCGGTGGTGGCGCATATCTACCCTCGCGATTTCACCGACGGGGCAAAAATCGTCTTCACCCCCGACGAGATCGCCTATGCGGCACGCATCGGCTACGAGTCCGGCGTCGATGTGATCAAGATCGGTTACACGGGCGATTTCGAGTCGTTCCGAGAGACCGTTCGGACCTGCCCGGTGCCGGTTGTGATCGCTGGTGGTCCGAAGACCGACACGCTGCTCGGCGCCCTTCAGCAGACGGCGGACGCCATCCGTGCAGGCGCGCGCGGTGCCGTGGTGGGCCGCAATCTATGGGGGCACGGCGATCCGGAAAAGGCAGCGATCGCCTTTCGGGGCGTCATCCATGACGGCCTTTCGGCGCAAGACGCCTTGACGAAGGCGGGTACCTGAACGATGCCCGCCGTCCCTTCAATCCTCGGCTTCGGAGCTATTGCGATCGACGACATCGTCTATGTCGATCAGCCGTTGTCGGCGGGCAAGGGGAAGGTTTTGCAAAGTGCCCGGGCTTTCGGGGGAAACGTCGCGACGGCACTTGCCGCCGTCGCGCGGCTCGGCGGAAGCGCCGGGTTCGTCGGATGGCTGGGCAGTGCCGCCGACGACGCCGTGTTGTGCGATCTCGTTGCGAGCGGCGTTGAAACCGCGTTCGCGCCGCGCCACCCGCACGCGCGCCCGGTGCGCTCGCGGATCACCGTCGGTTCGGATGGGGAGCGGTTCATCGCGTATGACGACGAAGCGATGCTGGGCACCGCGCCGGACTTTCCGGACGAGGTTCTCAGCCGCGCGACTGTCCTGATCGTCGACAGTTACGGGATCGGGTCGCTGGATGTCGTGGCTCGGGCTCGCGATCTCGGCCTTGCGATCCTCGGCGATGTCGAATGGAGCCACGGCCCGGCCACCGAGAGACTGATCGGGCTCTGCGACCATCTCATTCTTCCGCTCGGCTTTGCGCGGACCGCCACCGGCCGCCACTCGCCGGCCGAGATACTCGATGCATTGTGGTTGCCGTCGCGGTCCGCCGTGGTTCTGACGGATGGCGGCAGAGGCGTCTTCTATCGCGGACGCGACGAGACAGGGCTCTGGCACCTGCCTCCGCACCGGGTTGCCGTCGTCGACTCGACCGGCGCCGGTGACTGCTTTCATGGCGCCTATGCCCTTGCATTGACGCGCGGGGCCGACACCGCAGGCCGGGTCGCATTCGCGGCCGCGGCGGCGGCCCTTTCGATAACGGGGCGGGGCGGGCGCGAGGCGCTTCCGACCGACGACCAGGTCAAGGAACTCTTGGCATCGACGAACGCGCCGTCGGCAGTCGAACTGAAATATGCGCGGCTTGATACCGGAACATAGCCTGAACTATCCGAGGAAAATTTCGCAGGTGAACGTAAGCCGAGGACAATCATAAGAATCAATGGCTTAGACTTGTGGAGGGAGGAATATGGCAGAAGTCGTTCTTGAGAATATCTGCAAGACATACGGGAACAATTTTCACGCAATCGACCAATTGAACCTGTCGGTCAAGGACGGCGAGTTCTTGATTCTCGTCGGGCCGTCCGGCTGTGGCAAATCCACCGCGTTGCGGATGATCGCGGGATTGGAGGACGTCACCAGCGGCAGCCTCCGGATCGGCGGAATAGACGTCGTCGACATGCCGCCCAAGGATCGCGACATCGCGATGGTCTTCCAGAGCTACGCTCTCTACCCGCATATGACCGTGTTCGAAAACATTGGCTTTTCGATGCGGCTGGCAGGCAAGCCGAAGGCCGAGCGCAAAAAGCGCGTGGACGAGATCGCCAAAACCCTTCAACTGACGTCTCTGCTGGACAGCAAACCCGCGAACCTTTCAGGTGGACAGCGTCAAAGGGTTGCCATGGGCCGCGCCATGGTGCGCGAGCCGGCAGCCTTTCTCATGGACGAACCCCTTTCCAATCTGGACGCGAAACTGCGTGTTCAAATGCGCGCCGAAATCACCAGGCTGCAAAAGCAGCTCGGCGTAACGACCATATATGTGACCCACGACCAAACCGAAGCCATGACGATGGGCGACAGGGTCGCGGTGTTGAAAGGCGGCGTGCTGCAGCAGGTCGACGCACCCAAGAGGCTCTATGAATCGCCGGTGAACGCTTTCGTTGCCGGCTTCATCGGGTCTCCTTCGATGAATCTTTTCGAGGCAACCCTGACGGGCGACGAACTGATGTCCGGCGCCTTGGCCATCCGGCTGCAGGATGCAGCCTTCGTGCGCAGGCCGGGCTTGAGGTCGTATGCGGGGCGCAAGGTCGTGTTCGGGATACGACCGGAGGATCTCTATGACAGCAGTCTCGAATCCGGCCGCAAGTATCAGACGATACCGGCAAAGGTGACCTCGATCGAAGAACTCGGATCCGAACAAATCGTCCATCTCAACATCGACGCGGTCCGGGTGGACTCCGGCGACCCTGACGCGGTGCAGGATTTCGGCCTGGCGTCGAATGCGGTGGCGAAATTCGAACCGGTCAGCACAGTCCGCTCCGGCTCGGAAATCAGCTTGGCCCTGGATGATACCAAGCTCCATTTCTTCGACCCCGAGACGCATCTGGCAATCTGAATATCAGCGATGAGACCCGCGGGCGAGGGTGAGGCGCCTGCGTAAGAAGACTTCTGAATAATCAGACGATCGGCCGCATTGTGCGGGCGAATATAAAGAAGGAGGAGAAAATGACGTTTCGTATTAAACCCGCGATGCTGAAAATAGCCGCGGCCGCATGGTTGCTTGGCGCAACCGGCGCCATGGCGGACACGACGCTGGAATTCACCCAATGGTGGGAGCCCGAATTGCCGGCTGGCTCGCTCAGGTCAATCATGGACGAGTTCGAGGCGGCAAACCCCGGAATCAAGGTGACGCTGGTCAGCGGCCCCTACGCCACCACGCGAGATCAGATCTCGGTTGGTGCTGCAACCGGAACGCTCAGCGACGTCGTCGGTCTCGACGGCGCCTGGGTGAACAATCTGAATGCGCAGGGCGCACTCGCCGACATGAATCCGATGATGGATGCGAGCGGTTTCGACAAGAGCCAGGTCGCGGATATCATCAAGGTGGACGGCAAGGCCGTGATGTTTCCCGTGGCTTCGTTCGTCTATCCGGTCTTCGTGAATTTGGACCTCGCCGCCAAGGCGGGCGTGACCAAGCTGCCGTCGACCCGTGCGGAGTTTCTCGAAGCCGCCAAGAAGATGACGCACGCCGACCAGAACCAGTATGGCTGGGTGCTGCCCCTGTCGCTGCAAACGCCATCCGGCGTCCAGAACGACATGATGTCGTGGGTTTGGGCTTCGGGCCAGTCGATGATGGCGAGCGGCAAGCCGGACCTTGAGGGCAAACCGGTGGTGGATATGCTCACTTTCGTCAAATCACTCAATGACGCCGGCACCATCTCGCCCGGCATCGCCACTAAGACCGAGCAGGAAAAGGTCGAGGAGTTCGTCAACAACCGCGTCGGGATGATGATCGACTCGCTCGCGCATGTGAACCTCATCCGCAAGCGCAATCCCAAGCTGAACTTCGACCTCATCCCGGTCCCTGTCGTGGAAAACTATACCGGCAAGCGCGGCCTTCCCTATGCCTCCTGGGGCATCGGCATCTCTGCGGCTTCGAAACATCAGGAAGAGGCCTGGAAACTCGTCCAGTATCTGATGAGTGAAAAGGTCAACGCCAAGCTCGTGTCGCTTGCAAACGCCTTCCCGGGCAACGTCAACGCCAAGCCCGATTTCGTGACCTCGGACAAGGCTTTCGGCAAGGCTTTTGAAATCTTCAAGACCGGTCATCTCGCCAATGAGTTCACGGGCCTGCCGGTGGCTGAAGACCTGATGACCCAGTTCGACGTGCAAGCCCAGAAGATGCTCGCCGGCGAGCAGTCTCCGGAACAAGCAGCCGCCGCCGCTCAGAAGGGCTGGATGGCGAAATTCTGATCGGCCTGTTCCCGTTTGCTGTCTTCGACCGGGTGACCTGACTTCGGGCAGGCCACCCGGCAACAACGGATCGGCATTCTGAGTGGACTTGTTTTTGAAAGCTTACCTTCCCTTGAAGGCGTATCCCAAGGTTGGCACATGACCCGGCAAAAGCGCTCCCACCACAAGCTCAAACGAGCGGTCGCACCCTACCTCTATCTGTCGCCCTCGCTGCTCATAATCGGGCTCCTGATGCTGCTGCCGATGGTGACGGTGATTGCCTACTCGTTCCAGAACAGCGCGGTGCTGCGTCGTGACCCATCCTTTGCCGGACTGAAGCACTACCAGGCGATCTTCGACGACCCCGTGTTCTGGGCTTCGCTGTGGCACACGCTCTACTTCACATGCATGAGTGTCATTTTCCACATGACCATCGGCATGGTCTTCGCGCTCATGCTGAACAGCGACCGCATCAATCCGGCGCTGCGCAACATTCTGCGCGTGCTCTACATACTGCCCTGGCTGTTCACCGCGGTGATCATCGCCGTGATCTGGCGCCTCCTGCTTGAGCCGAACGGTGTCGTGAACAGTATTCTCATGCAAATCGGCATCATCGGTTCCAAGGTCGAATGGTTTTCCTCGCCTGAGACCGCGCTGCATGCAGTCACTTTTGCCAATATCTGGGCGGGCTACCCGCTCTTCATGGTCAGTTTGCTCGCGGGTTTGCAGGGCATTCCCAAGGATTTCTACGAGGCCGCCGATATCGACGGGGCGAAAGCCTACCAGAAGCTGATCTTCATCACCATTCCGCAGCTGATGCCGATCATCATCAGCATCTCGCTGCTCGACTTCATCTGGACCATGCAGGTCTTCCCGCTAATCTGGATAACGACGGGCGGTGGCCCGATCTACTCGACCGAGGTCCTCAGCACCTACACGTACAAGCTGGCATTTTCGAGCTACAACCTGTCGCAGGCTTCGGCCAGCGCCGTGGTCATCCTGCTGATCTCTCTCGGCCTGACGCTGTTCTATATTCGCTATCAAAAGGCTCGGTAATCACCATGAGGAAAAGGCACACGCCGAAAGACAGGCTGATCACCGTCGCGCTCCATGTAGCGCTTGCAGCAGGGCTCTTTTTCGCGGCATTCCCGATCTACTGGATGCTGAGCAGCTCGTTCAAATCGAATACCGAAATCTTTGCCCTGCCACCAACCATCCTGCCAAAGGCGTTCACGCTGGAAGCGTATGCAGCCATCCTTGGCGACCCGGTAAAGCTGCGCTTCTTCTTCAACAGCTATTTCGTGGCGGGAGCGGTGACCGTGCTGACGGTGCTGATCGCCTTGCTAGCGGCCTACGGGTTCAGCCGCTTCAATTTCCGCGGCAAGGGTAGCCTGAACACAATCATCATCAGCACGCAGACGATTCCGCCGATCACACTTTTGATCCCCTTCTTCGGGCTTGTCGTCTCATACGGTATCTTCGACACCTATGTCGCACTGATCCTGACCTACCTGGTGTTTACGCTGCCCTACGCGATCCTGCTGATGACGGGATATCTGAACACCTTGCCCCGCGATCTCGATGAAGCCGTGGCTGTCGACGGCGGCAGCAGCTGGACCGCGCTTTGGCGGGTGATTGTCCCGATTTCACTGCCTGGTATCGTGGCGACGTCGGTCTACACCTTCCTGTTGTGCTGGAACGAATTTCTCTTTGCGCTGACGCTGACGAAATCGACGTCCATGCGAACCGTCCCGATCGGCATCCAGCTGTTGATGGGGCAGCATGCCTTCGAATGGAACCAGATGATGGCGATGAGCGTGCTCGGCTCGCTACCGCTCTTGCTCATCTACCTCGTTGCCCAGAGATACTTCCTCGCCGGCATGACCGCGGGCTCGGTCAAGTAGGATGTTCATCCCACGGCGACGCAGGGTAAGCGGTATCAAGGATTGAAAGGATGAACGTGAAAGACCTCAAAGTCGGCTGCCAGACCTTCACCTGGGAAATGCTGGGAGACCGGTTCACCGGCGGCCCCGACGATCTGCTGAGGGCGATCTCTGACGGTGGCTATGCGGGCATCGAGATCACCGACACCATGATCGGACATTATGGCAACAAGCCGGAGGAGTTCGCCGCCGCGCTGAAGACGTCGGGGCTGACGCTGGTTTCCTTCGCCTTTGGCTCGGACAGTGGCTTTACGTCGAAGGAGGAGATCGGCGCCGACCTCGAGACCGCCAAACGCTGGATCGATTTCGCCGCCGCCTTCCCGGGCGCGCTGGTGTCGATGGGCTCGGCGACGGTGGTGTCCGACGGCCCGCGTGAGGATAAGTTCGCCATCGCGGCCGATGTCTACAACAACGCCGGCGAGATCGGACGCAAGGCCGGTGTTCAGGTCGCGGTGCATCCCAGCTCGCACCACAACACGCTGCTGTTCGACCGCGCCGATTACGACGCGATCTTTGCCTTGCTCGACCCCGACCTGGTCGGCTGGGTACCGGATACCGGCCATATACTGCGCGGCCACAAGGACATGTCCGATACGCTGCGCACCTACCGCGACCGCATCCGCTACATCCACCTCAAGGACGTCGATGCCAACGGCAGCTGGGCCATGCTCGGCAAGGGCGTCTGCGACACGCCGGCGGTGATCGAGATCGCCAACACCGCACCGCGCTTCAACGGCTGGCTGGTGCTGGAGGAGGAATCCGAAACGGCCGCCGCCGATCCCGCCGGCGCGGTAAAAACCAACCGCCAGACAATGCGCAGCTTGGGCGCCTGAAGAACGAGACGATGATCAAGAAACAGGACAGACGCCTCAGGGTCGGTGTGCTCGGCTGCGGCCCCATCGCGCAGTTCGCGCATCTGCAATCCTGCGTGAAGGCTGGGAATGCCGACCTCCACGCCATCTGCGACGCGGCACCCGATCTGCTCGCCCGCATGGGCGCCACCTACGAGCCGCAAAAGATGTATGCCGACTACGACGCCATGCTCGCCGATCCCGAACTGGAAGCGGTGATCGTCGCCACGTCGGACGCCTATCACGTGCCGATGTCGATCAAGGCGCTCGATGCGGGAAAGCATGTCCTATGCGAAAAGCCGATCGGCACCTCGGTGGAGGAAGGCGAGGCGCTGGCCCAGGCGGTCAGGCGCTCGGGCAAGGTCCTGCAGGTCGGTCACATGAAGCGCTTCGACCCGGCGCTGGAGGCGGCGCGCGACTTCGTCCGCGATGAAATGGGCGAGGTGCTGGCGCTTAAGGCCTGGTACTGCGATTCCACCCATCGCTACACCAACACCGATGCCATTCAGCCGCTGCCGGTCACCAGCAAGCTGGCGAAGAAGCCGACCGGCAATCCCAAGGCTGATCTCAGGCAATATTTCATGCTGGCGCACGGCTCGCATCTCGTCGATACGGCGCGTTTCCTGTGCGGCGAAATCGTTGCCGTGCGCGCCCGCCTCAACGAACGCTTCGGCGCCTATTGCTGGTTCGTCGAGACCGAATTCGCCAGCGGCGCGCTCGGCCATCTCGACCTGACGGTTGCCGTCCGCATGGACTGGCACGAAGGTTTTCAGCTCTATGGCGAGAACGGCTCCGTCATCGCGAAAACCTTCAACCCCTGGTACTTCCGCGCCAGCGAGGTCGAGATCTTTTACGAGAAGACCGCCACCGCCCACAAGCCGCTCGGCGCCGACGGCCACTTCTTCCGCCGCCAACTGGAAGGCCTAGCGGATACAGTCCTGAACGGCACGCCGATGCGCGGCGCCAATGTCGAGGACGGCATCGCCTCGATCCGCGCCATGGTCGCCATCGCGCGTTCGGTCGAGACAGGTGAACGGGTCGAACTCGCCTCGGTTTCGGGAGCGGTCTGATGCGTCTCGGCATTTTCGCCAAGACATTTGCCGGCACAGAGCCGGCTGCCGTGCTGACGGCGGTTAAGCAGGCTGGCTATGAGACGACGCAGTTCAATCTAGCCTGCGCCGGCCTGCCATCGATGCCGGATGTCGTGCCGGCGGAAGCAGTCACTTCCACCCGCGCCGCAGCACAATCGACCGGGGTTGCACTCGCCGCACTGTCGGGCACCTACAACATGGCGCATCCCGACAAGGCTGTGCGCGACGGTGGCCTCAGGCGTCTCGCGGCCATCATCAATGCTGCTGCTGCCCTCGACATTCCGCTGGTCACGCTCTGCACCGGCTCGCGCAACGCCGCCGATCAGTGGGCGTATCATCCCGACAATAGCACCCCGGCGGCCTGGTCCGACATGGCCGCCGAGATGGAGAAAGCGCTGGCGCTTGCCGAAGACGCCGGCGTCGATCTCGGCATCGAGCCCGAGCAGGCCAACATCGTCACCTCGGCCAGGGACGCGACCAGGCTGATCGCCGAAATGGGATCGAAGCATCTGAAGATCGTGCTCGATCCGGCGAACCTGTTCGAGCACGCGACGCCACACGAAGCGCGCGCCATCGTCGCCGCCGCGATCGACGAGGCTGCCGGCCATATCGCCATGGCGCACGCCAAGGATCGCTCTGGTGACGGCCGCTTTGCCACCGCCGGACAAGGCATCGTCGATTTTCCGCATTTTGTTTCACGGCTGAAGGCAGCGGGCTTCGACGGATCGCTCGTCACCCACGGGCTGTCCGCCGATGAAGCCCCCGGCGTCGCAGCCTTTCTGCGGGGACTCCTCTGATGGGCGCCGCGCCGGCGATCCTGCTTCGCGACGACGCATCGCTTCGTGTCTTCGACACGGGGCAGGGCAGGCCTCCCGTCGTCTTCCAGCATGGCCTCGGCGGTGATGCGGCACAAGTGGCGCAGAACTTTCCCGATGGTCCTTCATACCGCCGACTGACCGTCGAATGTCGCGCTCAGGGCGGCTCCGGCGCCGGCAGCAAGCGTCCTTTTTCGATCGAGATGTTCGCCGACGACGTGTTGGCTGCCGCCGATGCCGCCGGCCTCGACCGTTTCGTCGCCGGCGGCATCTCGATGGGCGCGGCAATCGCCTTGCGGCTTGCGGCCCGGCACCCGGATAGGGTCACAGGTCTCGTGCTTGTTCGCCCTGCCTGGGCTTTCGACGCGGCATCGCAAAACATGCGCCCTTACGTGGAAGTGGCGGAGCTCATCCGCGGCCGTCCGCTGGATGACGCGCGCGATGCGTTTGCGGCCTCCGCCACGGCGGCTCGCTTTCGCATCGAGGCGCCGGACAATCTTGCTTCCCTGCTCGGCTTTTTCGCGCGCGCCAATGCGAATGTTTTCGCCGAGGTGATGCGAGCGATCGCAAACGATGGGCCCGGCGTGACGCGGGCAGCGGCCGCCGGCCTCGCGCTCCCGACACTCGTCATTGGCAGCGGCATCGATCTCGTCCATCCGCTGGCCACCGCGCGCAGCCTTGCAGACACCATCCCCAATGCCGCCTTTGTCGAGGTGACGCCGAAGGCCACCGACAAGGAGCGCCATTTCGCCGAAATCCGCGCCGCCATCGGCAGCTTTCTCAACACAAATTTTGACAAGCAGGACCAATCATGATCTCGAAATCTCTCTCCGGCCCGGCCGCCATCGCCGAACTGCCACGCGATCGCATGATCGCCGAATTCTCGCTCTGGTCTGCCAATCTTGCCAATTTCGAGAACGACTTGAAGCGCATCGAACCCTATGTCGATCTTCATCATATCGATGTGGCGGACGGTCATTTCGCCCCGTCCTTCCTGTTCTTCCCCGACCTCGTCGCCCGCATCGCCGGGCTGACGGCCAAGCCGATCCATGTCCACCTGATGGTCGATGAAGCAATCGTCGAGGCGCAGACGCGCCAGTTCATCGAAGCCGGCGCCGACATGATCAGCGTCCATGCCGAGAATGGCGAGGCGGGATTGCGCGCCGTGCGGCTGGCGCGGGAGCTCGGCGCCGAGGCGGGCGTCGTGCTCAGGCTGGAGACGCCTGTGGAAGCGGTGACGGCCTTCGTCCCGGAAGTCGCCTTCGTAACGCTTCTTGGAACCGCAATCGGCGTCAAGGGACAGAGCCTGTCGGACAAGGCCTGCGACAGGCTGGGCGCTACCCGCGCTATCCTGAGAAAGGCCGGCCGTGAGGCGCAAGTGGTTCTGGCCGCCGACGGCGGCATCCGCCACGAGACCGTGCCGTTGCTGCGTGCCGCCGGCGCCGAAACCGTGGTTCTCGGTTCGCTCGCCTTCGGTGACAAGGACCTCGCCGGCCGCATCGGCTGGCTGCACGGCTTGAAGGTCGCGGCATGACAACGGAAGCCGCCCTTGCGATCGATCTTGGCGGGACGGAGCTTCGCGCCGCCTTGGTCGACCGCGAAGGCAAGATCCTGGCATTCGCGGCGGTGCCGACGCAGGCGCAGGCCGGTCCAGACGTGGTGATCGGCCAGATCGAGGCGCTGGCGGCGACCGTCCATGCCGAAGCCCCGGCACTGTCGGTCGTCGGCGTCGGTGTCGGTGCGCCGGGACCGCTTGATCCGCTGGCCGGCATCGCCGTCGGCCCGCCGACTCTCACCGGCTGGCTGGATGTACCGCTTGCCGACATCCTCGAGCGGCGGCTCGGCCTGCCGGTCCGTCTGGAGAACGACGCCAATGCCGCGGCGCTCGGCGAATGGCGCTTCGGCGCCGGCCATGGCGCTCGCTCGCTGGTCTTTGTCACGGTGTCGACCGGCATCGGCGGCGGTGTCGTCGTCGATGGGCGCATCCTGCATGGCCGCCGTGGCCTTGCCGCCGAGATCGGTCACATGACCATCACCAATGAGGGCGAGCGTTGCGTGTGCGGCGTCATCGGCTGCTTCGAGGCCATCGCTTCGGGAACCGCGCTCGGCCGCCGCGCCACCGCCGCCACGGCGGCCGGCGACGGCTCTGCCTTGCGGCGCCTGTCAGCGGATGCGGAGGTGACCGGCCGCCACGTCGTCGAGGCGGCACGGCTGCGCGACGATCTTGCCTCGGCCTTGCTGGACGAGGAAGCCCGCTGGCTGGGCGTCGGCTTCACCAACCTGTTACATCTCTATTCGCCCGATGTGCTGGTCGTCGGCGGCGGCATCGCCAATGGGCTCGACCTGATGGCGCCGACCATCGAGGCAACCATCAGGCAGCGGGCCATGCGCGCCTATCGCGACGTACCGGTCGTTCCAGCACAGCTCGGCCGCCATGCTGGGCTCGTCGGCGCCGCCAGCCTTGTGCTGTTCGACGACGAGGGCACTTTGGCAGCCCGCATGCCTGTCGGCCCAAGCACATATCCGGACACACCACTGAGCAAGATCGGCACCGTCTGACGTGCGACTGCATGACAAAGGCCGGAGGCAGCATGCCTCCGGCCTTTTACGCATAAGCCACGCGTGGTTACTCGGCGGGGACGACATCCGCCGGCAGGCTGTCGTCAGCCGTGCCCGCCAGCGCCCTCGCCAGCTTGGCCTCGTCGAGTTCGCCTTCCCAGCGCGCCACCACCAGCGTGGCGACGGCATTGCCAACGAAGTTGGTCAGCGCCCGGCATTCCGACATGAAGCGGTCGACGCCGAGGATCAGCGCCATACCGGCGACCGGCACCGCCGGAACCACCGACAGCGTGGCGGCAAGGGTGATGAAGCCCGCTCCGGTGATGCCGGCGGCACCCTTGGACGAGAGCATGGCCACCAGCAGCAGCAGGATCTGGTCACCCATCGACAGGTGGATGTTGGTCGCCTGTGCGATGAACAGCGCCGCCAAGGTCATGTAGATGTTGGTGCCGTCGAGGTTGAAGGAATAGCCGGTCGGGATGACCAGGCCGACCACCGAGCGCTTGGCGCCGGCCTTCTCCATCTTTTCCATCAGCGAGGGCAGGGCGGCCTCCGACGAGGAGGTGCCCAGCACCAAAAGCAGCTCTTCCTTGATGTAGCGGATCAGCGACAGGATGGAGAAGCCGTTGTAGCGGCAGACCGCACCCAGCACGATGAACACGAACAGGAACGACGTCACGTAGAAGGTGCCGACCAACATGGCGAGATTGATGACCGCGCCGATGCCGTATTTGCCGATGGTGAATGCCATGGCGCCGAAGGCACCGATGGGGGCGGCCTTCATCAGCACGCTGACCAGCTTGAAGATCGGCGTCGTCAGCGCCTGCAGGAAATTGAGGATGGGCTCGCCCTTGTCGCCGACCAGCGCCAGCGCGATGCCGAACAGCACCGAGAAGAACAGCACCTGCAGGATGTCGCCGTCGGCGAAGGCGCCGACGATGGTCGACGGGATGATGTTCATCAGGAACCCGGTGACCGACTGATCGTGCGCCTTGGCGGCGTAGGTGTTGACGGTCGAGGCGTCGAGCGTCGCCGGGTCGATGTTGAAGCCGGCGCCCGGCTGCACGACATTGGCGACGACAAGGCCGATGATCAGCGCCAACGTCGAAAAGGTGAGGAAATAGAGCATCGCCTTGCCGGCAACACGCCCGACCTTCTGCAGGTCGCTCATGCCGGCAATGCCCGTTGTCACGGTCAGGAAGATGACCGGGGCGATGATCATCTTGACCAGCTTGATGAAGGCGTCGCCGAGCGGCTTCATGCTCTCGCCGACCGACGGATAGAAATGGCCGAGCAGGATGCCGACGGTGATCGCGACGAGCACCTGCACGTAGAGTTGGGCATAGAAAGGTTTGCGCTGCGCGGCAAGCGCGCCTGATTGGTCTGCGATGTGCATCGAACTCTCCCTGGCCGGATGGGCGAAAACGGATCGCCTGCGTGACTTCTCCCATCGCGGCGCTCCGGTCGCACGCCGCTGAAAACAGTTTTGCAAGCGTCGTGCCAGATCGGGGAAAGGCCGGAATCGCGGATTTCCGCCTTTGTCAGAGGTCGCGCGGACAATACTTGTGCGGATTTCCGCACAAGTGGCGTTTGCCTGGGCGGATTTTCGCATTACACTGACCGGAAAGCCGCGAAGAAAAGGGAGAGGGCAGACGCCGCAGGCAGGCACCGATAGCGAATCCCAAGGGTTTGCCGGCCGTGAGTTGCTGCGCGAGGCGGTGGCCCGGCTGCGCGATGGCCGCTGGCTTGCCGTGGTCGCAGCCCTTGCCGTCCTGGCTGGCGCGATCGCCATCGCCGGGCGCATCGCCTCCGGCCAGGCGGCCGACAATCTGCGCGACACAGCACTTGCCGCTCTGCCGCTGGCGGCGGGAACGCTGACCGGCGAAATCGAAAAGCAGCGCCTGGTTCCCTTGGTGCTGGCCCGCGACGATGCTGTGCGGGGCGCGCTGCGCCGGGCCGGGAAGATGCAAGAAGCGGCCCTCAACGACAAGCTCAAGGCGATTGCCGGCGATGCCTCGGCCTCCGCCATCTATGTCATCGATACGGCAGGCATCGCCATATCAGCCAGCAATGCCGGCGAACCGACCAGCTTTGTCGGCATCGACTATAATTTCCGGCACTATTTTCAGGAGGCGATGGCGAAAGGTGCTGCCAGCCAATATGGCCTCGGCACGATCAGCGGACGGCCGGGACTCTACCTTTCGAGCCGCGTCGACGATAACGGCAAGCCGCTTGGCGTTGCGGTGTTGAAGGTCGAGCTCGACGGCGTCGAGGCAAATTGGCGTTCCAGCGGTTTCCTTGTCTTTGTCACCGATGAACGAGGCGTCGTGCTGGCCACCAGCCAGCCCGACTGGCGGTTTCGTGCGCTGGCACCACTGTCGGCCGAGGACGTGGCCGCCGCCCATGAGCAACTGCAATTGGCCGATGCTGCCTTCGAGCCGCTGCCGTTCAGACGCGGCGCCGGCGATGGCCTGGCGACGATCGACAACGCCGGAAAACCACGCCAGTTCGTCGAGGTGGTGCAGGATTTGCCCGGTGCAGTCCCAGGCTGGCGTCTGTGGCTGCTGACGCCCGCCGACGCTGCTCTCTCCTCGGCCGCCAATACGGCGCGCCTGACCACGCTCCTGGGCTTGCTGCTTCTAGGCTTGATTGCCTACGTGCTGACCCGGCGCCGGCGAACGCGCAGGCTGCGGCAGGAAGCGCTGGCGCGCATGAATGCCGAGCTCGAAAGCCGGGTCAGCACGCGAACGGCCGAGCTGACGCGCTCCAACACCGCACTTGCCGGCGAAATCACCGAGCGCGAGAATGCCGAAGCCAAGGTCCGCCGACTGCGCGACGATCTCGCCCAGGCCAACCGGCTTTCCATCCTCGGCCAGATCGCCGCCGGCGTGGCGCATGAGATCAACCAGCCGGTCGCCGCCATCCGCACCTATGCCGAGAATGCAGGTCGTTTTCTGGACAGCGGCAAGACCGGATCGGCCAGTGGCAATCTGACATCGATCGTTTCGATGACCGAACGCATCGGCGCGATCACCGGCACCTTGCGCACTTTCGCCCGCCGGCCGGGCATCGCCGCTTCGCCGCTGCCGGTGCGCGAGGCGATCGACGGCGCGCTGTCGCTGCTGTCAGGCCGCATACGCGATTCCGGCGTCACCATCGTCAGGCCGCGTGGCAATGCCTCGCCGGTGGTCATGGCGAGCCGCATCCGGCTGGAGCAGATCCTGGTCAATCTGTTGCAAAATGCATTGGACGCGATGAAGGACCAGCCCGATCCCCGCATCGAGATCGAACTTGCCGAGCGCGACGACAGGGTGCTGATTTCGGTGCGCGACAATGGCCCCGGCCTTGGTCCGGAGGCGGCTGGCAATCTGTTCATGCCGTTCCAGACCACCAAGGAGAAGGGGCTTGGTCTCGGGCTGGTGATCTCGCAGGAGATCGCCCAGGAATTGGGCGGCACGCTGCGGCTCGATCCCGGCAATGGCAGCGGCGCATCCTTCACCATAGATTTGAGGCGAATTGAATGACAGACGGATCAGGGCTGGTCGCGCTCGTCGACGACGATGCGGACCTCCTTCACGCCACCACGCAATTGCTCGAGCTTGCCGGCTTCACGGTGGTCGCACTCGACGCCGCCGAGGCAGCACTTGCCGTCGTCGACAGGAATTTCGAGGGCGTCGTCGTCAGCGATATCCGCATGCCGGGCATGAACGGGCTGCAGCTGTTCGATCGCATCAAGGCGATCGATCCGGATATACCCGTGATCCTGGTCACCGGCCATGGCGACGTCGATCTTGCGGTGGCGGCGCTCAAGGACGGCGTCTACGATTTCATCTCGAAACCCTATGCCGGCGATCGCCTTCTCGAGGCGCTGAAACGGGCGAGTGAGAAGCGGCGGCTGGTGATGGAGAACCGGCGGCTGCGCGAAGCCGCGGCACTGGCCGCCGACGGCCTGCCGCTGATCGGCGAGGCACCTGCCATCAAGCGGTTGCGCGAGACCTTGCGCCAGATCGCCGACATGGATGTCGATGTGCTGGTCGAGGGAGAAACGGGAACCGGCAAGGAAGTGGTGGCGGACCTCCTGCACCGTTGGGGGCGGCGGCGCGCAAAACCCTTCGTGGCGCTGAATTGCGGCGCCCTGCCGGAGACGGTCATCGAAAGCGAGTTGTTCGGCCACGAGGCTGGCGCGTTCACCGGCGCGCAGCGGCGGCGGATTGGCAGCATCGAGCATTCCAGCGGCGGCACGCTGTTTCTCGACGAGATCGAATCCATGCCGCCTGCGCTCCAGGTCAAGCTGCTGCGGGTGCTCGAAACGCGCAGCCTCACGCCGCTTGGCTCGAACGAGATCCGGCGCATCGATCTCAGGGTCGTCGCGGCGACCAAGGTCGATCTCGGGCGGCCGGACCAGCGCGGCGATTTTCGCGAGGATCTGTATTTTCGCCTCAACGTGGTGACGCTGCGCATTCCGCCGCTACGTGAACGCCGCGGCGATATCCCGATGCTGTTCGGGCATTTCCTCGGCAAGGCGGCCGAACGGTTTGGCCGGCCTGTCGCCAAGGTGAATGCAGCCGTCAGCGATCATCTCCAGTCGCATGACTGGCCGGGCAATGTGCGCGAGCTCGCCCATTTCGCCGATCGCGTCGCGCTCGGTCTCGGCCCCGACGAGGAGATGAAAACGGTTCGCGCGTATTCGCCGGAGCCTGCGGCAGCATTGCCCGAACGGGTCGGCCACTATGAGGCGCAACTGATCCGCGATGCGCTACGCGACCATGGCGGCGACGTGCGCGCCGCCATCGACGCGCTCGGCGTGCCGCGTAAGACCTTTTATGACAAGCTCAAGCGCTACGGCATTGCCGCGTCCGAATTTCGCAGTGGCGGCGATGCCGATACGCAACCCATCTCGGAAAAGCGATGAACACGACACTGGAAACGACGGCAAATCCCTCGCCGCAAGACCTCACTTTTCTCAGCGAAAGGCTGACGGCGTTCAACCACGGCGATGTCGGCGCGTCCGAAAGGCATGCGCTTGCGGTATTCGTGCGCGACGACGCCGACGCGGTCGTCGCCGGCATTTCCGGCTACACCGCCTGGGGATGGCTTTATGTGCAATGGCTCTGGGTGGATGAGCGGCTGCGTGGCCAGCACATGGCCGGCAAGATGCTGGACGCGGCCGAACATGAAGCGGTGGCGCGCGGCTGTCAAAACGCCTGGATCGACACCTTCAATCCGAATGCCGCCAAGGTCTATCAGCGCCAGGGTTATCAGCCCTTTGGAACACTTGCCGACTTCCCCGTCGGCCGCAGCCGCATCTTCCTGCAGAAGAAACTGGCTTAACCGGCGAGTTTTCCGCCCTGCATCGGCCGCGGTGCGCCGGTCGTGCTCGGAAAACTGATCGGCAGCCCGCGCAGCACGCGAACCGCGAGGAAGGCAAAGCATTCCGCCTCCACCGCGTCGCCGCTCCAGCCCAGGCTCTCGGCCTGCACCACCTCGACGCCGGCCCGGCTGGCCAGCATCGCCATCATGGTCGGATTATGGCGACCTCCGCCGCTGACCACGAGTTTCTTCGGCCGGTGCGGCAAGAGGTCGAGCGCCTTTCCGACGGCCGCAGCGGTGAAGGCGGTGAGCAGCGCCGCGCCATCCTCGGCGCTTAGGCCGTCCGCCATCGCCGCGCCGAAGTCGAAACGGTCCAGTGATTTTGGGTAGGCTTTGCTGAGATAAGGGTGCTGCAGCAGCTTTGCCAAGCGCTCCTCGTCCACCTTGCCCGCCCCGCCAAGCGCGCCGTCGCGGTCCATTTCGCCGAGCCCTTTCGACTTGATGAAATCGTTCAGCGGTGCGTTGGCGGGGCCGGTATCGAAGGCAACGACATTGTCGGCACCGTCCCACCAGGTGATGTTGGCGACGCCGCCGAGATTGAGCACCGCCACCTCGCCGCTGGCGCCGGCGCTGCGCATCAGCGCGGTGTGGTAGGCCGCGGCCAAGGGCGCGCCTTGTCCGCCGGCGCGCATGTCGGCCGAGCGGAAATCGTATGCGACCTTGGTGCCCAGTATGGCATGCATCAGCTCACCGTCGCCGAGCTGCCGGGTCTGGCCCAGCCGTCCAACCTGCGGCGCACGATGCAGAACGGTCTGGCCGTGAAAACCGACAATGCCGATATCGGCCATCGTCATGCCACAGCCTTCGACCAACTCCTTGACGGCCGCCGATTGCGCGCGTGTCAGGGCATCCTCCGCGGTGCGGAAGATCGCCGGCTCCGGCCCGACGAAATTCCACGCCCGCGCCTCCGTCAGCGTCTCTTCCAGCAGCGAGCGGATCGACGCGGGATAGGGCATCAACCGATAGGTGCCGAAATCCTCGATCTGCTCGCCATCGGTCTTGATCAGCGCGACGTCGATGTTGCCGTCCAGCACCGTGCCGGTCATCAGGCCGACGGCCCAGATTGGTTCCATAGTCGTTTCCTCGTTGAGCATGATCTTTTCCGAAAACCGTTTCCCACTTTTCGGGACCATGCTCCAGTCCCCATCGATGAGATCGCCGATAGCTTTGCGAAGCCTGACGATTCTACCGTTAAAATATCGGTCGGATGAATCCGGTTGGCGGGCAAGGTCCAAGCCTTGCCACTGTCGAAGCGGCGGTCTCGGTGCTGAAGGCCGAGCGGCCTTCGTAGCGCCACAGGCGATGCTGGACCGCGCAACGTTGGTTCTGCAGCCGTCTGGCTCAACAACCGCCGAGATGCCACCTCTTGCCTGTCAGCCCCGAAGGCGCGACCTTGCCTGATCTGGCGAACGCTTCCGCCGAAATCCGCAAGGAGTGAAAAATCATGGCATCCGATGTGGCCGTCATTGCAGGCGCCGGCGCTGGTCTGAGCGCCTCGCTTGCGCGCCTTCTCACCCAGGAAGGCTTTCGCGTGGTTCTGGCCGCCCGCAATGTCGAGAAGCTCAGCGCTCTGACCGACGAAACCGGTGCGCTGGCCGTCGAGACGGATGTTGCCGACGTCGCGTCCGTCGCCAGCCTGTTCGACACCGCAGACAAGGCCGGCCCGCTGGCGCTTGCAGTGTTCAACGCCAGCGCACGCACCCGCGGACCGATCGCCGAGCTCGATGCCGAAGCGGTCAAACAGGCATTGCTGGTCGGCGCCTATGGCGGCTTCCTGGTCGGCCAGCAGGCGGCGCGCCGGCTGC
The DNA here is from genome assembly GCF_020165455.1 of Mesorhizobium sp. BR1-1-3. Lineage (NCBI taxonomy): Bacteria > Pseudomonadati > Pseudomonadota > Alphaproteobacteria > Hyphomicrobiales > Phyllobacteriaceae > Mesorhizobium > Mesorhizobium sp. BR1-1-3. The sequence continues at coordinate 65,477 of NZ_JAIUIC010000004.1, forward strand.
TTGCGCGGGGTTCCGGATCGATCCTGTTCACCGGCGCCACCGCCAGCGTGAAGGGATTTCCCGGCTCAGCCGGCTTCGCCATGCCGAAATTCGGCCTGCGCGGCCTGGCGCAGTCCATGGCCCGCGAGCTCGCTCCGCAGAACATCCACGTCGCCCACTTCATCATCGACGGCCAGATCGAGCCGCCCGGACAGGTGGCCGATCCCGGCCGGCCGGACCGCCGTCTATCGCCGGACGCCATCGCCGAGGCCTATCTTACAACCCATCGCCAGCATCGCAGCGCCTGGAGCTCGGAGCTTGAGCTGCGGCCCTGGGCAGAGACGTTTTGACAGTGCAGCTGATCGCCTAGGGGCCAACTGATCGCCTGGCGGGAAGTAACGCGATCCTTCCGCCACTCCTTTTACATTAGGCGATACTAATATTTTGTGGCTCTGAGCTGCTTATCCGATACATAAAAAAGCCCAGTGTAATATATACGTTTGTTTAACGTCGGTTGTGCATCTTGCTGGCTTTCCCGGTCTAATTGAGAACGCGTATGCCGGTTACACGTCGTACACTGCTTGCGGCCGGGAGCGGCGGGTTGCTGATCTCGCAAGCCCAGGCGGCCAACACTCCAGGACAGCAGGCGGAGAACGCCCCAACGCCGATCGCGAGCGGCGATGTCTTGCGCATCGCAATGCCGGCCTTCGCTTCCAATCCGTTCTTCCCGGCCGACGGATCGGGGGACAATGGCATAGACATGGAACTGGCCCACGGCATCGCCGCGGCGCTTGGCGTCGAGCCGGTGTTCGACCGATCCGCCGCAACGTTCGACGATATCGTCAGACAGGTCAGTTCCGGACAGGCCGACATGGCGATTGGCAAGCTCAGCAGGACGCTTCAGCGCGGCCGGTCGATCATCTATTCCCGCCCCTACGCCATGCTGCGGCAAGGGCTGATCGCCAACCGCCTCAACCTGGCGCGTATCGCGCAAGGCAAGCCGCCAGAACAGATTGTCCGTGATTTCTCAGGCGATCTCGGCGTGATCGAGGGCTCTTCCTTCGCCACTTATGCGGCCACGACTTTCCCACATGCGCAAATCCATCGCTTGGCAAGCTGGGATCTGATCATCGATGCGATCCGAAACGGGACGATCGACATGGCCTATCGCGATGATTTCGAGATCAAGAAGCTGATGGTCGACGATCCGTCGATGACAGTCGTAGCGCGCTCCATCACGCTGACCGACAAGGTCGATACGATCGCAGTCGGCGTGCGGCCGGACAATCCGCATCTCGCGGCCTTTGTCGATCTGTATCTCGACCTCGCGCGGGGTCAGCAGATTCTCAACACGGACGAGATCATCGCCCGCTATCGCCTGGGGAGCAAAGCCTGACAATGGCCCTCTCCGACGTAGCCGGACCCCTGCCTTTCGATTGGCGTCTCGCGGCAAGGCGTATCTTGCGATCGCCGGTGACGACGATTGCGATGATTGCTGCAGGAATCCTGTGCGGCCTCTACTATCCAGACTTTGCCCATGCGATCAGCCCTGTCGCACAACTCTACCTGAATTTCCTCAAGATGGTCGTCCTGCCCTATTTGGTCTCGTCGGTCATCTTCTCCATCACGGCGATGGTCCAGGACCCGAAATCGGTCCGCTACCTCGGTAAGGTGGGTATGGCCGTGCTGGTCGTGTCGTTCCTGGCCGTGCTGGTGAGCGGCACCTTGTCGCTGATCCTGCAGCCGGGCCAGATCGAGAATCCCCAGTCGCGCATCGAGCTTGGCGAGTTCATCAATTCGCAAGGCAGCGTGTCCACCGATCTCGCCTTCCCGTTCCAGCCGCCGCCCTCCAATGGGGATCCCAGCGGCGGGCATTCGATCCTGCTCGACCTGGTGCCGAACAACGTCTTCAATGCGCTGGCCTCGGGACAGACCATCCAGGTTCTGCTGTTCTGCCTGCTTTTCGGGCTCGCGATGGGGAAGATTCCCCAGCCCTCGTCCATGAGCCTGACGCAGGCGCTCAACGCGGTCTACAGGGCCTGTACGGTGCTGACCAACTGGTTCATCTGGGGGTTGCCCTTTGCAACCTTCATCCTGATCGCGGACCAGACCGCGTCGACCGGAACCAAGCCGCTCACGCTGATGGGCGGTTACCTGCTGGTGATGGGTCTTTCCTGCCTCATATTCGTTGCCGGGGCCTTTGCCATTATCGCCATCCGGTCGCGACGAAGCTACTGGACGACGATCAAGACCTGCCAGCCGCTTCTCATGGTGGCCATCACCACACGCTCTACGGTCGCCTCGCTGCCATGGGTCATCAACCTTTTGAGCGAGCGCCTGCGGTTCAGCCTGGTGGTCGTGGAACTGCTGGTGCCGCTGCAGGCGGCTTTGCTGCGTACAGGCCCGGCGCTGCTCTACACTTCGGGTGCGCTGTTCATCGCCCAGCTCTACGGCCATCCGCTTGCAGTCCCCGACCTTGTGCTCGTCGGCATCATCTCGGCGCTTCTTGCGCTCACCACCGGCGGCATGGGCAGCCTGCTCATCCTGTCGCAGATGTCCATCGTCTGCGGCTACCTGAAGCTTCCCTTCGAGGCGGCGTTCGCTTTGTTCGTTGCGGTGGATGCGGCCGTGGACACGTTCATGACGCTGGCCAGCGTCTGCACCGTCGCAGCGAGCACGGCAATGATCGCTCCCAGCCACAGGGAGGCGACACAGCCTGAAAACGTCTCGGAGCAGCTCGAAGCCGAGCCTGCCGGATGATCGACGACAGCATCCGTCCCCAACTCGGCATTATCGGCGGCCTCGGGCCGCTTGCATCGGCTGACTTCTACTTCAAATTGACCCGGATAACCCAGGCGTTCAGAGACAACGAACATGTGCCTGCCGTGATCCTCAGCGTACCGCAGCTGCCCGACAGGACCGAAGCCATCCTTGCCGGCCATGACGGGCCGCTGGCGCCTTTGAAAGCCGCGGTCGCGACGCTCAATACGCTCGGCGTCGCCTGCGTCGCGATGCCGTGCAACACCGCCCATCATTGGTACGACCAACTGGCGGCGAATTCGCGCGCGGAAATCATCCATATCGGCGACGCCGTGGTGGCGGAGACGCGTCGCAGCCTGGAGCGGGGCCGGGTTGCTGTTCTAGCCACCCAGGGCACGCTGGTCTCCGGCTTCTATCAGGACAGGATGTCGGCGGCGGGATTTGAGCTCTGCCTTCCCTCGAACATCGAATTTCAGGCGTGCGTCGACAGCGCGATCAGCCTCGTCAAGGCGGGTTCGATCGTGGATGCGGCGGTTGAAACCGAGCGCGCGCTCGACATCGCGCAAGCGGCCGGCGCCGATGCCGCCCTGCTCGGCTGCACCGAACTGTCGGTGGTGGCTGCCAGCCTCAACGACGTGAATGGATTGCTCGTCATCGACAGCAATGCGGCCCTGGCGCGAGCCTGCCTGACGCGATTAGGGTTCGGTACGCAGGAAGCCCGAGGGCTGCCGACCGTATCGCGGCCGCCAGGACATGATTGGCCGATGCGCGGCAGCTTGGCCGTACTGGCGTAACCCGATCTAGACGCTCTCGAGGTATGTCTCGATCTCGAAATCGCTGACATTGAGCGCGAACGTGTTCAGCTCCTGGCGTTTGCAGGCCACAAAGGAGTCGCGCAGGATGGCTGGAAAAATCTCCGCCACATGCGTCCCGCTCTCGAAGGCGGCGATCGCGGATGCCCAGTCCGGCGGCAGCTTTGCCGGCGGAAGTCCCTGGCCGTCTGTGCCGATCGGATCACCTGGCGACAACTGTCTTTCGATGCCGGTCAGCGCGGCGCCCAATATGGCCGCAAGCACCAGATAGGGATTGGCGTCGGCTCCCGATACGCGGTGCTCGATACGGCGAGCAGCGGTCGGCCCGCCCGGAATGCGGATCGCGACCATGCGATTCTCATAGCCCCAGGCGACCGCGGTTGGCGCATAGGATCTTGGGCGCAGCCTGCGGTACGAATTGAAGTGCGGCGCGAATACCAGCGTGCTCTCGGCCATTGCCGCAAGCAGGCCACCGACTGCATGGCGCATGGTCTCCGAGCCCTGGTCGGTGCCGTCGTCGAAGACGTTGCGCCCTTCACCGTCGACCAGGCTGAAATGAACGTGAAAGCCGTTGCCCGCCCGGTCGCCATAGGGCTTGGCCATGAAGCAGGCGGCAAAGCCGTGCTTGCGGGCAATGCCCTTCACCGTGCGCTTGAACAGCACCGCATCGTCAGCCGCCCGCAACGCGTCCGCGACATGGTTCAGATTGATCTCGAACTGACCGACGCCGTTTTCGGCGATGGCCGTGTCGACGGGAATGCCTTGCGTCCGGCAAGCCTCGTAGACGTCATGGATGAAGGATTCGAAATCGTCGATTTCGTCGATCGACAGCGCCGCGTCGGAATCGAGCCGGCGTCCGGTCACCGGCGAGACAGGGCCGACCGGCCGCTGCGATTGCGGATCGACGAGGTAGAATTCGAGTTCCGTTGCCGCGACCGGGGTCAGGCCCAGGGCCTTGTAGCGATCGAGGATGCGGGCCAGCGCCCGTCGCGGGTCGCCGAGATAGGGCGCGCCGCTTTCGTCGGCAAGCCACAGCGGGACAAGTGCCGTCGGATGCGCCGTCCAGGCCACCGGCAGAATGCCGCGCCCGGTCCATTGGCACAGTCCATCGGCATCGCCGGTCGAGAAAACCAGGCTGTTGCCTTCGATGTCTTCGCCCCAGACATCCAGTCCGATCAGCGAAAAAGGCATGCGCAGCTTGCCTTCCAGCGCCTTTCTTGCCTGCTCGACGGGAATGCGCTTGCCGCGCATGATGCCGTTGAGGTCGCACACCGCCGCCCTCAGGCTCTGGATGTCGGTTCTGCTTTCAAGCCAGTTCAAAACGTCCGCAATTGCATCGCTCAATTTAAAACCTCTGGTTTTCGAAGGTGCCGCAGCCTGACCGGCCGCACGTCCCTGGTAAAAATAGCTGGTGAGTTTTAGGAAAACAGACGTGGCTGTCGCCAAGCGCTTTTCCTTATTTTTTCAAGTCACTAGCTGGTATGTCGGGAGGCATTTCAAAACCAATTGCGCGATCTGCGATCGCAACATAGAGGTTGGAGGGCGGAATGCCAAGCACGAGCCGGTAAACCAGCGCGCAGCCGCTATCGGCGGGAGCGGCGAGCTCGCTGCGGTAAGATCTGGCGCACGCAGCGCCCGAGCCACGCTGTGCAAAACGGTCATCACAAATCTTGACCTCGCATGCACTTGCACCTCTGGCCGCTGTCTGGCTTTTTGGGGTACCCATCGCAACGGACTGATTCGCGTCATGCCGCTCGATTGCAATATGCCCAAGGCAGTCTGCGGGTGGGTCGTGAAGCGCGCGCAATTGACGAAGGAGAAACAGGCATGGCCGAGTTCAAGAAGCCCGAAATCTCCGAGATGAGACCCAAGATCACCGTTATCGGCGTCGGCGGCGGCGGCGGCAATGCCGTCAACAACATGATCGCCGAGCAGCTTCAGGGTACCGAATTCATCGCCGCCAACACCGACGCGCAGGCGCTGACCATGTCCAAGGCGACGCGGCTGATCCAGCTTGGCGCTCATGTCACCGAAGGGCTGGGCGCCGGATCGCTTCCCGAGATCGGTCGCGCCGCGGCCGAGGAATCGCTCGACGAGATCATGGATCATCTGGCCGGCACGCATATGTGTTTCGTCACCGCCGGAATGGGCGGCGGCACGGGAACCGGTGCGGCTCCAATCATCGCCCAGGCGGCGCGCAAAGCCGGCATCCTGACGGTTGGCGTCGTCACCAAGCCGTTCACCTTTGAAGGCCGGCGCCGCATGCAGATGGCCGAAGAAGGCATCGAGCGGCTGCGCGAGAGCGCCGACACGGTGATCGTTATCCCGAACCAGAACCTGTTCAGGATCGCCGATGCCAAGACCACCTTTGCCGATGCGTTCGTCATTGCCGACCGGGTGCTCTATGCCGGCGTCAGCTGCATCACCGACCTCATCGTCAAGGAAGGCCTGATCAATCTCGACTTCGCCGATGTCAAATCCGTGATGCGCGACATGGGCCGCGCCATGATGGGCACCGGTGAGGCTTCCGGTGAAGGCCGCGCGATGAAGGCGGCCGAAGCCGCGATCGCCAACCCGCTGCTCGACGAAGTGTCGATGAAAGGCGCCAAGGGCGTGCTGGTCTCGATATCGGGCGGCAGGGACATGACCCTGTTTGAAGTCGACGAGGCCGCCACCCGCATTCGCGAAGAGGTCTACGAGGATGCCGACATCATCGTTGGCGCCATCTTCGACAAGGGCATGGAAGGCCGCTTCAGGGTCTCGGTCGTGGCGACGGGCCTCGACCGTGCTTTTGGCGCCGAGGATGCCGACGCCGGCATCGCGCGCGACCACGCCGGTCAGCCGGCGCGGACGCTTCAATAGTGTTCGGTAAACGGGCAGGGCGCTGCCGCGCTCCTGCCCTCGATACCAGCGTTCAGCTCAGCCGAACTTCGGGTCCAGACTGCCCGACTTGTAGCGCTTGGCCATTTCGGCGACCGGCAGCGGCTTGATCTTCTGCGCGTTGCCGGCGGTGCCGAACTGTTCGAAGCGCTCCTTGCAGAGCTTGCGCATGGCGGCCATGGCCGGTGTCAAATATTTGCGCGGGTCGAACTCGCTCGGGTTCTCGGTCAGCACCTTGCGAATCGCGCCGGTCAGCGCCATGCGGTTGTCGGTGTCGATGTTGATCTTGCGCACGCCGTGCTTGATGCCGCGCTGGATCTCCTCGACCGGCACGCCCCAGGTCGGCTTCATCTGGCCGCCATATTTGTTGATGATCTCCTGCAGGTCCTCGGGCACCGAGGACGAGCCGTGCATGACCAGATGCATGTTCGGCAGGCGGCGATGGATCTCCTCGATGACGTTCATGGCCAGCACCGCGCCGTCCGGCTTGCGCGAGAATTTGTAGGCGCCATGGCTGGTGCCCATGGCAACCGCCAGCGCATCGACATGGGTGTCCTTGACGAACTCGACCGCCTGTTCGGGATCGGTCAAAAGCTGGTCGTGGCTGATCGCCCCTTCGACGCCGTGGCCGTCTTCCTGCTCGCCGCCGCCGCTCTCGAGCGAGCCGAGCACGCCGATCTCGCCTTCGACCGACACGCCGCCCCAATGCGCCATGTCGACGACGCGCTTGGTGATGCCGGAATTGTAGGCGTAGTCGGCCGGCGTCTTGCCGTCTTCCTTCAGCGATCCGTCCATCATGACGGAGGTGAAGCCGTACTGGATCGCGGTGACGCAGGTGGCTTCGTTGTTGCCATGGTCGAGATGCATGCAGACCGGAATGTCGGGATGGATTTCGACCAGCGCGTCGATCAGCTTGGCCAGCACCACGTCATTGGCATAGGCGCGCGCGCCGCGGCTAGCCTGCAGGATGACCGGCGAATTGGTCTCCTCGGCGGCCTCCATGATGGCGAGGCCCTGTTCCATGTTGTTCATGTTGAAAGCGGGCACGCCATAGCCGTATTCGGCGGCGTGGTCGAGCAATTGTCTCAGTGTTATGCGAGCCACCCAATAGTCTCCCGTATCTGGTTTCAAGCGCAACGTCGCGGGCCGGTCGGTTGCCGGTCGGCCCTTGATGCTTCTGGCGGGATTTCAACGGAACCGCAACCTTCAGAGCTCTTCTCGATCGCAATTCTTGTTGCAGGGCTGAAATCCCGCCAGTTTGACGACCTCACGCCGCGATCAGGTACCGCGCTGCCAGGAGTTGCACGCAGGCGTTCGCCGCTTCCTTGCCCTTGACGGTGAAGTGCTCGAAGAAGAAGCGGTGGTGCTCGGCGCTGTCGTGGTAGTTGTGCGGGGTGAGCACCGCCGACAGCACCGGCACGCCGGTCGACAGCTGCACGTTCATCATGCCGTCGATGACAGCACTTGCGACGAACTCATGCCGGTAGATGCCGCCATTGACGACAAAGGCTGTGCCGAGGATCGCGGCATAACGGCCGGTCCCGGCCAGGGTCTTGGCATGCAGGGGAATTTCATAGGCGCCGGGCACGTCGAAGATGTCGACGGTGAAGCGCTCGCCTCCCAGAGAGGCCAGTTCAGCTTCGAAGGCCTGTACGCACTGGTCGACGATGTCGGCATGCCAGCGCGCGCGGATAACGGCGATGCGGGTCGTTTCATAGTCTTTATGGGAATGCTGATTCATGGGTCCATCCTTCCGTTTCGAACCAGAATCAGGACGCACGATACGGATTAAGCCCGCAAAAAGCGGGCCGGCTTCCGTTTCGTCCTCTTCCATCCGGACTGTAACCGTCGGCTCCGGAATCACACCGGATCTGCTGACCTTTCCACTAGAGCGCCACGCGTCCCTTGGACGCGTAAAGGACGCTCTAGCACTTAAGAATCCACGCATTGATGCGTGGACCGGAAAGCGCTCGCGGGCTTGGGTAGAAACCCTTACCGCCGGTGGGGACTTTCACCCCGCCCTGAGAACATTAACGGCTTTGTATGAAAGGGCAGGGCGCTGCTGTCAACCGTGAGAAGGTTGGGCCAAGTCCGTTCGACTACCGCGTGCGCCACGCCGCCGCCGATGCGGCGATCAGCATGAGCAGTGCTGCAACCATCACGCAGACAGCAAAGCCGAAGTTGGAATAAAGCGGCCCGAAGCTGGTGGTGCCGACAAAGACCGCGAGGTAAGTCACCGCACTGTTCAGCCCCATGATCGTGCCGCGCCGCGACGGATCGAGCGCCGACAGGCGCATCACCAGAACATTCAGGCCGAAATGATTGGCCAGTCCCCAGATTGCCACCATGGCCAGCGTCAGCCCGAAACTGTCGCTCGTCGCGGCCATCGCGACGTAGACGACGGCGACAAGAAGATAGGCAAACGGCATGACGCGCCGCGCACCCAGTCTGTCGATGATGCCGTCGAGCAGAGCAGCCGTCCCGAAGCCTATGCCGTAGGCAAGCGCCGCCAGGCCGTTGGCGCTCACCGGCTGTCCAAGCCCGACATGAAGATGGTCGCCGAGATAGCCATAGACGCCGTAGAACGAAGTCATGAAGGCCGCGCACGCGACCAGCAGCGGCAGGATTCCGGGAATGCCGAGCGCTTCCAGCGGGGCGGGCGCCGGTCCGGCCTTCCTGGTGTCGCTGAGCGACGTCGCTGTCAGCCCCATCCATGCAAGGGCCGCAAGCACCGCGACCGCTGCGAAAACGGCGCGCCAATGCACCAGATCGGCAAGCACGGCCGAAAGCGAAACGCCGGCAACCATGCTGAGTGTCCATCCGGTCAGCACGACGCCGATCGTGCCGCTCTCCCTGCCCGGAGGAGCGATGGCGGCCGCGCTGGCATAGATCGCCGGCATGGCGACGCCGGCGGCGATGCCGGCCAGCAGCTGTGCGGCGACCAGCATGAGCACCGTGGGTGCCGCGGCGCTGGCGACCAGCGCCAGTGCCAACAGCAGCAGTGCGCCCTGCAGCATTCTGCGAGCACCGAGCCGGTCGATGTAGCGCGCCAGGAACAGTGCGCTTGCGGAGGTGCCGAGGCCGAAAGCGGCCGCCGCAATCATCACGGCCGGCACGCTGGTGCCGAACGACGAGGCGACAGCCGGTGCAATCGGACCCAGCACCAGCGAGTTCGAGCCGATGACCGCGATGCAGCCCGTCAACAGATAGGCAAGCGCCGGGATCGGGGCTCGGGCGTCCGTAGTCAATGGTGCAAGTTGATCAATGTTCGACATATCGGCATAATGGCCGTATTCTATTCAGCGGAGAACCAGGAATTTCGCCATGGATGAAGAAACAGATGGCATTCTGCAGAACAGGCCGGCGGCCCGCGATCTCGACGCGATAGACCGAAGAATATTAGGTGTCCTGGTCGATGATGCCACGATCAGCTACGCCGAACTCGGCGATCGCGTCGGCTTGTCGCCACCGGCAGCGCATGAGCGGGTCAAACGGCTCCGGCGCAGCGGCGCCATCCGCAACACGGTCACCATTATCGATCCCCGGGCGGTGAAAAAGCCTTTGCTTGCCTTTGTCCATATCGACACCAGGGGCTGGGGAAAGACGCCGGAACTGATGGCGGTCTCGCAATATCCCGAAGTGGAGGAAATCCATACCGTCGCCGGCGACACCTGCATGCTGCTGAAGGTCCGCACCGAAGACACCAGGGCCCTCGAAGGCCTTTTGGCGCGCCTCTACGAAACGCCGGGCGTCACCTCGACGCGCAGCTATGTGGTGCTCTCGACCTACCTGGAGCGGCCGGTGCAGCCGGGTATCACCGAGACTTGGCCGACACCCAAGCACATGGCCGAGCCTCTGTACTAGAAGCGGGCGGCTATGCCCGCTCGGGAAACATCTGCTTCAGGCCCTCGCGCGACGCCTTGGCGACGCCGCGTTCGGTGATCAGGCCGGTCACCAGTCGCGCCGGCGTCACGTCGAAGGCCGGGTTGGCCGCGGGCGTCGTCTCCGGCGAAATGCGCACCTGGGCAATCTCGCCGGCAGCGGTCTTGCCCCAGACCAGCGAGACTTCGTCGGCCGAGCGCTGCTCGATCGGGATCTCGGCCAGTCCGTCATGCACCATCCAGTCGATGGTCGGCGACGGCAGCGCGACATAGAACGGCACGTCGTTGTCGGCGGCGGCGAGCGCCTTGAGATAGGTGCCGATCTTGTTGCAGACATCGCCGTCGGCCGTGGTGCGGTCGGTACCGACGATGACCATGTCGATTGCGCCGCGCTGCATCAGATGGCCGCCGGCATTGTCGACGATCAGCGTGTGCGGCACGCCGTGCCCGGCCATCTCCCAGGCGGTCAGCTGGGCGCCCTGGTTGCGCGGCCGCGTCTCGTCGACATAGACATGGACCGGAATGCCGGCTTCTGTGGCCAGGTAGATCGGCGCGGTCGCCGTGCCGTAATCGACCGTCGCCAGCCAGCCGGCATTGCAATGGGTCAGGATGTTGACCGGCTCGCCCTTCTGCTTGCGTGCCGCGATCGCCTTGATGATGGCGAGACCGTTCTCGCCGATGGCGCGATTGAGGCCGACATCCTCGTCGGCGATCTCACTGGCCCGCCGATAGGCGGCTGCGGCGCGTTGTTCGGTAGGCAAAGGCCGCAGGAAGCGCCGCATTTCGTCCAGCGCCCAGCGCAGATTGATCGCGGTCGGCCGCGTCTCGTGCAGGGTCTCCCACACGGCGTCGAGCGCTGCATCCGACGCATCGTCGGCCATCTGCATGGCGACGCCATAGGCAGCGGTGACGCCAATGAGAGGCGCGCCACGCACCCACATGTCGCGGATGGCGGTGGCGATGCCGGCAACCGTGCCGATCCTCTCGATGCGGAAATCATGCGGCAGCCAGCGCTGGTCGATGATATCGACCGAACGCCCGTCGTCGCTCAGCCAGATGGTGCGATAGTGGCGGTCGCCGACGTTCAAATGCTGCTCTCCTGTTCGATCAGCGCGGCCAGTTGGTTGACCTCGTCGATGCTGTGGATCTGGCGCCGGTTGACGGCGAGGTGGCGGCCAAATTTCAGCGCCTTTGCTTCACAACTGGCGCGCAGATCCTCGTCGGCAATGGTCTCGAAATCGGCATTGTGAGCGAGACCGAGGATGCGCCGGTGCACTTCGACGCCGGCAAAGCCTAGCAGATCGGTCCAGATCTGGTGCAGCACATGGTCGCGCGCCTGCTCTGAGGCAAGGATGTCGCCCTGGTCCTCGAACAGGCTCTTTTGGTAGAGCATGCCGGTGCGCTCGCTGCGCCATAGATGCGAAAACTCGGCGCGGAACACCGACCAGGTCTCGACCGTCACACCGAGCAGATAGGCGCGCATGGCGTCGCGCTTGCCCTTCTGTTCGTGACCGCGTTGCGAGAAGAAGGACATCCAGAAATTGGCAAGCAGCATGCCGACGTCGAAAGCCATCGGGCCGTAGAAGGCGAACTCCGGATCGATCATCCGGGTCTCCGTGTCGGTGACCATGATCGAACCGGAATGCAGGTCGCCATGCAGCAGCGTTTCGGCATTGGCGGCGAAGATGTGCTTCAGCCGCTGCGCCTCGACCTTGAGGTCGCGGTCGGCGCGCAGTTCGGCGACCAGGCCGTCGAGCTGCGGCGAGGTGTGCCGGTTCATCTTGGCATCGAAATAGGGATCGGAGAACACCAGGTTTTCGGTGATGTCGCAAAGCTCGACATTGTCGGCGAACAGCGCCAGATCGGCCTTGCGGTCCTTGGCGGCCATATGCAGGTCGGAGCCGCGAAACAGCGTGCGGGCCATGAACAGGCCGATATCCCGGGCGATGTTCGGCAGTTGGCGGCCGTCGATCAGGGCACGGCGCAGGATGATATGCGGCGGCGCAAGATATTCCATGATGATCAGCGCCTGACCTTCATCGAAATAATGGATCGCCGGCACCGAGCCCGGCGCGCGCGCCTCTTGCCTGGTCAGCGCGTGATATTCGAAGAAGGAGCGCTTCAACGGCAGCGGCCAGCTGTCGCCGACCAGGCGGACATAGGGCAGGGCCTGCTTGACCACGGCCGCACCGCTGGCGCCCTCGACGATGAACACCAGGTTGAGATTGCCGTCGCCGACCTCGCGGACCTTCCAGGCGCCGGTGTCCTTGCCGATCTTCGCGCACAGCGCCTCGTTGCCGCCAAGGCGTGCAGCCAGGGTTTCGACCGACAGGGCTTCGAACGGCAATTCTTCAGTCATCGTTATCCTCCCGCATATGCGCTTCCAACATAACGGAGGCGTGGCGGCCGGGCCAAGCTAGGAAGCGATCTGGCAATTGTCAATCGTGTTGACAATTGCCGATACAGCCCATAGCGTCATGTCAGGGAGGAACGCATGGTCGGCAATGCCGTGTTCCGCGTAGAGGGACTGAGGAAATCCTTTGGCCATAACGAGGTGCTTGGCGGCGTCTCGCTGGAACTGCATGCCGGTGAAGTGACCGTGCTGATGGGCGCCAACGGCGCCGGCAAATCCACCCTCGTCAAGATCATCTCTGGTGTCTACGAACGCGGCGGCGGGACGATGGCGCTCGCCGACCAGGATTTCGCGCCGAAAACCCCGGCCGAGGCGATCCGCGCCGGCGTCGTCACCGTGCATCAGAACATCAACGACGGTGTCGTCGCCGATCTCGACGTCGCCACCAACCTGACGCTGGACCGGCTGAGCGGCAGCGGTGCGCCGACCCTGTTCAATCCAATGCGCGTGCGGCGAGAGGCCAAGGCGGTTGCCGACCGCATGGGGCTGGCCATCGATTTGAAGGCGCGGGTGAGTGATCTTTCGCTGGCCGATCGCCAGATGGTGGCGATTGCCCGCGCGCTGGCGCACAAGCCGAAAGTGCTGATCCTCGACGAGCCGACCTCATCGCTCTCCAGCGCCGAGGCTGATCGGCTGTTTGCCCTGATGGACAGGCTGCGCGAGCAAGGCGTGGCCATCCTCTACATCTCGCACCGCATGTCGGACATAAGGCGGCTGGCCGACCGCATCGTCTCCATGCGGGACGGGATCATCTCAGGCATTTTCGACAAGAAACCGCTCGACTATGAAGGCGCGGTCAACGCCATGCTCGGCCGCAAGATCCATCTCGACCGGATTGTTGTCAGGGATTCGGCCAATGCCGTCTTCAAGATAGACGGTCTGCGCATCGCACAAGGCGCACGGCCGATCTCGCTGACGCTCGGCGACGGTGAGGTCGTTGCCATCACCGGCCTCGTCGGCGTCGGCAAGACGGCGCTTGCCGAGACGCTGTTTGGCGTGCGCCAGCCGCTCGCCGGCACAATGACGCTGATCGGCAGGCCTTATGCGCCTGAAACAGCCGGCGAGGCGATCGCCGCCGGCGTGTTCCTCGTCGCCAAGGACCGCGGCGAGAACGGCATCGTCGGCGGCTTCAACATCCAGGAAAATATCAGCCTGCCGTTTCACAAGCGCATGTCACGTTTCGCTGTTCTCAAGCGCCGTCTGGAACGCGCCACGGCGCGCCGGCAGATCGAGGAGCTGGGCATCGTCTGCCGCTCCGAGAAGGACGAGATGTCGGAGCTCTCCGGCGGCAACCAGCAGAAGGTGATGGTCGCCCGCTGGATGGCCCAGCATGCGAGACTGTTCATTCTGGACGAGCCGTTTCAGGGCGTCGATATTTCCGCCCGGCGCGACATCGCCGCCAAGCTCAGGGCCAGTGCAAACGGACGCGCCACGCTGCTGTTCGTCACCGAACTCGACGAGGCGCTGGAGACCGCCGATCGCATCCTGGTCATGTCGGAACAGACCATCGTCGGCGAGCACCGCAATGCCGATGTCGATCTCGACCGCCTGTTGGCCGAGGTCGCCGGCGGGCCGCTGCACAGTGCGCCTGAGCACGGGCGTTAGGAATGGGAATGGAAAGAGCATGGGTTCGGATTGGCTAAAAACGGCAGCAGCGCGCGGGAGCGCCGAATGACATTGCGCGACCACGCCATCCGCTACGGATTCATCGTGCTCTTGTTCGGGCTCGTCGCCTATTTCTCGATCGCCGCCGACGGTTTCGTTTCGCCGCAAAGTGCGGTTTTCATCTTCCAGTCGGTCGCCATCACCGGCGTGCTGGCGCTCGGCGTCACCGCCACGCTGGTCGTCGGAGGTTTTGATCTGTCGATCGGCTCGGTCGCCACCTCAGCCATGATGGCGGCCGCCTATGTCATGGTGGTGCTGGAGCAGAACGCCCTTGTCGCGGTCGTCGTCTGCCTGCTCATCGGCGCCATCGTCGGCCTGATCAATGGCTGGCTGATCGTCTACATGCGTGTGCCCGATCTGCTGGCGACGCTCGGCATGATGTTCCTGCTAGTCGGCCTGCAGCGCATTCCAACCGAAGGCCGCTCGATCGCCACCGGCATGACCATGCCGGACGGTTCGGTCGCCAAAGGCAAATTCTCCGACGCCTTCCTGGCGCTCGGCCGCCACCGCTTCGACTTCTTCATCCCGAACCTCATTCCAGTGTCGGTGGTGGTGCTGCTCGTGCTCGCCGTGCTGATCTGGTTCTTCCTCGAATACACCCGTTTCGGCCGCATGATGTATGCCGTCGGCAGCAATGAGCGCGCCGCCGAACTCGCCGGTGCGCCTGTCAAGGCATACAAGATCTGGGCTTACGTCATTTCAGGTGTTTTTGCCTCGATCGGCGGCATTTTGCTCGCTGCCCGGCTTGGACGCGGCGACATCGCCTCGGGTAATAATCTGCTGCTCGATGCGGTTGCCGCAGCGCTGATCGGCTACGCGGTGCTGGGTGCCGCCAAGCCGAATGCGTTCGGCACCGCCATCGGCGCGCTGTTCGTCGGCATCTTGCTGCAAGGCCTGACGATGATGAACGCGCCTTACTACACGCAGGATTTCATCAAGGGCGTGGTTCTGGTCGTCGCCCTTGTCTTCACCTTTGCGCTTTCGGGCAGGGGCAGGAGATAGCTTTCGACCGGAACAGGATTTTCGAGTTCAACAAGAGTGGAGGAAAACAAAGTGAGCATTACAAGAAGACTTCTGGGGAAGGTGGCGCTCGGATTGGCCGGCGCAACCATGCTGATGCAGTTTCCGGCTTTTGCCGCGGACAAGCCGGCGCCCTTCGACAAGCCCGGCGTCAAGATCGCGCTGGTGCGCTATCTCTCGACCGGTGACTTCTTCCAGGCCTATCTCTCGGGCGTCGAGGCGCAGTCGAAGGCGCTCGGCATCGACCTGCGCGTCCTCGACAGCCGCCAGGATGCCGCTCTTCAGTCCGACATGGTCGATCAGGCCATCGCGCTCGGCGTGCAGGGCATCATCATCCAGCACGGCCTGACGGAATCGATGAAGGATGCCGCGCAGCGTGCGGTCGACGCCGGCATCAAGGTTGTGGCCTTCGACGTCAATGTCGAAAACCCCAAGATCCCGCAGATCGAACAGTCCGATCGCGACCTGGCCCGCCTTGCGCTCGAGCAGGCGGTCAAGGACAATGGCGAAAGCTGGAATGCCGGCTATGTCTATGTCGCCGGCATCGCGCCGCTCGACCGCCGCAATGAGACCTGGGTTGACGTCAAGAAGAAATATGCCGGCATCAAGGAAGTCGCGATGTTCGGCACGCTCGACAATCCGATCGCCAACTCCGTCGCCAACCAGGCGCGTTCGGTGCTGACGGCGCATCCCGACATCAAGGTGATGTTCGCTCCCTATGATGAATTCGCCAAGGGCGTGAAGATCGCTGTCGACGAAGCGGGCTTGAACAAGGGCATCAAGATCTATTCGGCCGACATTTCGACCTCGGACATCGCTGCGATGCGCGAGCCCGACAGCGCCTGGGCCGCGACCGCCGCGACCAACCCGGCCGTCGTCGGCCAGGTCTCGGTGCGTGCGCTGGCGCAGCTGCTGGCCGGTGAAGATCCGGGCCACAGCGTCGTCGTGCCGCCGACACTGATCACCCAGAAGGACCTCATCGACAAGGACATCAAGAACATGGAGGACCTGTCGGCCAAGCTGCCGCAGTTCGCCCACGCTGATGTCGCGATGCCGGCCTGGATGCCGAACCCGAACGCCAAGTAACTTTCGCAATCGAAGGCCGCCTGCAGCCGCTTGCTGCAGGCGCCCTTTTTGCCGAATATCTGCAGCCGGCGCCAGGCTCCGGCCCAAGGTTCGGTGCGTATATGGAAGTCCAAGCGGCAATCGAGGAAAACCTGTCCGGCGCCGTCGCCGGAACCTTGTTTCGATGCCCGCAGGCCACCACGGGTGTCGTGGTGCTGGGTGGGTCGAGTGGCCGCGTCGATGTCGGGCGCGCACGGCTCTTTGCAAACGAGGGCTCGTCGGCTTTGGCCCTGCAATGGTTTAGCGGTGAGGGCCAGCCTCCCGGAATATGCGAAATTCCCCTCGAAACCTTCTTCGCGGCAACCGATTGTCTCCTTGAAACAGGATGCCACCGCATCGTCTATGTCGGCACATCCAAGGGTGCCGAGGCCTCACTGCTTGCGGCGGTCCATGACCCGCGCATCGACGCTGTGGTCGCCATCAGCCCGTCATCGGTGATTTGGGGAAATATTGGTGCTGGCCCGGATGGCGTCAGTTGGCCTGAACGATCCTCATGGTCGCTCGACGGAATCCCCCTGCCGTTTGTGCCGACGGATCCAAACTGGACACCAGAATACGTGGATGGCTTGGTATCCTACAGGGGACTCTTCGAACATTGCTTGAAAACCTTCAGGCAGGAAGCGGCTGCGGCGACCATTCCCGTTGAGACCGCATCGGCCGAGATCCTGCTGGTCGCAGGCGGCGACGATGCGCTGTGGCCCTCCCTATGGTTCGCGACAGAAATTGTTCGGCGGCGCAGCGAAGCAGGCAAGATCACACATCTCGTGTCATCGCCGGATGCGGGGCATCGCATTCTCTTGCCTGGCGAGAACACACCACGCTCGACATTGCATGCACATGGCGGCAATGACGAGGCCGAATCACGGTTGGGCAGAATGGCGTGGGAAGGCATCCGAGAACTGCTGTAGCTGCAGATCCCGAATACCTTCGCCTGTTTTGCGTCAGTCTCGGCCGGTTTCCCCTACCGCATCGCTGCCGCGATATTGCCGCCGTCGACGGTCGTCACGTCGGCGGTGGTGCGGTCGGCCAGCGCGTGATGCAGGAAGGCCTGCGCCACGTCCTGCGCCGTCACTTCCTGGCCGAGCAGATTGCCGGACATGTAGTCCTTCTCCGACACGCCGCGCGCGCCTGAGCGGCTGGCAATCATGGCGTCGGTCAAAAGGCCCGAGCGGATGCGGTCGGCGTTGACGGCGTTCGAGCGGATGCCATGCGCGCCATAGTCGAGCGCGTACTGCCTGGACAGGAACAGCGTCGCCGCCTTCGGCACGCCATAGGCGCCGAACTTCGGGCCGGGGTTGACGGCCTGCTTGGAGGTGTTGAACAGAAGCACGCCGCCGGTGCCCTGCTCGAGCATGATGCGCACGGCATTCTGCGCCACCGATTGGTGGGCGAAGAAATTGAGCTCGAAACTCTTGCGCAAAAGTGCATCGTCGAGCTCGCCGATGCGGCCTTCCCAGGCGGCGCCGGCATTGGAAACCAGGATGTCGACACCGCCGAACACGGCGACCGCTTTGTCGAAGGCGGCACGCACCTGTGCCGGGTCGGTGATGTCTGCGGCGACGCCGATCGAATTGTTGCCGGCTTTCTTCGCTGCATCGGCGGCTTTTTCGGCGTCGAGATCGACGACGACGGCATGGGCGCCATTGTCGGCGAACAGCTTTGCCGTCGCTGCACCGATCGCGCCGGCACCGCCGGTGATCAGCACCACCTGGCCGGTCAGCGGCTTCGGCTTGTTGGAGGCGAGCTTGGCCTGTTCCAGCGACCAGTATTCGAGCGGGAACAGGTCGGCCTTGGAAAGCGGATGGAACCGGCCGACGGCCTCGGCGCCACGCACTGCCTCGATCCACATCTCACCGACATCCGACGCGATCTTCGCGTCCTTCAGGGTGCGGCCGTGGCCGAACATGCCGAGGCCGGGCACCAGCGTCAGCCGCGGCATCTGGTCAAGCATGGTGCGCTTGACGTCGTCGAGCGCATCGTTGGTTTCGAAATAGGCGCGATAATCCTTGGCGAACGCGTCGACATGGCTCTTGATCACCGCCTTGTAGTCGCCGGCCTTGTCCGCGTCGGGCGCCGGCAGCGCCATCGGCCCGGTCTTGATGCGGATCGACAGATCGGGCGTCGAGACGCCGCGCCCGGCATAATCGGCGATCTCGGCTGAATTGATGAAATCGACAATTGCCGGCGAAGTGCGGAAATCGCTGACCATTCGGTCGAAGCGGCCTTCGCCGCGCGCTACCGCCACCGCGCCGCGCAGCATCGGCGCGATCGACGCCGGCGTCGCGAGCTTTGCCGGCAAGGCTGCCTTTGCCGCCTTCGGCTTGCCGCTTGCGGCAATATAGTCCTCGGCGACGTTCACATAATGGATCATCCGGTCGTAGGCCTGCTTCGCATCGTCGCCGAAGGTGAAGATGCCGTGCTTGTCGAGGATCAGGCCCTCGACGTCAGGATCGGCGTCGAAGATGTCGGCAGCCGCCTTGGCGAGGTCGAAGCCGGGCATGATGTAAGGCACGTAACCCATCTTGCTGCCGAAAACCGTCTTCACCAGCGGCTTGGAGTCCTCCTGGTCGACGATGGCGAGAATGGCGGTCGAGTGCGTGTGGTCGACGAACTTGTGCGGCAGGAAGGCATGCAGCAGCGTCTCGACCGACGGGTTGGGCGAGGACGGATCGATGAGGTTGACGCGTTGCAGGGCAACCATGTCCTCGTCGGCCAGCCTGTTCAGCGCGCGCGCCTTGAGCAGCGGCTTGAGCTTGACCGCCGGCAGGCCCTGCGGCTCGATGACGCCCATGTCCCAGCCGCTGCCCTTGACGCACAGCACGTCCCACTGGTCGCCGACGAGGTCGGTTGCCGTCGTCTTGCAAGAGGTGTTGCCGCCGCCATGCAGGACCAGCCGTGGTTCGCCGCCGAGCAGCCGGGTCGTGTAGACGCGCAGCGCCAGGTCGCGGCCGACACCCTTTTTCGCGTAGTCTGCGACGAGTTTTTCGGCGGCTTCGTCATTCCACAAATTCTTCATGTTCGCTTCGTCCGGTTGTTTGTCTTTGATGGTGAAACAGGAATGCCGCGACGCTTTGATGACAATGCGCCGGCGACGGAGAGGGGATTTCCTAGGAGGCCTTTTCTGTCGTGGCAGCAGCATGGTCCAGAAGCCGCTGCGCCATGTGCGCGCCGACCACCAGATGCGTGCAAAGGCCGCCGGCGATCGCCGCGAGCAGCGGTTCGAACTTGCTGTCCTCCTGCACCACCACCAACCGCCTGGCGATGGCGCGCAGCGATGCAAGCTCGGCGGAGATCACCCGCCTGTTATAACTGCAGTCGAGCACCTTGCCCTCGGCGTCTATGATCTGCCCGGCAATTACGCCGGCAGCGCCTTGGCTGCGCAGATCCGCCATTTCACTTGGCGTCAGCGCGCCGCATTTGACCAGATGGCTGTCGGCGTCGACCGCTCCGACCGAGTATAACGCCAGGTCGCATTCGCCGACACCCGACAATTGTTCCCGGATCACCGGCTCGGCACGCAGCGCACGCGCAAGTTCTTCCGTAGACAGCACCAGCGGCGCGTAGAAATTGAGCCCTTTGGCGTTGAGCCGCCGCGCGATTTCCATAGTGCATTGGTCGGGGCGATAGGAATAGGGCGCGCCGAGATTGCCGCAGAGCTGCACCACCGTGACATCCTGCAGATCGGCATAGGACATGACGTCGGCAATCATATAGACGGTGCGGCCCCAGGCGACGCCGATGCGGTCGCCCTTCTTGACCAGTTCGAGAAAGACGCTCGCCGCCAGCACGGCGATTTCCGTCGACGGGTCGGCAATATGATCATTCTCCGGCGCGATCCAGACGGCGTCGAGGCTCAGCGCATCCTCGAGCTTGCGCGCCAGCACGTCGTCGGTGAAAAGCTGGGTCGAAGTCGAGATGTTGACGATGCCGGTCTCGCGCGCCTTGCGCAGGTACATGGCGACCGAGGCACGGGAAATGTTAAGCTGGCTCGCCACCTGGTCCTGCCGCAGGCCATGGGCATAGTAGAGCCAGGCGGCCTTGTGGATGAGTTGTTCTGCCGGTCGGATCGCCATGCCGTCTCCTCAGCTGACATTATTCACGGCTCTCGACAAAAGTCAAACTGGGCAGAGGTATGCGATGCTCCCGCTTGCGCCGAATCTGGTTCATCATTGTGCCGAATGCGCTCTGTCGTGGCATCGTTTGTGGTGACGCGGCCCGAGCCTGTGATTAGAACGTCTGAAAGAAAATCGCGGGGAGCATGGGATGGGCAATCCTTACGAACAGGATCTCGACAAGAACGCGGCCAACCATCAGCCGCTGACGCCGCTCACCTATCTGGAGCGCGCGGCCAAGACCTATCCCGACCATATCGCCATCATCCATGGCCGCCAGCGCATCGACTATCGCACTTTCTGGCAGCGGTCGCTGAAGCTTGCCTCGGCCCTTCAGAAGCGCGGCATCGGCAAGGGCGACACCGTCACCGTCATGCTGTCAAACACGCCGCCGATGCTGGAGGCGCATTTCGGCGTGCCGATGACCAAGGCGGTGCTGCATTCGCTCAACACCCGCCTCGATGCGGCGGTCATCGCCTTCCAACTCGATCATGCCGAGACCAAGGTGCTGATCGTCGACCGCGAATTCTCCGGCGTCGTCAAGCAGGCCCTGGAACTGGCCAGGGTCAAGCCGCTGGTCATCGACTATGACGATCCCGAATACGCCGCCGACGCGCCGTACCCAAAGGGCGAGCGGGTAGGCTCACTGGACTATGAGGCATTTGTCGCAGGCGGCGACGCGGACTTCGCCTGGTCGATGCCCGACGACGAGTGGGATGCGATTTCGCTCAACTACACGTCCGGAACGACGGGCAATCCGAAGGGCGTCGTCTACCACCATCGCGGTGCGGCCCTGATGGCCTACACCAACACCATCCATGCCGGCATGGCCAAGCACGCGGTCTATTTGTGGACGCTGCCGATGTTCCACTGCAATGGCTGGTGCTTTCCCTGGACGCTCGCCGTCCAGGCCGGCACCCATGTCTGTCTGCGCTGGGTGCGGCCGAAGCCGATCTACGATGCGATCGCCGATCAGGGCGTCACCCATCTGTGCGGCGCGCCGGTCGTCATGTCGGTGCTGATCAATGCCAGGGACGAGGACAAGCGCGCATTTCCGCAGACGGTCACTTTCAACACGGCTGCAGCACCCCCGCCGGAAGCCGTGCTGTCGGGGATGGCGGATGCCGGCTTTGCCGTCACCCATCTCTACGGCCTGACCGAGACCTATGGCCCGGCGGTCGTCAACGAATGGCACGGCGCCTGGGATGATCTCGAAAAGGGCGAGCGCAGCGCCAGGAAGGCGCGGCAGGGCGTGCGCTATGCAGCGCTCGAAGGCCTGACGGTCATGGACCCCGAGACGATGCGGACGACACCGGCCGACGGCGAGACAATCGGCGAGGTCATGTTCCGCGGCAACATCGTCATGAAAGGCTACCTGAAAAACCGCAAGGCGAGCGACGAAGCCTTCGCCGGCGGCTGGTTCCATTCCGGCGATCTCGGCGTCATGCACCCCGATGGCTACATCCAGCTCAAGGACCGCTCCAAGGACATCATCATCTCCGGTGGCGAGAACATTTCCTCTATCGAGGTCGAGGACGCGCTCTACAAGCACCCGTCGGTTGCCTCTTGCGGCGTCGTCGCCAGGCCCGACGACAAATGGGGCGAAGTGCCTGTTGCCTATGTCGAGCTGAAACCCGGCAAGGTCGCGACCGAAGCCGAGATCATCGATCACTGCCGCGCGCTGCTTGCCCGGTTCAAAGTGCCGAAGGCGGTCATCTTCGCCGAAATCCCGAAAACCTCGACCGGCAAGATCCAGAAATTCCGGCTACGCGAGATGGCCAAGGGGGCTTAGCTGCATCGCCACCCATGCTTCGCCTCGACAATTTGTCGCGGGCTTCGTCATCCTAGGGTGTAGCAGTCGCGAGCGACGTCGCGGAAACCCGGGAGCTGCTCCGCAGCCCAAGGGATCCATGCCGTCACCTTGCGGCCGAGCTCCGACAGTCGAGAATGGCGGCTGCAGGCTACAGCTCGCTGACCGGTGTAAACCTGTTGATCCGTCGCACTCTTTGACCAACGTCGCGGCATGGATCCTAGGGTCTGCGCCGCGTCGCTTCGCTCCTTGCTTCGCCCTAGGATGACGAATTCATCAGGGCCAGCCGCTAACGGCGATCGTCGATTCCACCTTCTCACTGTCACCATCTGTCACCATTCGTACGTGTATACCGAATCCGCATTGACAGGTCCTTCTTTTCGATTTACGAGTGATGAAAATCAAAATTCGTCACTCGTAAATCGATAGAGGATCATGTCCGAAGCCGCCACCATAGTCGCCGAAGCCGCCCGACAGGAAAATGTAACGCGCATTCTCGATTGCGCCGAGCGCCTGTTCCGGCACTATGGCTACGGCAAGACCAATGTCGCCGACATTGCGCGTGAGCTCGGCATGTCGCCGGCCAACATCTACCGTTTCTTCGCCTCCAAGGTCGAAATCCACCAGGCCGTCTGCGGCCGGATGCTCGGCGCCAGCTACAAGATGGCCTACGAGATTTCGCGCCTGCCGATCAGCGCCGAGGAGCGGCTCCGGCGCTACGTGCATGCGCAATACAAGATGACGATGGAGGTCATGCTCGACGACCAGAAGGTCCACGAGATGGTCATCGTCGCCCTCGAACGGGATTGGGGTGTGATCGACAAGCATGTCGACAGCATTCACGACCTGTTCGCGGAAATCATTCGTGACGGGATCGAGGCCGGTGAGTTCAGAAAACAGGATCCGGTTATCGCGTCTCGCTGTTTCGGCGCCGCGACCGTCATCCTGTGTCACCCGCAGATGGTGGCGCAATGCCTTGCCAAGACCAACCGGGCAATGCCTGACGACCTCGTCGACTATGCAATCAAGGCCTTGAAGTAGCCTCCGCCCGTCGGGCGCCGGTTTCAACGATTCATCTCCATTTCGGGAGTACGCGCGTGTCTTCGTTCAGTTCAATCATCGGCAGGTTGCCCGCTGTAGGCCCGGTGCTGCTTGTCACCGCCACTCTCGGGCTTGCCGGCTGCAGCCAGGAAAAAGCCGAAGTCAAGGATATCATCCGCCCGGTCAAGGTTGTCGAGATCGCGAAGGTACATGACACCCGCACGCTCTCCTATTCCGGGTCGGTGAGGGCCCGCACCGAGAGCGCTCTGGCATTCCGCGTCAATGGCAAGATCACCGAGCGCCTCGTCGATATCGGCCAGCATGTGGCCTCGGGCGATGTGCTCGCCCGCATCGATCCCATTGACTACGACCTTTCGGTCAAGAGCGCGCAGGCAGCGCTCGATGCCGCCGAGCGGCAGGTCGAGACCGTGGAACTCGCCCGCAAGCGTGCCGAGCAGCTTTTTGCCAAGAATTTTGCCCCGAAATCACAGCTCGAACAGGCGACCTTGACCTATGACCAAGCGGTCGCCACCCGTGATTCCGCCCTTTCGACACTGGCTCAGGCGAAGAACCAGGTCGGTTATACCGATCTCAAGGCCGACAGGGATGGCATCGTCACCACGGTCAGCGCCGACGTTGGCCAGGTGGTCGGTTCCGGCACGCCGGTTGTCACTGTCGCTGTCGACGGCGAAAAGGAAGTGCTGATCGCCGTCCCGGAAATGGAAATCGCCGAATTCAAGGCGGGCAAGGCGGTCAAGGCGGGCTTCTGGTCGGATGATGCGCTGGCGCTCGACGGCAAGGTCCGCGAAGTCGCCGGCAGCGCCGATCCGCAATCACGCACCTTTGCCGTCCGCGTCAGCCTGCCCAACGATCCGCGTGTGCTGCTCGGCATGACCGCCAGCATCGAAGCCACGGCGGCCAATGAGCGGCAGCTGGTCTCGATCCCCCTGAGCGCACTGGCCGAGCAAGGCACCCAATCGATCGTCTGGACCGTTGATCGTGGCGCCGACACCGTTCATGCTCGTCCGATCAAGGTTGCCGAGTTCGCCGCCGATGGCGTGCGTGTCGCGGAGGGTTTGAAACCCGGCGATGTCGTGGTCGCCGCCGGCACGCAATTCATGACCGAGAACCTCAAGGTGAAGCTCGCCGGTGATACGGCGCTGCAATCGGCATCCGCGGCGGACGGCGACGCCAAGCAGGTGCGCTGACGACAGACAACCGGCTGCGCGTTCCCGCAGCCGCTGGTTTCCGGGCGGCAGGCGCCCGACCGAGACGCTCGATTGATGTCACCCCCACATCGATTTCGCGTCCCACCGCGATGAGTGCTTCTCCGCTGGGAGAGCCTTGCCGCCCGGAAGCCACTACGAACCCTCGATTTTGTTGCGCTAGATAGATGGACCAGCGTCGATGACCAATTCCACGGAAGAGAAGCGGCCCTTCAACCTGTCGCGCTGGGCAATCGGCCATCCCGCCATTGCGCGGTTCCTGTTCGGCCTGATCATCATTTCCGGCGCGCTCGGCCTGATGCGCATGGGCCAGAAGGAAGATCCCGATTTCACCTTCCGGGTCATGGTCGTCCAGGCGATCTGGCCGGGCTCCTCGATCCAGGAGATGGAAGACCAGGTCGTCAACAAGATCGAACGCAAGCTGCAGGAAACGCCGCATCTCGATTTCGTGCGCTCCTTCACCCGCGCCGGCAGCGCCATCATCACCGTGCAGATCAAGGGCGACACCAACACCGCCGAGGTGACCGACGCGTTCTACCAGGTGCGCAAGAAGGTCGGTGACATTGCCGGTGACTTGCCACAAGGTCTGCTCGGCCCCTATTTCAACGACGAATTCGGCGACACCTTCATCACCCTGCATTCGATCAGCGGCGACGGCTTCAGCTATCCCGAGCTGAAGAAGTTCGCCATCCAGGCGCGCGACATGCTTTTGACGACGCCCGGCGTCGAGAAGGCCGTCATCATCGGCGACCAGCCTGAAAAGCTCTATATCGACGTCTCGTCCAAGGCCCTGGCCGAACGCGGCCTGACGCTGACCGATCTGCAGAATGCGATCAAGGGACAGAACAATGTCGACCCGGCCGGCTCCGTCGATACCGGCACCAACTCGGTGCGCATTTCCGTCGAGGGCGATGTCGGCAAGGTCGAGGATATCAGGAACCTGCGCCTGCGCGCCGGCGGTCAGGTCACGAGGCTGGGCGACATCGCCACGGTGAGTTCGGGGTTGCAGGATCCGTTCCAGCGAAAGTACCGCTTCAACGGTCACGACAGCGTGCAGTTGGGCGTCGTCATGGCCAAGGGCTTCAAGGTTACCGATGTCGGCAAGGATGTCGAGGCCACCTACAAGCGTTTCGAAGAGGCGCTGCCCTACGGCGTTGCCGTCGACCAGATCTCCGACCAGCCGGGCGTCGTCACCGATGCGGTGGCGGAGTTCATGCATGCGCTTGGCGAAGCGTTGCTGATCGTGCTCGTCGTCTCGTTCCTGTCGATCGGTTGGCGTTCCGGCCTGGTCATCGCCATCGCCATCCCGCTGGTGCTGGCCGCGACCTTCGCCATCATGTACGAGCTCGGCATCGACCTGCAGCGCATCTCGCTCGGCGCGCTGATCATCGCGCTCGGTCTTCTGGTCGACGACGCGATGATCGTCGTCGAGATGATGGAGCGCAAGCTGGAGGAGGGGATGGTCAAGGTCGAGGCGGCGAGCTTCGCCTATTCCTCGACCGCCTTCCCGATGCTGACCGGCACGCTGATCACCACGGCCGGCTTTATTCCGGTCGGCTTCGCGGCCTCGACCGCCGGCGAATATGTCCGCACGCTGTTCTATGTCGTCGGCATCGCGCTGATCGTCTCCTGGTTCGTCGCGGTCTATTTCACGCCATGGCTCGGCAACATGATCCTCAAGCAGCGCAAGCATGCCGGCAGCCATCACGATGTCTTCGACACGCGTTTCTACCGCCGGCTTCGTGCCACCGTCAGCTGGGCCGTGCGCCATCGCATCATCGTCCTGGTGATGACGCTGGTCACCTTCGGCACCAGCCTGTGGGCTTTCCAGTTCATTCCGCAGAACTTCTTCCCGCAATCGTCGCGGCCGGAAATCCTCGTCGACCTTTGGCTGCCGGAAGGCACCAGCATCAAGGAAGTCGAGGCGCAGGCCAAGGCGCTCGAGACCAAGATGATGGACGACAAGGACAAGCGTTTCATCGCCACCTATATCGGCGAGGGCGCGCCGCGCTTCTTCCTGCCGCTCGACCAGCAGCTGAGCAACCCCAACTTTGCCCAGTTGCTCGTCATGGCCAATGACGAACCGGCGCGCGAGCGTCTGATCGTCAAGTTGCGCACCGTTCTGGCGCAAGACTTCCCGTCCATCCGTGCCAAGGTCGATCGTCTGTTCCTCGGTCCGCCGACCGGCTGGCCGGTGCAGATGCGCGTCATGGGGCCGGATCGCCAGGAGGTGCGCCGCATCGCCGACCAGGTGAAGGCGAAGTTCCGTGAAGATCCGCTGCTTGGCGCCGTGCATGATGACTGGCTGGAGCCGGTTCCGGCGATGAAGCTGGTCATCGACCAGGATCGTGCCCGCGCACTCGGCGTCACCTCGCAGCGCATCCGCCAGATGCTGCAGGCGACGATGTCCGGCGCGCCGCTCGACGACTTCCGCGACGGCGAGGAGACGGTGTCCATCGTCGCCCGCGAGCCGAATGCCAGCCGCAGCCTGCTGTCCTCGGTCGACTCGGTCTATATCCCGACCGACTTCGGCGGTTTCGTGCCGCTGTCGCAGGTGGCCAAGGTGGTGCCGGTGCTGGAGCAAGGCATCGAATGGCGCCGCGACCGCCTGCCGACCATCAGCGTGCGCGCCACCTTGCCCGACGGCGTGCAGTCCAACGACGTCGTCACCAAGATGTACAACGACATGAAGGACCTGCGTGCGGGTCTGGCGCCCGGTTACAAGATCGAAATCCAGGGCGGTGCGGAGGATTCGGCGGAAAGCCAGGCTTCGATCGCCGCCAAGGCACCGATCATGCTGGCCGTCATTGTCGTGCTTTTGATGATCCAGCTGCAGAACTTCGGCAAGGCGATGCTGGTGCTGGCGACCGGTCCGCTTGGCATTATCGGTGCTGCCGCGGCACTCCTGATCAGCGGTGCGCCGTTCGGCTTCGTCGCCATTCTCGGCGTCATCGCGCTGCTCGGCATCATCATGCGCAACTCGATCATCCTGGTCGACCAGATCGACCAGGACATCGCCGCGGGCATGGACCGCTACGAGGCCATCATCGGTTCGGCCGTTCGCCGTTTCCGGCCGATCACGCTGACGGCGCTGACGGCGGTGCTGGCGCTGATCCCGATCTCGCGCGGCGTCTTCTGGGGTCCGCTCGCCTACGCCATGATGGGCGGCATCCTGGTTGCCACGGTGCTGACCATCCTGGTCCTGCCGGCCGGTTACGCCCTGTTCTTCGGCCGGGAGCCGAAGAAGCGCGGGGCGGAGGGACCGACGGACGATCTGGAACTGAGCCAGGAAGCCGAAAAGCCGCAACTGGCGCTGGCCGCCGAATAGATCGATCACGCCAGTCGAAAAGGATCGGGCGCGCCGAAGCGCGCCCGATCCTTTTCCTTTTTATGAGGTCAGATGACGAAGAACCAGTTGGCGAGCAGCATCACCACCACGCCGGCGACCAGCGTCAGATAGGGCAGCATGCCCGCCTTTTTGACCGAGAGGTCGGCCCCCGTCATGCCGAGATCGGCCAGCATGTGGTCGGGGAACTTGCCCTTGTCCTGAATGTAGTGTCGGAAGCAGAACACCGGGATGATCAGCGCTGCCGTGATCAGGCCGGCCCACAGCGCCATCGGGTTCCATACCTTGGCACCGGCGCCCATGAAGATCGCGTTGACATAGGCGAAGATCGCCCCGATCCCGAGCAGCCAGCTCGGCGCCTTCCAGGGCCGTGCGATATGGCCGTTGTCGATGCGGTGGATCCAGCCGGCGTTGAGGTTGAGGAAGTTGAAGATGATGTAACCGCAATTCGACACGGCGAGGATGAAGAAGAAGCTCGTCGCGTCGGCCGAGGCGATGGCCAGCACGATCAGGTTGAAGACGAGATCGGTCCACATTGCCCGTGTCGGCGCACCATGTTCGTTGACATGGCTGAGATAGCGCGGCAGCCAGCCGTCGACCGAGCCCTGGTAGAGCGTACGCGAAGAGCCGGCCATGGCCGTCATGATGCACAGCACCAGCGCCAGGATCATCAGCATCACCAACAGGCTGTGGACTAGCGCGCCGCCGCCGACCATGCCGGCCAGCGCGTCGGCGACCCCGGAGCCGTCGACGATCGGCGTCGCCAGCATACCGTTGAGGCCAAGCACGCCTTGGAAGGTGAACGGCACCAGGATGAACAGCAGCATGCACAGAAGGCCGGAATAGAAAATCGCCTTGAACGTGTCGGTGCCGGGGTTCTTGAACTCGGATGTGTAGCAGACGGCGGTCTCGAAGCCGTAGGTCGACCAGGCGGCGATGAACATACCACCAAGCACCAGCGTCCAGCCGGCGATGTTCCAGGCACCGGGCTCGGGCGCGTAGGCTGCGGCCAGCGGCACCAGCGGCGAAAAATTCGCCCAGTTGATCTGGCCGGTGACGATCGGCACCACGCCGACGATCAGCATCGGGACGATGACCAAGAGGCCGATATATTTCTGCACATTGGCGGTGCCGAGAATGCCGCGATGCTGGATCGCAAAGATGATCAGCATCAGCACTGCGCCGATAAAGAAGGTCGCGTTGAAGGTGAACGAGACCGGTCCCAGCGTGTGGCTGTAAAGCGTCCAGTTGCGGATTGCCGGCGTCGCCGCCGCGGTCACCGCTGTGATGGCGTCGGCGGCACTCGTCCCGGCATGCGCGGCTATATAGGCGATGACATCGGGTGAGGTTTCTGTGAACAGCGGCACTGGCGCCAGCGCGTTGAGGATGTAGGCGGCGGCGATCGAGCAGCCGAGCGACAGCACCGGCGACCAGGCGAACCAGTTGCACCAGACAGACAGCGGCGCGATGAACTTGGAATAGCGCAGCCAGGCGGTGGCGCCGTAGATCGACGCGCCGCCCGACTTGTTCGGAAACAGGCCGGCGATTTCGGCATAGGTGAAGGATTGCAGGAAGCCCATGATCATGGAGAAGATCCAGATCGCGAAGGCCAGCGTGCCGGTCGTGCCGGCAATGCCGCCGATCGAGAACAGGACCAGGGCCGGCACGCCGCTCGCCACCCAGAAGGCGCCGCGCCAGTCAATATTTCGGTGCAACTTGCCTTCGGCAAGCGGCTCCAGGACAGTCGTTATCGTGCTCATATGTCTTTGTTCCCCATTTTGATGTTCCCCGTTCGTGACGGCCGCGACTTCGCGAGGCTTCATCATCGACGCATGCTTTGGGCGGCTGTCGGTGTTTCCACTCAGTCGCATTTTTTTCTTAACAGTGAAGATTGATCCGGCGCGCTTTCAGGTCAAGCGATTTGTCGCGCCGTGCACATCACGCTTGCGAAACATGTCGGCTTCACACTGCCGCGGTGGGATTGTTCGGAAAAGGACCAAGGGTCAGGAAAGCGAAAAACCCGCCGGAGGCGGGTCGCGGCGCAAATCAGCACCATGGACGAATATGTAGCATAGCTGCCCTCCGCAGGTCAAGAAAAAATTCCTATCACGAACTGCAGCACGGCCTCACTGTCTTGGGAGGGAAGGGCCGTCAGGAACGCGGTTTGGTCTTTTGCGGATCGTAGTGGGCGAAGGCGACGACTCGCGCCGGCAGCCGCTTGGCATGGCCGTCGAGCTTGCCGATCTCGACCTCGGTACCGACAGCCGAATGGGTGACATCGAGCCTGGCCAGCGCGATGGTCTTGTTCAGCACCGGCGAGCGCATGCCTGACGTGACCACGCCGATCTGGGCACGGCCGACATGCACGCAATCGCCATGGCCGACGTCGACATTGGCGTCGATGTCGAGACCGACCAGCTTCGTCTGCGGGTGCTCCTTGCGGCGGATCAGCGCCTCGCGGCCGACGAAATCGTCGGTCTTGCTCTTCAGCGGCACGGTGAAGCCGATGCCGGCCTCGAACGGATCGGTCTGGTCGGAAAATTCGTATCCGGCGAAGATCAACCCGGCCTCGATGCGCACCATGTCCAGCGCCTGCAGTCCCATCGGCTTCAGCCCGTGCGGCTGGCCGGCTTCCCAGATGGCGTCGAAGACTTTTTCGGCGTCGCGCGGATGGCACCAGATCTCGTAGCCGAGCTCGCCGGTATAGCCGGTGCGCGAGACGACGACCGGAATGCCGTTGCCGCCACCAATGCGGGCGACGGCGAAGCGGAACCATTCGAGTTCGTCGATCGACGGCTGCAGCGGCGAGGTCCAGATCACCTCCCTGAGGATGTCGCGGCTCTTCGGTCCCTGCACGGCGACATTGTGCATCTGGTCGGTGGAGGAACGCACAAGGACATTGAGGCCGAGTTTCGTCGCCGTGTCGCGCAGCCACTCGCCAGACAGATCGTCGCCGCCGACCCAGCGGAAATTGTCCTTGCCCAGCCGCAGCAGGGTGCCGTCATCAATCATGCCGCCATGCTCGTAGCACATGGCCGAATAGACCACCTGGCCAACGCCGAGCTTCTTGACGTCGCGGGTCAGCGTGTATTGCAGCAGCGCTTCGGAATCCGGGCCGGTGACCTCGAACTTGCGCAGCGGCGACAGGTCCATGATCACCGCGTCTTGGCGGCAGGCCCAGTATTCGGCGATCGGCCCGTCCTTGGCGAAGGAATTGGCGAGCCAATAGCCCTTGTACTCCTGAAAGTTGCGGGTGTGCTTGGCAAAGCTCGAATGAAAAGCGGTCTCGCGGGTCATTTTCGGTTCCGAATCGGGCGTCATGCGTCTGGCGATCGCTCGCGAGAATTTGTGCTGGCCGGAATAGGTCCGCACATGGATGTCGGTCGGGTTCCAGCCATTGGCCGGCGTCGTGTCGTCGGGGCAGGCGGAGGAAACGCAAACGATGTCGGTGAGCGCCCTGAGCAGCACATAGTCGCCCGCCCGCGACCACGGCTCGTCGGACACCATGACGCCATGCGCGTCGATCGCCGTGTTGAAGAAGAAGTTGATCGCCATCCAGCCCGCGCGGGGATTGACGCCGTTGCCGGCCAGAGCGCCGTTGAAATTCTCCGAACAGTTGGTGTGTCCGGGATAGCCGATGTCGTCGTAATATTTGGCGGCGCAGGCGAGCGCGAAGGCGTCGTGCCGGCCGCATGTGTCCTGCACCACCTCGACCAGCGGCTCCATGTCCTGGTCATAGTATTTGGAATGCAGGCCGGGCATCGGGTAGCTCGCACCCATGAGCGTGCGCGTCGTCGTCACGTCGAGCGGATGATCCAGTCCCCTGTCCAGCTTGCGCGCCGAAAAGCACTGGAAATCGGTGCATTGGCGCCCGTCGACATCGATGATCTGCAGATAGTCGCCAGCCCTAACGAAATAGGCCTCCGCGGTCGCCGAATGGACGCGCAAATCGAGCACCGGGTCGGCAAGCGGATCAGCCAATACCGATTTCGCCGCCGGGCGGATCGTGGCGCGGCGAACGAAGACGGTCAGCGGTGTCGCCGTGTCATAACCATCGACCAGCATCGGCCCGCCGGGGGCGGCAATCAGCACCGCACCATCGCGTGCGACGGTGAAAGCCTGCTCGGTGCCGGCCGGTGTCGTGACGCCGAACACCCGCACGGCCTTGGCGTGGTCAAGCTGCACCTGCCGGCGGGCGAGCCCG
Source organism: Mesorhizobium sp. BR1-1-3 (assembly GCF_020165455.1). NCBI lineage: Bacteria > Pseudomonadati > Pseudomonadota > Alphaproteobacteria > Hyphomicrobiales > Phyllobacteriaceae > Mesorhizobium > Mesorhizobium sp. BR1-1-3. Next base: position 97,751 of record NZ_JAIUIC010000004.1, read on the forward strand.
CTCCGCAGGGATGCGAGACTGTCGTCGCCCTCTATGAGCAGCGCTTTGATGCCGGCAGCGTTGCTGTTCGATGCTTCACCAAAAATGCCGGGATCGGTCGCGCCGGTCCTGTCCCAGGCCAGAAGTTCGCAGGCCTGGCCGCCTTCGACATTGCGCACGGTGATCGCGTCGCCGGCCTCGATGTCGATCAGCACCGCGCCGTTGCCCTGGATCGTATAACGCTCCATGCCCGGCGGCAGCGCGATCTGGCCGGGCCTCAGGATGAGGCTAGGCTTGGGCGGTCCGGCAGCAATTGCGGGGTAGGGCGACTGGCTCATCTCAGCCTTGCGATTCGAGAAACAAGTTTGCCTGTGCGTGAAATTATTTTAGCAGCAAGAATAGCAGTGCGGTTGGGTTTGGCAAGGCGGAGGTGGCGCGCGCTTTCCCTTCTCCCCTTGTGTGGGAGAAGGGAAGACGAGCCAAGGCTAAGCCGGTCTCTCTGTATGGTTGATGTCGACGCCGTACTCCACGCCCGAATCCAGCATCGTATGCCAAAGGCTCTCGGCAAACGTCGCAAACATCAGAACGTTGAACACCGCCTGCCCATCCGTCCGATCACTGTCGCGCCAGAGCGTGACGCTGGTGTGATCCATCGACGTCGCGGCGGCGGCGCCAACCGGAAACGCATCGGGATGCAAATCGATCGACGACAGTTTCGCCAGCATTGTCCGCGCCTTGGCGCCGGAGATGCTGACCAGAACCCGTGCATGCGACTGGTCCGACAGCGAGCCGGACAATGCGGGCTCCAGCGTCTGCATCGTGTGCTTGCCGCCCTTCGACAGCACGAAGAACTGGTCCGGTCCCGACCAGATCAGCGTTGCGTCCGAAGTCCGCACCGCCTTGGGCGCATCAGGGACAGCAACACCAAACCGAGCCTTGGCGGCTTGTCCCAGCTCGGCCGCCTGGCCGCGCCGCGCCATCACCTGGATCAGATCAAAATTGCGGATCTCGGTCAGCGAGACGCCGGCCTCGATACCGCGTGCGCCATCTGTACCGGCGACAAGCGCATGCTCGAGTGGGCTGCGAGAAACCCAGGAAAACTCAACCACGCTGGCGCCCTCCATCCGGGTCGTAGAAGACGGGATTGCAGAGTTCGACGTCATAGTCTTCGCCGCGCAATGGATCATGCGCGTGCACGATCTCGCCGATGCGTTCGCGGCCGCGTTCGACAAGCGCGAGCCCGATCCACTGATCCAACGTCGGCGAGAAGCAGACCGAGGTGACATAGCCCTGGTCGTTGCCCGGGCCGGGCGTCTGCCCCTTCGGGATGATGTGTGCGCCGGAGCGCAACCGGCGTGTCTCGTCCGTCGGCTTGATGCCGACGACGACCTGGCGATCCGGGGCTACCAGCGCCTCGCGTCCGGCCATGACGCGGCCGATATAGTCTTTCTTGGTCGACATCATCTTGCCCAGACCAAGATCGGCCGCTGTCGTCGTGCCGCTCAGTTCCGGTCCGGCGATGTGGCCCTTTTCCACGCGCATGACGCCGAGCGCCTCGGTGCCGTAAGGCGTCACGCCGAATGGCGCGCCGGCCAGCATCAGATTGCGCGCCATCGCATCGCCGAAGCGTGCCGGTACCGAGATCTCGAAGGCCATTTCGCCGGAGAACGAGATGCGGAACAGCCGCGCCTTCAGGCCGCCGCGCAATGTCACTTCGCGCGCGCCCATGAACGGAAAGCCTTCGTTGGAAAGGTCCTCGGACTCATCAACGATCTGTTTCAGCAACTCCCGCGCGCTCGGTCCGGCGATCGAGAACTGCGCCCACTGGTCGGAGACGGAAGTGAGCTGCACGTCGAGCTCCGGGAACAGCACCTGGCGGCAGAATTCGAGATGCTGCATCACCAGACCGGCCTTGGCCGTGGTGGTGGTGAGAAAATAGTGGTCTTCGGCCAGCCGCGACGTGGTGCCGTCGTCATAGACGATGCCGTCCTCGCGCAGCATCAGACCGTAGCGCGCCTTGCCCACTGCAAGACTGGAGAAGGTGTTGATGTAGACGCGGTCGAGGAAGGCGCCGGCATCCGGACCGTGCACGTCGATCTTGCCGAGCGTCGAGACATCGCAGAATCCGACGCCTGAGCGCACCGCCTTGACCTCGCGCGTCACCGATTCCAGCCAGTCCTTCTCGCCCGCGCGGGGGTACCACTGCGCCCGCTTCCACAGGCCGGTGTCGACGAAGACAGCACCTTGTTCCACGGCCCAGTGATGCGACGGCGTCAGCCGCGTCGCATGGAAAGTCTCGTCGCGGTGATGGCCGGCGAAGGCGCCGATGGCGACGGGCACGTAAGGCGGCCGGTAGATCGTTGTCCCGGTCTCGGGGATCGAACGGCCGCTGACCGCAGCCATGATGGCGAGGCCGGCGACATTCGAGGTCTTGCCCTGGTCGGTCGCCATGCCGAGCGTCGTGTAGCGCTTCAGGTGCTCGACCGATTCAAAACCTTCGCGCTGCGCCAGTTCGATGTCGGAAGCGGTGACATCGTGCTGGTAATCGACAAAGGCTTTTCCCTTGCCCGCGACATGCCAGAGCGGCGTCAGCGAAAAAGCCTCGTCATCGGCGGCAGGCGCGGCGCCCGCCGTACCATTGTGCCCCGTGTCACGCGCCGCTGCCGCGCCAGCGGCAAATCCCTGGCTCAGGCAGGCGCCGAGGCCAAAGTCGCCATTGGCGGCGCCCGCTGCGACCATACCGGGCGGCGCGCCGTCCGGTACGAAAGCAGCAATATCGTCGCGCCATTTCGGCCGTCCGCGATGGTAGGAGGTCAGCCCGACCGCCGGATTCCAGCCGCCGGAGACGGCAAGCCCGTCGGCTTCGACTTCCGCGCGCGCGCCGCCAGTCAGCGCTACCGCGACTTTCCTGACGCCGTCCTTACCGCCATCGACGCTGCTGACGGCTCCGTGCAGCACGGGGAAGCCGCCCTTGGAGGCCAGCGAACGATGCGCCGGCGAAATTTCGGGCCGCGCATCGATGACCGCTGCGATCTGCAGTCCGGCACCAAGTGCGGTCTCGACCGTGCGCCATCCATCCTCATTGTTGGTGAACAGTGCGACGCGTTTGGCCGGCGCCGCGGCGTAGCGCGCGACATAGGTCCGCATCGCGGACGCCATCATCACGCCGGGCGTATCATTGCCGGCAAAGACGATCGGCCGTTCGATGGCGCCGGCGGCGACGACGCAGCGCTTGGCCACGATCCGCCACAGCCGCTGGCGCACCTGGTGCTCGGGCGGCGAGGGCAAATGGTCATTGACCCGCTCAATGGCGCCATAGGTGCCGCCATCGTAGACCCCGAACAGCGTCGTGCGGGTCATGATGCGGACGTCGGGCATATCAGCCAGTTCAGCCAGCGTCCGCGAAATCCACTCGGCCGCAGGTTCGCCGTCGATCATTCCGCCATCCGACAGCAGACGGCCGCCGAGGACAAAATCCTCTTCGCACAGGATGACGCGGGCGCCTGCGCGGCCGGCTGCCAACGCCGCGGCCAGACCAGCCGGGCCGGAGCCGGCGATCAGCACGTCGCAATGCGCCCATGCCTTGTCGTAGTGGTCGGGATCGGCAAGGCCGGCGGCACGGCCAAGGCCTGCGGCGCGGCGGATCGCCGGTTCGTAGATCGCTTCCCAGAACTTCGCCGGCCACATGAATGTCTTGTAGTAGAAGCCGGCGACGAAGATCGGCGCGAACAGCTGGTTGACCGACATCACGTCATGGCGCAGCGACGGCCAGCGGTTCTGGCTGGCGGCCTCGAGCCCGTCATAGAGTTCGGCCGTCGTCGCCTTGGTGTTCGGCTCGCGCCGTGCGCCGGTGCGCAGCTCGACCAGCGCGTTGGGTTCTTCTGAACCGGCGGTGAGAATACCGCGCGGGCGGTGGTATTTGAACGAGCGGCCGACCAGCTTGACGCCGTTGGCGATCAGCGCGGAGGCGAGCGTGTCGCCCTGGAAGCCGGAGAAAGCCTTGCCGTCGAAACGGAAGTTCAGCGGTGCCGAGCGGTCGACAAGCCCGCCATTGCCGAGCCGGTGTGTCTGCGCGCCGGCCATCACGCACCAACCTTCGCAGCGCCGGCACCAGCCGCCGGTTCGATGGGGGAAATCTCGTGCGTCAGCGTGTTGCGGGTGACCTTCAGCCAAGCCCGGCAACCACCGCCATGGTACCAGTATTCGCTGGTCGCGCCGGCGACATTGTCGCGCAGATAGACATAGTCGAAGACCTCGTCTTCCGAGGCGTTGGCCTCGGGCCGCACCGGCTTGGCGTCGCCGAGATAGGTGAACTCGCCGAGTTCGCGTTCACCGCAGAAAGGACAGGCAATGCGCATTTCTTCTAAACCGCCTTCAATGCAGGTTCGGTTGGGCGCCCTGGCCCTTTTCGTCGATCATGGCGCCAGTTCGGAAGCGGTCTAGGCGGAACCGTGCCGCTTCTTCATGCGACTCGTCGCGAGCCAGGAGGTGCGCAAAGACAAAACCGGACCCTGGCGTCGCCTTGAAGCCGCCATAGCACCAGCCCGCGTTGAGATAGAGCCCGTCGACGGGCGTCTTGTCGATGATCGGTGAACCGTCCATCGACATGTCCATGATGCCGCCCCACTGGCGCAGCAGGCGCACGCGGCCGATCATCGGCATCAGCGCCATGCCGCCCTCGCAGACGTCTTCCATCACAGGCATGTTGCCGCGCTGGGCGTAGGAATTGTAGCCGTCTATATCGCCGCCGAAGACGAGGCCGCCCTTGTCGGACTGGCTGACGTAGAAATGGCCGGCGCCGAAGGTCATGACGCCCGGGATGAGCGGCTTGATCGCCTCGGAGACGAAGGCCTGCAGCACATGGCTCTCGATCGGCAGGCGCAGGCCGGCCATTGCCGCGACGCGCGACGAGGAGCCGGCGACCGCCATGCCAACCTTTCCGGCGCCGATCTTGCCGCGCGACGTCTCGACGCCGGTCACCTTGCCATTGGCGTCCCTGACAAAACCGGTGACTTCGCAATTTTGGATGATGTCGACGCCGAGTTCGCTCGCCGCATGCGCATAGCCCCAGACCACCGCATCGTGCCGGGCCGTGCCGCCGCGCCGCTGCAAGAGCCCGCCTTGTACGGGAAAGCGCGCATTGTCGAAGTTCAGGAACGGGATCATCTTCCTGACGGCAGCGAGGTCGAGCAGTTCGGCGTCGATGCCGTTGATGCGCATAGTGTTGCCGCGCCGCGCATAGGCGTCGCGCTGCGCATCGGAATGGTAGAGGTTGATGACGCCGCGCTGGCTGACCATCGCATTGTAGTTGAGGTCCTGCTCCATCCGCTCCCACAGCTTCATCGACAATTCGTAGAAGCCGGTGTTGCCGGGCAGACCGTAATTGGAGCGGATGATGGTGGTGTTGCGGCCGGCATTGCCGGAGCCGATCCAGCCTTTTTCGAGCACGGCGACATTCTTGATGCCGTACTCGCTGGCGAGGAACCAGGCGGTGGCCAGCCCGTGCCCGCCGCCGCCGATGATCACCACGTCGTAGCGATCCTTCGGCGTGGCGTCGCGCCAGGTGCGCTGCCAGTTCTTGTGGCCGGACAGGGCGGCACGAGCGAGCGAGAAGATCGAATATTTCATCAGTTCATTCCGAGGTCGCTCGCGTCGCGCTGGTGGTCAAATATCCAGCGTGTGGTCGCGCTCCCATTGCGTGAAGTGCGAAGCATAGGAATTCCATTCCTGGTGCTTCAGCTTTAGGTAGGCCGACGAGAATTCCTCACCCAGCGCCGCCTTGAGCGATTTGTCCTTGTCGAACTCGCGCAAGGCGTCGAGCAGGTTGAGCGGCAGTTTTGGCGCGCCCTTTACCGTATGGCCATGCTGGTACATGTCGATGTCGTAGCGCTTGCCAGGATCGGCCTTCGAGCGAATGCCGTCGAGGCCGGCGGCGATGATGACCGCTTGCAGGAGATAGGGATTGGCGGCGCCATCCGGCAGCCGCAGCTCGAAGCGGCCGGGGCCGGGCACCCGCACCATGTGGGTGCGGTTGTTGCCGGTCCAGGTCACCGTGTTCGGTGCCCAGGTCGCGCCCGAAATGGTGCGCGGCGCGTTGATGCGCTTGTAGGAATTCACCGTCGGGTTGGTGATCGCGGCCAGTGCGGAGGCATGTTTCATGATGCCGCCGAGGAAATTCCTGCCCTTGGCCGACAGGCCGAGCTCCATCGAATTGTCGGCGAAGACGTTGGTCTTGCCGGCCTTGTCCCAGACCGAGATATGCGCATGGCAGCCATTGCCGGTCAGGCCCTGGAAGGGCTTCGGCATGAAGGTCGCGCGCAGGCCATGCTTTTCCGCGATCGACTTGACCATGAATTTGAAGAACGAGTGCTTGTCGGCGGTGGCCAGCGCGTCGTCGAAGGCCCAGTTCATCTCGAACTGGCCGTTGGCGTCCTCATGGTCGTTCTGATAGGCGCCCCAGCCGAGCGCCAGCATGTGGTCGCAGATCTCGGCGATGACGTCGTAGCGGCGCATCACCGCTTGCTGGTCGTAGCAGGGTTTTGAGGCCGTGTCGTATTCGTCGGAGATCGTCTTGCCGTCAGGCGAGATCAGGAAGAACTCGGCCTCGACGCCGGTCTTGACATGCATGCCGTCGCTGGCGGCTTCCGCGATCAGCCGCTTCAGTGTGTTGCGCGGCGCCTGGTCGACCTCCTTGTCGTCCATGATGCAGTTGGCCGCGACCCAGGCGACCTCAGGCTTCCACGGCAGCTGGATCACCGAATCCGGATCCGGCACCGCAAGCATGTCGGGATGCGCCGGCGTCAGGTCCAGCCATGTGGCGAAACCGGCAAAGCCGGCGCCGTCCTTCTGCATGTCTGATATCGCCTGCGCCGGCACCAGCTTGGCACGCTGGCCACTGAACAGGTCAGTGTAGGAAATCATGAAATATTTGACGTTTTTCGCCCTTGCGAATTCAGCAAGATCAGTTGCCACGGTAGTTCCCCATTTTATCGATTGTTGTTCCCGAGTATGCGGGAATCGGCCCTTCGTTGATCAGAAGCCGTTCTTCCCCGGTATCCAGTTGGTGCCGGCCAGCGGCACGCCGGCCATGGCGGCTGCCTCGATCGTCAGCGCGACCAGGTCCTCGGGTTCGAGATTGTGCAGGCTGTTCTTGCCGCACGCGCGGGCGATCGTTTGAGCCTCAAGGGTCATCACCTTGAGGTAGTTCGCCAGCCGGCGCCCGGCAGCCACCGGATCGACCCGCTTCATCAGTTCCGGATCCTGCGTGGTGATGCCGGCGGGGTCGCGACCCTCGTGCCAATCGTCATAAGCGCCGGCCGTGGTGCCAAGCTCGTTGTACTCCGCCTCCCAGCGCGGATCGTTGTCGCCGAGCGCGACAAGGGCCGCCGTGCCGATCGAGACCGCGTCGACGCCGAGCGCCAGCGCCTTGGCGACATCGGCGCCGTTGCGAATGCCGCCGGAGACGATCAACTGCACCTTGCGGTGCATGCCGAGGTCCTGCAGCGCCTGCACGGCCGGCCTGATGCAGGCAAGCGTCGGCTGGCCGACATTTTCGATGAACACTTCCTGGGTGGCGGCGGTGCCGCCCTGCATGCCGTCGACGACAACGACATCGGCGCCGGCCTTCACGGCAAGCGCCGTGTCATAATAGGGGCGCGCGCCGCCGACCTTGACGTAGATCGGTTTTTCCCAGTCGGTGATTTCGCGCAATTCGAGGATCTTGATCTCGAGATCGTCGGGTCCGGTCCAGTCGGGGTGGCGTGAGGCCGAGCGCTGGTCGATGCCTTTCGGCAGCGTGCGCATTTCGGCGACACGATCCGAAATCTTCTGGCCAAGCAGCATGCCGCCGCCACCCGGCTTGGCGCCCTGGCCGACGACGACCTCGATCGCATCGGCGCGGCGCAGATCGCGCAGGTTCATGCCGTAGCGCGACGGCAGATATTGATAGACCAGTTGCTTGGAATGGCCGCGCTCCTCCTCGGTCATGCCGCCGTCGCCCGTCGTGGTCGAGGTGCCCGACAGGGTAGCGCCGCGTCCGAGCGCTTCCTTGGCCGGACCCGACAGCGAGCCGAAGCTCATGCCGGCAATGGTGATCGGAATCTTCAACTCGATCGGCTTCTTGGCATGGCGAGAGCCGAGCACGACCGATGTGTCGCAGCGCTCGCGATAGCCTTCGAGCGGGTAACGCGAGATCGAGGCGCCGAGGAACAGTAGGTCGTCGAAATGCGGCAGCTTGCGCTTGGCGCCGGCGCCACGGATGTCATAGATGCCGGTCGCCGCGGCACGGCGGATTTCGGAAAGCGTGTAGTCGTCGAAGGTCGCGGATTTGCGCGGCGTCGTCGGCGGGTTCCTGTAGGTCATGCTGCCTCAATACGCGTCGGCGTTGTCGATATTGAAATTATAGAGGGTACGCGCCGAGCCGTAGCGCTTGAACTCCGACGGCTTGACGCCGGTGACGCCGGCGCGGTCGAGCAGGCCCTGCAGCAATTCCAGATGCTCGGTCCGCATTTCCTTGGCGATGCAGTCGGCGCCGAGGCTGTCGACCTTGCCGCGCACGAAGAGCCGCGCCTCGTAGATGGAATCGCCGAGCGCATCGCCGGCATCGCCCAACACCACCAGATTGCCTGACTGCGCCATGAAGGCCGACATATGGCCGATATTTCCATGCACGACGATATCGATGCCCTTCATCGAAATGCCGCAGCGCGACGAGGCGTTGCCTTCGATGACCAGCAGGCCGCCCTTGCCGGTGGCGCCGGCATACTGGCTGGCGTCGCCTTTGATGGTGATCGAGCCCGACATCATGTTCTCGCCGACTCCAGGCCCTGCCGAACCATGCACGGTAATGGTGCTGCCGGAATTCATGCCGCCGCAGTAATAGCCGACGCTGCCGCGCACATCGATGGCAACAGGCTGGTCGACGCCAACGGCCACCGAATGGCTGCCTTTCGGGTTCAGCACTTCCCATGCCGTTTCGTTCGAGCCGGGAGCCAGATTGTGCAGCGCCTGGTTGAGTTCGCGCAGCGACAACTGGTCGAGATCGAAGACCCGAGGGTCGTGTGCCGCGGTTTTAGAAAGCGTGGTTGCCGGCATGAACTCAATGCTCCCAGAAATAGACGGTTGCGGGCTCGGGTTCCCAGACCCTCGCATTGTCTATGCCGGGCAGTTTGGTCAGCGCGCGATATTCCGAGCCGAAGGCGACATATTGGTCGGTTTCGGCCATCACGGCTGGCTTGCAGGCAATCGGATCGCGCACCACGCCAAAGCCGTTCTTGGTGCCGACGACGAAGGTGAAGAAGCCGTCGAGGTCGGAGAGCGTGCCTTCCAGCGCCTCGCCGAGATTCTTGCCATGCGCCATCTGTGACGAGAGATAGGCGGCAGCAACCTCGGTGTCGTTCTCGGTTTCGAAGGTCATGCCTTCGCGGATCAGTTCGCGGCGGACATTGTTGTGGTTCGACAGCGAGCCATTGTGCACCAGGCACTGGTCGGCGCCGGTCGAGAACGGATGCGCGCCCATCGTCGTCACCGCCGATTCCGTCGCCATGCGGGTATGGCCGATGCCATGTGTGCCGGTCATCTTGCGGACATCGAAGCGATCGACGACTGCCTCGGGCAGGCCGACTTCCTTGTAGATCTCGACCACGTCGCCGGCGCCCATGATGCGGATGTCGGGGCGCAGCGCCTGGATGGTTTCGCGCGCTTCATCGATCTTGGCAGGCGTGGTCCTGACGACTGCATGGGTGGATTTCACCGCGATCGTCACCGGCGTGCCGATGGCCTTAGCGAGCTCCGCCTCGAGGCCGCGGAAATCGCGGTCGGGCTTGGCCGACTGGATGGTGATCTTGGCCTCATTCTTGGACGGCGCGCCATAGATGGCGATGCCGGCGCTATCGGGACCGCGATCGCTGAGCGAGATCAGCATCTGCGACAGCATCGCGCCAAGCTGGGGTTCCAGCGACTTGTCCTTCAAAAACAGTCCGACAATTCCACACATGTCAGCCTCCCGACGTTTTGTAGCTAAGAGATCGTTTGCAACTCTGAAATGATGTATCGAATGAGGTCCGCAAATTCAATCGTATGAAAAAAATATTCCTCTAATTACCTATGCGTTACCTATGCGTCTCAATGCCGCTCTGCCCACTATCGTTGCCTTGCCGGGCGTTGTGAACCCATTTGGCGGTGCGGATGCGGGCGAGCTTGTAGGCGTCCAGGATCGACAAAGCATAGATCAGGAAGCCGCCGGCGTGACGGCCGACGAAGCTGGCATCGGGCGGCGCGATCTTGGCCGTCACCCATGCCAGGATCACCATGAAGAAAAGGAATTGAAGGCCGCGCACCGGCACGCCCAGAATGACGTGCCCGCTTCCCGGCAGCACGATTGCGGCGCCGAGAACCAGATAGGGATTGGTGGGTGCAGTGGCGGAACTGGTCATGCGGCCTGCCGTTCGCTTTTGTTGATCGCGTCGCGAAGCGCCGACACCGACATCAGCAGCCTTTCGATCAGCGCGGGATCGAGTGCGGCGTCGCCGAATTCGGCCTGCCGGAAAACGCCATAGCGCGCCCGCTCGGCTTCGGCCAGAAGCCAGACGATGCGTATACCCTTGGGCGTGATCAGCAGTTCCTTGGCGCGCCCTTCGGAAAAGATCTCGATATGGCTGGCGATCAGGCCTTGCGGAAAGCGCGCCGCCCTGCGGTCGGTGCGCAGCACCGACTCGGCGGGAAATCCCGGAGCCTTGGGCAGCGTATGCTCGAGATGATCGAAATTGGAGAAGGTCGTCGGCGAGCCCGGCCGCATCATCATGTCGAAGGTGGCTGGTACCGCGACCTCTTCGGTGATCGAAACACTGAGCCAGCGCGCCGGCAGTTTGCGCGTCGCCAGCGTATCGACGATGGTGCGCACCTGGACACGTTTGCTGTTCCAGGATCCTTCCCAGGTGATGACGCCGGCGGTGCCATCCGAAACATTGGCAGCATCGGCGATGATTGTGCGGATGCGGTCCTGCTCGACGGCGAGCGCCATCGATGCCCTGCTGCGGCTGGCACGCGCTTGCCAGGCAAGGTGGAGAACGACAACCAGGACAATGGCCCCGGCCAGCAGTGCTGATGTCAGATCGGACATTTTCTCATGCCAGGCCCGCCCGGGATCCGGACGGGCCTACTCCCATCAATAACCCTGCGGCTTTGGCCACGGCATGGTGAACTGGTCGCCGCGCCGCACGAATTTGTAACGGTAGAAGTGGAACCACAGCGAGATCAGGAAGTAGAAGGCGACCATGGCGATCAACTGCGAGCCGAAGCCGAGGAAGATTGCGAAGAAGGTCACCACGCACAGGCAGAACAGCACCATTGCCGGGATCGGATGGAAGGGGTGGGTGTAGCCTCGGCGGATCGAGCCCAGCGGCCACTTCTTGCGGAACATGATGATGTTGATGCTCATGAACGTGTATTGCAGCACCCCCGACAGGATCGAAAAGGTGATCGCCTGGTTGAGGTCGGCGATGAAGGCGAAGGCCAGCGCGATCGGCAGCAGGAACAGGATCGAGCGATAGGGCGTGCGATATTTCGGATGCACGGCCGAGAACCATGTCGGCAGATAGCGGTCACGGCCGAGCGAGAACCAGGCGCGCGCCGCATCGTTGATGCAGCCATTGGCCGACGCCAGTGCCGCCAGCAGCGTGGCGACGAACAACAGGTTCTCGAGCAGCGGGCTGCCGGTCAGCTTGCCGGCGTCCCACAGTGGATAGTAGGTGATGCCGAGATATTCCCACGGCATCAGCGAGGCGCAGACATACCAGGTCATGGCGGCTGCGATCAAAAGCGTGATCATGCCGGCCATGGTGCCGTAAGGCAGCGAGCGGGCCGGGGAGCGCACTTCCTCGGCGGCCTGTGTGGTGCCTTCGATGCCGAGATAGTACCATATGCCGAACTGGAACGCGGCGATGACGCCGATCCAGCCATAGGGAAGCGCATTGCCTGGGGTGACCAGTTCGTTCAGCTTCAGCACCGCGCCTTGCGTCCACGGGCTGACCGAGAAGAACAGGATGACGATCGAGATATAGGCGATCGCGGTGATGACGAAGTTGACGTTGAGCGTCATCAGCACGCCGCGATAGTTCAGCCACGCCAGCACGACGATGGTCGCGGCGATGAAGGAATTGTGGGTGAGCCCTTCGACGCCGGCCTTGGCGACGATGGTGTCGCCGAGCAGGATGGCGTCGGACACTTCGAGCATCGTGTAGGCAAAGACCAGGAACAGCGCGACGTTGAACGCCATCAGCGGTCCGACGATGTGCTTTGCCTGCGCATACTGGCCGCCGGCGGCGGCCACGGTCGATGTCACCTCGGAATCGATCATCGCGACCGAGGTGTAGAGCAATCCGACGACCCAGCAGACGATCAGCGCGGCCAGCGCGCCACCCTTGTCCGCCGAGAAATTCCAGCCGGTGAATTCGCCGACCAGGACGATGCCGACGCCGAGCGCCCAGACATGGGCCGGTCCGAGCACGCGCAGGAGTGAAACTCTGTCCCCTTGGACAGCCGGGGCAGCCGGTTCAAGTGCGATCGTCATTGTTCAATCCTCACTCAGATCCGGTGTTTTTCGGAAGTGGCTTCCAGTTCGCCTTCGCGCGACGAGGTCAGCACCTCTTCGGAGAAGGTCGTGTCGACCTTGAACCAGTCGTAGAGCATCCACAAAGCGAGCACGATCGAGATGCCCCAGCATGCGTAAGAGAGTGCCACCCACATGATCGTGTCCCCGAATTAAATCGTCCTCAGAACTCTTACTTGTCGTCGAATTTTTCGTTGATGACGTCGCGATATTCGCGGTCGGATGCGCGAAACAGGAAGACGAAATAGCCTATCAGCACCGCAGCCATTATGATCAGCGTCGGCCAGTCGATGACATAATGGAAGCGGTTCTGGATGATGTCGTGCGCGGTCTCGGGCGTGTAGCCGAGCTTTTCCCAGATCGAGGCCATGGTCGGGTTCTGGCCGAGCGCTTCCCACGTCTTGGCGTCGAGCGCGTCGATGGATTTCGCCGCACCGGCGAGGCCCAGTTTCAGCGGCAGCCACAGCGCCACGAAAATGGCGACGACGACGACAGCGATGTCGAAAACCTGCCCGGCCTTGCTCTGCTCCGGCGGCGTGTAGCGGGACATTTCTTCTACCCCTCAGGACTTGCGGTTGCGGAATGCGTCGGCGTTCTTGATGTCGAGCCCGTAGATGAATTCCTTGTCTTCCTTGTAGTGCTTGACCATCGCCAGGATGGCGGCCGTGTTGAAGATCAGCACGGCGGCGGCGGCGATCGCGACCACGGCCTTGATGCCGCTGTGCGGGATGTAGGGCCATGTCATGAGCAGGACGAAGAGGATCGTCGCCCACAGGCAGACGATCAGGAGCGCGGATCCGCGCACGTCGGAGCGGTACAGCGCTTCGATGCGCTGTTGCATGTCTGACATCGGTTTTCCCCTTTTTCCAACGCCAGGCCCCGAATTGGCCGGCCGCTGCCCTCTTTCAAGAGAGTGAAATTTTTTTCATAAATTCAGTCCGAATCCCGCAATTGTCAAGCGCGATTTACGTGAGGTTAACTGTTTGCTTTGCGCGGTGGATTTTGCCTGACAATGAAATTAATTGCTTATGGGTATTGCGGCGTCCTGGCGTTTGCGATCAATATTCGGTCAAAGCTCCCGCCACTGCGCAGGGGGCAGGGAACAGCAGAGCATTATCGAAACGGAGGACGAGCGGATGACGGCATCCTGGAGATTTTCGACCCTGGCGGATCGCCACCGAGCGCTCGGTTCGAAGCTCGAAGACTGGAGCGGCATGGGAACCGCCTGGACCTACGACAAGGATGCCGACGAGGAGTACATCGCCATCCGCACCAAGGCTGGCCTGATGGATGTCTCCGGCCTCAAGAAGGTGCACATCACCGGGCCGCATGCTTCACACCTGATCGACCTGGCGACGACGCGCGACGTCGAAAAGATCTACCCCGGTAAGTCGGCCTATGCCTGCATGCTGAACGAGGCGGGAAAATTCACCGACGATTGCATCCTCTACCGCACCGGCCCCAATGCCTGGATGGTCGTGCATGGTTCGGGCACCGGCCATGAAGAATTGCAGCGGGCGGCTATGGGCCGCGACGTGTCGCTGCGCTTCGACGACAATCTGCACGATCTGTCGCTGCAGGGGCCAACCGCCGTCGACTATCTGGCCACGCATGTGCCGGGGATTCGCGACCTCAACTATTTCCATCATATGCAGACGCAACTGTTCGGCTTGCCCGTCATGATCTCGCGCACCGGCTATACCGGCGAGCGCGGCTACGAGATCTTCTGCCGCGGCCAGGATGCCGGCACGATCTGGGACAGGATCCTCGACGAGGGCAAGAGCGCCGGCATCATTCCGTGCCGCTTCACCACCCTCGACATGCTGCGGGTGGAAAGCTACTTGCTGTTCTACCCCTACGACAATTCGCAGAAATACCCGTTCGACAATGAAGGACCCGGCGACACGCTGTGGGAACTCGGCCTCGACTTCACCGTCAGCCCCGGAAAGACCGGCTTTCGCGGCGCCGAAGAGCATTATCGCCTCAAGGGTAAGGAGCGCTTCAAGATCTACGGCCTTCTGCTCGACGGCAAGGAGCCGGCCGATGAGGGTGCGCCGGTCTATCGTGACGGCAAGAAGGTGGGCGTGGTGACCTGCGCCATGTATTCGCCGCTGGTCGAGAAATCGATGGGCATCGCCCGCCTCGACGTCGACTGCGCGGTCAAGGACACCAAGCTCGAAATCCGCAACAGGAGCGGCGCCATCAAGGCCATCGCCCAGCCATTGCCATTCGACGATCCCAAGAAGACCAAGCGCACGGCGAAAGGTTGAGGCATAGTCGACGGCGAGGGGTTCGAGCAATTCCAGGAAAAGTGTGAAACGGTTTTCCGTCCGGAATTGCGTCAAAGCAAAGAGATAGAGCGGTCCGCCGTTTCTATGAAACGGTGAAGCGCTCGAAGGCACGAAGACTTAAATGGCAGCCAAAAGCATCATCAGCCGGCCTGTTTACGGAACCTTGTCTCCGCAGCCCGGCAAGCATCATCTTTTTATCGCGGATGCGGAAGGGGCGCTGGCGATAGCGGAGATGGCCGGGAGGGCGCCGCCCGGGTTTTTCGACGACGCCGAAATCGTCTTCATTCCCGGGCCTGACGGCAAACACACCGCAGCCCTCGAAGCGCTGAGACCGGTGCAGTTTCATCTGTCGCCATCCTTCGCCAGCCTGCTGCCACGGCTTAGGCAGACACTGGCAAATGCGCATATGGGCCTGCGCCTCTATCTCGCCGGCACTGAGGGCCTGATCGGCCAGGCGATGCAGGTGGCGCTTGAAGCCGGCATCGACCACACTTCGATCCAGACCGAGCGCCGCGGTTCGCTGGCGCGGCGCATGCAATGCGTCCACTGCAAGGGCATCACCGAGAATGTGACGACGCAGCCGGCGACCTGCGCGCATTGCGGCCTGCTGCTTCTGGTGCGCGATCATTATTCCAGGCGCATCGCGGCGTTCCAGGGCGTCTGCATCAACGCCGAGGATCGCAGCGAGATTCCTCCGATGGAGGAGGTTTTCCGATGAGCACCGGAACCACAAAACTCGATGTCGTGGTCAGCGACGTCGTCCCGGTCAACGACCTCGTCACCCGCTTCCATTTCCGCCGGCGCGACGGCGAGTTGCTGCCGACCTTTTCCGGCGGCGCCCATATCGTGGTCGAGATGCGCGACGGCGAACGCACCAGGCTCAACCCCTATTCGCTGATGGGCTCGCCGCTCGACACGCGCGAATACACGATCTCGGTGCGCCGCGACGATGTCGGCCGCGGCGGCTCGCTGTTCATGCACCGGAACGTCAAGCCCGGCATGGAGATGGTGGTCAGCTATCCCGTCAATCTGTTCTCGCTCGACCTGCGCGCCAAAAAGCATCTGATGCTGGCCGGCGGCATCGGCATCACGCCGTTCATGGCGCAGACCGCTCAGCTTGCGGCGGAAGGCGGCAATTTCGAACTGCACTACACCTGCCGCACCGCATCGCTCGGCACCTACGCCGATGTGCTGCGCGAGCGCTACGACCGACGGGTCAGGCTCTATCATGACGACCTTGACGAGCGCATCGAACTCGACCGGCTGCTGTCGGCGCAGCCGCTCGGCACGCATCTCTATGTCTGCGGCCCGGCCGGCATGATCAACTGGGTGCGTGATCGCGCGGCAAGCCTCGGTTGGCCATCGGAAACTGTGCATTTCGAGCATTTCGCGGCCCCCCAGCCTGGCCTGCCTTTCGACGTGACGCTTGCCGTCAGCGGCAAGACGATCCGCGTCGATGAGCAGCAGAGCCTGCTGGAAGCGATCGAAGCGGCCGGCGTCGATCCGCCCTATCTCTGCCGCGGCGGCGTCTGCGGCCAGTGCGAAACCAACGTCATCTCTTGCGACGGCAAGTTCATCCACAACGACCACTGGCTGAGCGAGGAAGAGCACCGTTCGGGCAAGAAGATCATGCCGTGCGTGTCGCGCTTCGAGGGCCGGTCGCTGGTCCTGGAGCGCTAGGAGGAAATCATGGGCATCACCTTTCGCAAGGAAACGTTCCGCGACGACTTCACCTTCAGGAACAGCCCTGAGCACATCAGGCGCTTCCCGTTCCCTTTCCACGAAGACGCCTACATGTATGCGGTCAACATCGAGCCGCATGTCGTCGGGCCGAAAGGCAGCGTGCTGGAAAACCTGATCGACGTCGACGAGCACTATGTCGCCGAGATGCAGGACCGGGCGCTGGTGCTGGCCGAGGACCCGCTGCGCTGCCAGTCGCTGCCGCACATGACGCTGGCCGGCTGGGACCTGCTGGAACTGCTGATGGAGC
Source organism: Mesorhizobium sp. BR1-1-3 (assembly GCF_020165455.1). Lineage (NCBI taxonomy): Bacteria > Pseudomonadati > Pseudomonadota > Alphaproteobacteria > Hyphomicrobiales > Phyllobacteriaceae > Mesorhizobium > Mesorhizobium sp. BR1-1-3. The sequence goes on from NZ_JAIUIC010000004.1 coordinate 114,618, forward strand.
AGCAGGCGCTGGGCTATCCCGAACATTTCACACTGACCCGCGACGGCGACCGCTGGCGCTGGATCAACCGGCCGCTCGGCATCGACGACACCTTCACCTTCGGCGACACCTCGACGCTGCCTTACGGCCCGATGGAGTACATCACCCGCCAGAGCCAGGGCGACTTCTGCATCCTCGACCAGCGCGACGGCAATCTGTGGATGGATGCCGGCATGGTCACCACCCAAGCCGACTGGTCGCTCGATTTCGACATCGGCATGAACTTTTTCGAATGGCACGCGCCGGTGCCGCTGGCGCATGAGAAGGGGATTTTTGTCAGGGCGCTGAAATTCCTCACCAACATCCAGCAAGGCAAGCCGGCCAGGCGCCTGAACTGGACGATGACCATCAATCCGCGCCTCGACACCAGCCCCGAAAACTATCACAAATGGGGTCCGGACCGGGCTACGGTGACGCCGGAGAATGTCGGCGACAAAGTGCATCTGCGCGTCGAGCTGCAGAGTTTTTGGCGCCTGCCGCGCTCGAACGGCATCGTCTTTCCGATCCGCTGCTATCTGATCAAGATGGATGAGCTGGTGACGCAACCAAAATGGGCCCGGCGCCTGCACCGTGTCATCCGCGACCTGCCCGACGAACTCGGCAACTACAAGGGCCTGACCCGATATAGGTCAACGTTGGTCGAGTGGCTGTCGAAGCTCGACGACGGCAGCCCGACGAGCCCTGGGTTCGGACCGGATTGAATAGCTGATGTTGGCGCTGCCTCCAAAGCAGCCAATCTCCCCCCAAGAGGGGGAGATGCCCGGCAGGGCAGAGGGGGGCGCCGTGGAGCGCCTGCCTTACCCAATCTCCACCTCCGCGCTTACGACGCGTCGTCCAGCCCAGCCATAATCACGACATGCTGGCAGACATTGTCGATATCGCGAATGACATCGTCGTTCCAGAAGCGCAGGACCGTCCAGCCCAGCGCTTCAAACCTGGCAGTTCTTGCAGCGTCTGATTCCGACGTTTCGGCCTGGCCATGCTGAGAACCATCAAGCTCGACGATCAGCTTTTTGTCCGGGCATGCAAAATCGACGATATGGCCGGCGATAGGCATCTGGCGCCGAAATCCTAGTCCCATTAGCCTGTGTGCCCTGATCTCACTCCAAAGCTTTAGTTCGGCATCGGTCATCACCTTGCGCATCGTGCGCGCATTGCGGCGGTTCTTGGCGGATACCAGATTGTGTGTCATCGCGGCTCGCCCCCCTCTGTCCTGCCGGACATCTCCCCCTCAAGGGGGGAGATCGAATGTCACTTCGGCTTTCGCCAATTACCAGTGCTGCAAAAGAGGAGCCGTCGCGAAGCCGATTTGCCTCACGAGAGACCAAGGGGAGATCGAGTCCCGCTCAACCCGCGCTCTGCGGATAGCAGATAATCGACAAATACCGCATCGGCAGTTTCGTCAGCTGTTCCGGCCCGTGCGGCGCGTCGGCGTCGAAGAACAGGCTGTCGCCGGGCTTCATCGGGTAGAGATTGCTGCCGTGCCGGTAAACGACCTCGCCCTCGAGCATATAGAGGAACTCCATGCCCTCATGCTGGAAGGTCGGAAACACGTCGGAATCCTCGGTCAGCGTGATCAAATAGGGCTCGACGACGACGCCGCTGGTATTGGAGCCGATATGGCCGAGCAGATTGTACTGGTGACCGGCGCGCGTGCCGCGGCGCTCGACATCGAGGCCTTGGCCGGCCTTGACGAAAACGGCGCTGCGCTCTTCCTCGAACCGGCGGAAGAAGGCGGTGACCGGGACGCCGAGCGCCCGCGACAGCGCCTGCAAGGTGGTCAGTGACGGCGAGGTGATGCCATTCTCGATCTTCGACAGCATGCCCAGCGAAATGTCGGTGGCGACCGCCAGATCGGCGACGGTGATGCCGAGCTTCTTGCGGAAGGCGCGCACCTCGCGGCCGATCGCCACCTCCAGCACCTTTTCGCGCGTGTCGCGAATGGCATGCGGGTTCTGCGTCAGCGGCGCGCGGATGGTTTTCCCGTCGGCCGAGACCTTTGGCTGCGGCTTGGCCTTTGCACCGGCTGGACCAGCCTTGGAATCGGAAACCTTCTTCGCCATGTCGCCCCCGGCACTCCTGCGGATTTATTTCACTCTAGGTGAACATGTCAGGTGCCGATACAGCAGCGCAACTGCGACGGCAAGTCGCCTGAAAGCGCATGCGCACGATCCGGCGTTTGGCCGCGTCCGGTTTTTTGCGGGAAATCCACATCGGCGGAACGTTGTTTCCGCACCGGGCTGTTGACAGCACGAAAGGGCCAATTACTGTCCCTGTGAGTGAAATTTGTTTCGTAAGAGCAATTCCGGAAAAAGCGCATAGCGCTTTCCCCTTGGGAGTTGCGTCAAGGCAAAAGTCGAAACCAGATCGGGAGGCCTGCCATGAAAAGTCGCGTTGCCGTCATCGGAGCCGGCCCATCCGGCCTGGCACAGCTCAGGGCCTTCAAATCGGCGGCCGACAAGGGCGCCGACATTCCCGAGATCGTCTGCTTCGAAAAGCAGTCGGACTGGGGCGGCCTGTGGAACTACACCTGGCGCACCGGTCTCGACGAGCATGGCGATCCGGTGCACGGTTCCATGTATCGCTATCTCTGGTCGAACGGACCAAAGGAATGCCTGGAATTCGCCGACTATACTTTCGAGGAGCACTTCGGCCGGCCGATCGGCTCCTATCCGCCGCGCGCCGTGCTGTGGGACTACATCAAGGGCCGCGTCGAGAAATCAGGCCTGCGCAAATGGGTGCGCTTCAACAGCCCGGTGCGCATGGTGACGTTTTCGGACGAGACGAAGAAATTCACCGTCACCGCGCATGACCGCACCAACGACGTCACTTATTCCGAAGAGTTCGACAATGTCGTCGTCGCCTCCGGGCATTTCTCGGTACCCAACGTGCCCTATTTCGAGGGTTTCTCCACCTTCAATGGCCGCATCCTGCACAGCCATGATTTCCGCGACGCGATGGAGTTCAAGGGCAAGGATATCCTGATCATCGGCCGCTCCTATTCGGCCGAGGACATCGGCTCGCAATGCTACAAATACGGCGCCAAATCCATCACCTCCAGCTACCGCTCCAAGCCAATGGGCTTCAAATGGCCGGACAATTGGAAAGAGGTGCCGCTGCTGCAGAAGGTCGTCGGCAAGACCGCGCATTTCAAGGATGGCACGACCAAGGATGTCGACGCCATCATCCTGTGCACCGGGTACCTGCATTCCTTCCCCTTCCTGACCGACGATCTGAAGCTCAAGACAGCCAACCGCATGTGGCCGCTCGATCTCTATGAAGGCGTCGTCTGGGAGAAGAATCCACAGCTTTCCTATATCGGCATGCAGGACCAGTTCTACACCTTCAACATGTTCGACGCGCAGGCCTGGTTTGCCCGCGACGTCATCATGGGCCGCATCAAGCTGCCCTCGGCCGAGGCGATGGCCGCGCACGGCGCGAAGTGGCGCGCGCGTGAGGAAACGCTGGAAGACGCCGAGCAGATGATCTGGTTCCAGGGCGACTACACCAAGGAATTGATGGACCAGACCGATTATCCCGGTTTCGACGTCGAGGCGGTCAACCAGACCTTCATGGAATGGGAACACCACAAGGGCGAAGACATTATGAGCTTCCGCGACCACGCCTACCGCTCGCTGATGACCGGCACCATGGCGCCGCTGCATCATACGCCGTGGCTGCAGGCGCTCGATGATTCGATGGAGAGCTATCTCGAGGTGAAGAGCGTTGCGGCGGAATAACGAGTGGGCTTGCCGTCAGGCCGGCGCCTCGACCCAGCCGTGGCGACTCTCGCCATAGACAGACTGCGTCGGCGCCGGAAATGCCGGGTCTCCGAAGCAGCCGACTGCGACGGCTACCGCCGCCGGTTTTCGTGACGGATACCAGAAGACCGTTGAGCCGCACGTTCCGCAGAAATGGAAGGTGACGGGAAAGCCGCTGTCGGAATCGCGTTGGAATGTCTGGAATGAGCCGCTGATCTCGGTCTCGGCGGCATCGAAGAAAGCGGCGATCCCGAACGGACTGCCGGTCCGCCGCTGACAGTCCAGGCAATGGCAAAGCGAGACCTTGGCCGGCTCTTGCGGGCAGCGGATCTGCAATTGGCCGCAGGTGCAGTGAGCGATCCGGCCAGTCATCATTCTCTCCTGTGTCGGGGCGGCTAATCCTAACCCAGCCTTGCGCGCGCCTTCGCCGTCCAGGCGCTGAACAGCCGGTCGGCGACGATGCCGATGAAGGCGATGGCGAGACCGGCGACGATGCCGCGGCCGGAATCGGCTTTGGACAGTGCGATGAACACTTCCTGGCCTAGATCGCGGGTGCCGACCATGGCGCAGATGATGATCATTGCCAGCGCCATCAGGATCGTCTGGTTGACGCCCAGCATGATTTCCGGCAGCGCCAGCGGCAGTTGCACGCGAAAGAAGGTCTGGCGCGGCGTGCAGCCCGACACCTTGGCCGCCTCGATCAGCGCCGGCGGCACCTGCCTGATGCCGTGATTGGTGTAGCGGATCGCCGGCACCACGGCGAAGGCGATCGTCGCGATCATGGCGGTGACGTCGCCGACCCGAAACAGCATCACCACCGGGATGATGAAGCAGAAGGATGGCAGCACCTGCAGCGTATCGATGACCGGCGTGACGATTTTCTCGAACCGGTCGCTGCGTGAAGCCATCAGCCCGATCGGGATGCCGATCAGGCAGGCGATGAAGGCCGAGATACCGCAGAGATAGACCGTCGCCATGGTCTTTTCCCACAGGCCGGTGATGGCGCAGAAGGCGGTCAGCGCGGCGACGAGGACGGCGAGACGCAGGCCGGAGAGTTGATAGCCTGCAAGGCCGAGCAGGAAGACGGCGCCGAGCCACGGAAAGCCCTCGCAAAAGGCGCGCAGCGGGTTCAGCAGATTGAGGATGAGCGCCACGCGAAACGCTTCGATCGTGTCGAAGAAATTGATGGTCACCCAGTTCACCGCCGCCTTCCACAGCGGCGCCGTGGTGAAAGTGATCGCTTTCGGCACCACTGCCAAGGCCGGCACGAACAGGCCGAGCAGTGTTGTCACGACAAGGATGGCGATGGCCAGCGTCAGGTTGGGGTAGCGCCGCCAGAGGCTCGGGCTTACCTCCTGATGGACATGGCCCTTTGCTTGGCTGTGCGCGATGGCCTGGCTCAGCCGGTCGAGTGCGATGGCGAGTGCCACAATGGCAAGGCCGGCTTCCATCGCCTCGCCGACCTTCAGCGCGCGTAGCGCCAGGAGCACGTCGTAGCCGAGGCCGCCGGCACCGATCATCGAAGCGATGATCACCATGTTCAGCGCCAGCATGATGACCTGGTTGACTCCGACCATCAATGTCGGCCGCGCCGACGGCAGCAGCACCCGCCACAGTTTCTGCTGCGCCGTGCAGCCGGCCATTTCGCTGAAATCGTCGATCTCCGACGGCACCCGCGATAGGCCGAGCATCGTTGCTCGCACCATCGGCGGGGTGGCGAAGATGGCGGTCGCAATCGTCGCCGAGACCGGGCTGTTGCCGAACAGCAGCAGCATTGGGATGAGATAGGCGAAGGTCGGGATCGTCTGCATCAGGTCAAGGGCAGGGGAGACGATGAGCCTTTCGGCCCACGGCTTGCGCCACGCCCAAATGCCGGCGAACAGCCCGGTGACGATGCAGAACGGCACGGCGATGGAGATCAGCCCAAGCGTCAGCATGGCGCTGGTCCATTGGCCGAACAGCGCGATATAGAGAAAGCAGCCGCCGACCAGCAGGCCGAGCTTTCTGCCGCCGGCTGCATGCCCCGCGATGAAGGCGGCAGCGCAGACGCCGACCCAGGACAGCCGCGGCAGGACATAGGCTTCTGCGCCGTGACCGATCTTGAAATTCTTGGCCAGCAGATTGAGCGCGAAATCGAGCGGAACGCCGAGCACCGCGGTGATCGAGCGGGTCAACCAGGACAGGTTCGACTTGATCCAGCGCATCAGCGCGCTGACCCAATCGGCGACCGGCACGACGGCGCTGGCCGGATAATTGACCGCCCAGGGCAGGCGGTCTTGCAACAGGAACACGACAAGCACGGCCGCGAGTGCCACCGCCCAGACGAGCAGCCAGACCTGAACCGGGCGCGACCGCGTTTCGCCGGCGCTTGCCGTCACCGTCATGTGCCGGCTCCGGAACGCTCAATGCCGGCCAGCAGATCGATCACCGCTTGCGGCGTCACCTCGCCGATCGGTTTGCCGGTGCCGTTGACCACCGCGAACGGCTTGTTGGCGGCAACGATGCTGGCGGAAAAGCTGGATATCTTGGCCTCCGGCGCCACCGTTCCGCCGTGCTCCGAGCCGTCGCAGGCGCGCATGAGGCTGCGTGCCGAGATCACCTTGGCGCGGTCGACGTCGCGGGTGAACTCGGCGACGTAGTCGGTCGCCGGATTGACCACCAGTTCCTCCGGCGTGCCGATCTGGATGACCTCGCCATCCTTCATGATGGCGATGCGGTCGGCCAGCCGGATGGCCTCGTCGAAATCATGGGTGATGAAGACGATGGTCTTGTGCAGCATCATCTGCAGCCGCATCAGCTCGTCCTGCATCTCGCGGCGGATCAGCGGATCGAGCGCCGAGAACGGCTCGTCGAGGAACCAGATTTCCGGTTTTGTCGCCAAGCTGCGGGCGATGCCGACACGCTGCTGCTGGCCGCCGGACAGTTCGCGCGGATAGAAATGCTCGCGACCCCTTAAGCCGACAAGCTCGATGACCTCGCGCGCCCTTGCTTCGCGTGTCGCCCGGTCCTGCCCCTGGATGCTGAGTGGGAAGGCGATGTTCTCCAGCACGTTGAGATGCGGCAACAGCGCAAAATTTTGGAACACCATGCCCATGCGGTGTCGTCGCAATTCGATGAGTGCTGCATCGGAGATTTCCAGCAGGTCATTGCCCTCGAATTCGACCTTGCCGTGGGTCGGCTCGACCAGCCTCGACATGCAGCGCACCAGCGTCGACTTGCCGGAGCCCGACAAGCCCATGATGATGAAAATCTCGCCCTGGCGGATTTCAAGGTCGACGGCGCGCACCGCGCCGACCAGCCCGGCAGCCGTGACGTCGGCCATGCTGGCCTTGCCGTCACGTTCACGGATGAAATTGGCCGCGTTCGATCCGAACAATTTCCAGACATTGCGGCAGGCAAGCTTTACCGGACGGGCGTCTTTTGGCGCGCCCGCCGTGTTTGGCTCCTGTTCAGTCCTGTCCGTCATTCGAACGTCCCTCTGGAATATCAACAAGTGAGGCCCGGCTGGTCAGCAGCCGGGTCTCATTTTTCCAGTCGGAACGATCACTGCGCCCAGGCTTTCCAGTCGGCCTCGTGGGCGGAGATCCAGGCAGCTGCGACGTCCTCCGGTGTCTTGCCGCCGAGATCGATCTCGCCGCTCATCTTGTTGAGCTCATCGGTGTCAATCGTGTAGGCCTTGGCCACCTTGTAGGCGACCGGCCATTTGTCCTTCATGCCGGACCAGGAGTATTTCCAGATCTCGCCATGCGGCTTGCCGCAGTCATATTTGGCGTCGGGGTTCACGCCCCATTTCGGGTCGTTGTAGCACTCGGGCGTGTATTCCGGGAATTCAACCCACTCGCCCTTGTACTTGGCCGGCGCCCAGTGCGGCGAATAGATCCACAGCATGATCGGCGCCTTGCGCTGATAGGCGGAATCGAGCTCGGCGAACATCGCCGCGTCGGTGCCGGCATGGATGACGGTGAAGGGCAGTTTCAGCGCCTCGACGCGCTCGTCGTCAAAGCCTTCCCATGTCACCGGGCCGCCGAGATAGCGTCCCTTCGGTGCGGTCTCCGCCGTCGAGAAGGCTTCGGCGCATTTCGGGTCCTTCAGCGCTTCCCAATTGGGCAGGCCCGGGCATTTCTCCTTCATGTATTCCGGAAACCACCACTCTTCCTTGGCCTTGGGTCCGAGCTTGCCCAGCCGTTCGGTCTGGCCGGTCGCATCGGAGGCCTTCATGGCTTCGCCGGCGGTCGTGTCCCAGAACTCCAGGCCGACATCGAGATCGCCATTGGTGAGTCCCGTGGTCAGGCTGGAGAGGTAGTCGGCCGTGGGATACTCGACGGTATAGCCGAGCTTTTCCAGGATACCGCCAAGGATCTTGGCGTTCAGATTGACGCTGGTCCAGTCGAACAGCGCGATCTTGATCGGATCGTTGGATTCTGGTGCGGCGGCTTGGGCGGAAGGTGTCAGTGCACTCGCCGCGGCGAGTGCGAAGGTTCCCATTGTTAAGTTCGAAATCACACTGCGAAGTGACATGCTTGTTCTCCTTCAAGCTGTGAAAATTATCGTTCGTTCCCTTCTTGCGGCTTTTCTTGATTGTGTTGGAAAGGCTGGTCTTTGCGCAAGGCCGTCGGCGCCAGATTGTTGCCCCGGCTTTGGCCGGCGCAGGCAAGATGGTGCTCAATTCTAGTGATGATGGAACAGGACTGCAGTGTCGGCGTCATGGTTGCCGACGGATCGCTGCGGGGGCGGTCATCTGCGGATCGATTGCCAGTCTTGCGGCGCCTTGCAAGGTGCGAGCCATCAAGGTCTCATGTTCTCGGCTGTCGACCCGGCAAGCGCCATCTCGCCAAGCCAGTTTCATGGGATGAAATTATATATATCAAGGTTCATGTCGCGCAACGACTAACACCGCGCGAGGCGTATAAATTCAGACTGCAGGCGAAGTTGAACCTCTACCAGCAGACGTAGCCGCCATCGACAATCAGGTCGAGGCCGGTGACGAAGCTCGCTGCGCGGCTGGCCAGGAACACCGTCGGTCCGACCATTTCCTCCGGCGCCGCCATCCGCCCCATTGGCGTGTCGCGCTTGAAGATCTTGACCTCTTCGGCCACCTCAGGCCGCTTGTTCATCGGCGTCAGTGTGTAGCCCGGGCTGACGACATTGACGCGCAGGCCGCGATCGGCCCACTCCATAGCGAGACTCCTGGACATGTGGATGACGGCGGCCTTCGAAGAATTGTAGTGCGCCTGCGTCAGGCCCCGGTTGACGATGGTGCCCGACATCGAGGCGATGTTGATGATCGAGCCCTTGCCTCGCACCAGCATCTTGCGCGCTTCGGCCTGACAGGACAGGAACACGCCGGCGACATTGACCTCGTGCACCTTCTGCCACGTCTCCAGCGGCATCGTCTCGGCGGGTTCGGAGCCGGCAATGCCGGCATTGTTGACCGCAACGGTCAGCGCACCGAGTTCGCTCTCGACTCGATCGATCGCCGCCGCCAGATCGCTCTGCGATGTCACTGTACCGTTCAGCACCAGCGCCTTGCGGCCGAGTGCCGTGATCCGGTGCGCCGTTTCATCCAGCCCACCTTTCGACGCATGGCCAAAACAGGCGATGTCGGCGCCTGCCTCGGCCAGCCCGATCGCGATGGCCTGGCCGATGCCGCTGCCGGCGCCGGTGACCAGCGCGACATCGCCATCCAGCTTGAAAAGATCCATCGAGTGTCCTCCCTGTCCCAGGGAGGGTATGCGCTGACCCGTGCTTCGATCAAGCGCCCGCGCGCAAGCGGCGTCGATGCCTAGAAATAACCGCTCGACGCGGCCGTGGCTTCCTTCGGGATTTCGACGCCATCGACCAGGATCTTGTCGACCAGCTCGTGGTGGAAACAGACCAGCCCCTTGATGCGCTCCGCCTCGTGCACCGGCTCAGGATAATACCAGACCAGGTTCTCGTGGCGCTTGGCCTTGGTCGTCACGTGATAGTAGTTGGAGATGCCCTTGTAAGGACAGCGCGAGATGTAGCGGCTGGGCGCGAACATATCGAGCCGCGTGTCGGCGATCGGCAGATAGTGGCGCACCGGATGGCCGGTCTCGAACAGGAACACGCCGCGGCGTGAATCGGCGACCTGCTCACCATCGAGGATGACCTGCACGCGCCGCGACGACGGCAGGCAGTCGACGCGGCGGAAGGGATCGCGGGCGTGGACAAAGATCTCCTCGTCCTCCTCGAACCAGTGTCCCATCTTGCTCCAGGTGAAAGACATGTAGTCCGATATCGGCGGACAGCCCTTGACCGGATCGAGATAGCGCCAGGCCGCGTCCTCGACCAGCGTGATGCCGGTGTTGAGCGAATAGTGGGTGGCTGTGCCCTTGAATGGGTCCTCTGTCGTGGTCTTGCTCGGCAGCAGGAACTCCTCGCGAACGTCGCCGATCGGAAAATAGTAGACCGGCAGATGATCGGATTCGTAGAACACCAAGGCGTTGGTCGTATCGGCCACGGTCATTGACCCCACCTGCACACGCAGGCGCTTCTGCGTCGGCATGGTGAAGGCTATGTAGCCCGGCTCGAAGTCGTACTGCACGATGGTGTCGAGCAAGGGAAAATGCGGCCCGCGGCCGCGCAGATGAGGCTTGCGAATGGTAGTCTCCCGTTTTGTTTCTTTTGTCATCGGGCGTTGAGGCACGATCAGCTCAGGGACACGCGATCGAGCAGCAGACCGGCGGCGATCGGCGGCAAGCCGCTGACATTCTTGCGCACCGGCACCAGCAGATCGGGAAAATAGCTGAAGATGACAGGCGTCTCGTCGAGCAGCAGTTTCTGGATGTCGGAGGCGGCAGCGCGCTGCGCGCCGACATCGAGCGCCTTGAGATAGCTGGTGACCATGCCGTCATAGGCCGGGCTCTTGAAATGCGCCGCATTCCACGGACCGTCGCTGACCAGCGGGCTCTTCAGGAAGACGTTCGGCACGCTGCGATGGGCGTAGTCGGTGATGCCAAGTGGGCTGTCCAGCCAGTCCGACTGGCCGAACACCGCCTTGCCGTAATATTTGTCCTGGTCCTCGATGTTGAGCGAGATGCGGGCACCGACTTCCTTAGCGAAATTCTGGAACAATTGCGCGTAGCCGGGAATGTCGGAATAGCGCAGCGTCGTTAGCGTGATGTCGAAACCACTGGCAAGGCCCGCCGCCTCCAGCAACTGCTTGGCCTTGGCGATATCCTGGACGCGCTGCGGCACCGTCTTGTCGGTTGCGGGGAAAGCGGGTGCGAAGGGGCTGTCATTGCCGGTCGCCGCCATGCCGCGGCACAGCCCGTCGACCAGCTTGGAGCGGTCGATGCACAGCGCCAGCGCCTGGCGCACGCGCTTGTCGGTGAAGGGGCCGGTGTCGCAGCGCATGTGAAGCTGCCGGTGCGCGGTCGAAGCGACACGCAGCACCGTGATATCAGGACTGTTCAGCACCACCTGGCTTACATCGAGCGGAACGGCGTCGAGAATGTCGACCTCGCCGGCCTGCAGCGCCAGGATGCGCGGTTGCACGTCGCCGTAGAATTTGAATTCGAGCCGGTCAGGCAGCGCCTTCTCGCCCCAATAGTCGGTATTGCGGATGAAGGTCGCGCCGACCTTTGGCGTGTAGGTCTCCAGCCGGAATGGCCCGGTTCCTTCGAACGTCTTTTCGTAGTCGCCCTTGTAGCTCGCCGGCAGGATGACGGCGTTGTAATTGTCGATCGACACCGAATAGGGAAAGCTGCCATTCGGCGCATCGAGATGGAAGGCGACGGTGTGGTCGTCGACCTTCCGGGTGCCGCCTTTCGACAGCAGCCCCTTGAACACGGAAAGTGCATTGGAAGCGCCGTTGGGGTCGGCCAGCCGGTCGAAGGTCGCGACGACGTCGTCGGCCTTGAAATCCTCGCCATTGTGGAATTTCACGCCCTTGCGCAGCTTGAACGTCCAGACGCTGCCGTCCTCGTTCGGCGCCCAGCTCTCCGCCAGCACCGGCTTCAAGGTGAGGTCCGGCTGCGTGATGCAGAGAAATTCGGCGGTCTGGAAAACCAGCTGGTAGCTGCCGCTGTCATAATAGGTGACGGGATCGATGGCGCCGCCCGGCGTCGCCACGCCGGCGCGCACCGTGCCGCCCGGCTTGCCCTCCGCGCGTGCTTGCTGCGTGCCGAGGCCGGCGGCCGCGACAAGGCTGCCCAGGAACGGCAGTGAGAGACCAAGCACGCTGCCATGGCGCAGGAAGTCGCGGCGGTCCATCCTGCCGGCCAGCAATTCGTCGACAGCGGAATTTTCGATTGCAGTGAGCGTTCTGCGAGCGTTGTCGATCATCCGGAAATGCTTGGGCATGGCTGGATTCCTCGCTTGTCTTGGGGTTCGGCCATCTAGTTCATTGTTGACTGCCGCCGGAAAGCGATATTTTTTGATAGGGGTCATCGAAATTTTCGATGTAGAGGTGGGCATGGACACTGAAAATCTGCGCAGCTTTCTCGAAGTCGCCACCCATGGCAGCTTCACCGTCGCAGCCAGCCGGCTCAACCTCGCGCAGTCCACCGTCAGCGCACGGATCAGGGGGCTGGAGGAGCAGTTGGGCCGCCGGCTTTTCGTGCGCGACCGCGATGGCGTCACGCTGACGCCGGCCGGCCGGCAGTTCCTGCCACATGCCTCTTCCATCACCCGCACCTGGGAGCAATCGCGGCAGGACATCGCCGTTCCCGATGGCTACGAGACCTTGCTGCGGCTGACCGCGCCTGCCTATCTGTGGGACCGCATCACCTCGCCATGGGTCGAGTGGATGCGCACCAGGCGGCCGAACGTGGCGCTGCGGCTTGAAGGCAGCTTTCCGGACTCGGCGATCGACCAACTGGCGGAAGGCCTGCTCGATATCTGCATCCTCTATCTGCCGCGGCCGCACCCCGGCATCGTCTACGAAACGCTGGCCGTCGATCAGGTCGTGCTGGTGCAGCACGCCGCGCAGACCAGGCCGTGGACCGAAAACTACATCCTGATGGACTGGGGGCTTGAGTTCCGCATCGAGCACGACCGCGCCTTTGCCGGCATGGTCAAGCCCGCCATATCGGCCGGACTGGTCTTTATCGGCCTCCAGCATGTCCTGTCGCAGCAAGCCGCCGCCTATCTGCCGCTCAGCGCCGTCAGCGGCCATATCGAGCGCGGCGAAATGCGGCGCATCGACGACGCGCCGGTGTTCCAGCGGCCGATCTACCTCGCCTATCCCTCCAATCCTGTTTCTTCGGATGTCCTGGATGTCGCGCTCACAGGCCTGCGCACGCTGGCCAGGGACTGGGCCGAAGGGCAGGGCTTTTCGGAAGGTGACCGTGCTCTCAGCATGGCCGGCCAGATCTGACCGGCCAAGCCACGCGGGTGATGGTGACGCTCGCTATGCCGGCTCGGTCACGGCCGCTCTCTGCAGCCTGGCCAGTTCGGCATATGGAATGTGGCAGCGGATCGAATGGCCGGGCTGGGCCTCGCTCAGCGGCGGCTCCTGCTGTTCGCAGATCGGACCGATCTTGCGCGGGCAGCGCGTGTGGAACACGCAGCCCGACGGCGGATTGGTGGCGCTCGGGATTTCGCCGTCGAGACGAATGCGCGCCGTCTCGGTCTGGTCGAGTTTGGGCACGGCCGACAGCAGCGCTTCGGTGTAGGGATGATGCGGCCCGGAAAAGACCTCTTCCGACGGTCCGAGCTCCATGATGCGGCCGAGATAGAGCACGGCGATCTTGTCGGAGAGGTAACGCACCACGGCCAGATCATGCGAGATGAAGATGTAGCTGACGTCTTCCTTCGACTGCAGGTCGGCGAGCAGATTGAGGATGGCAGCCTGCACCGAGACGTCGAGCGCCGAGGTCGGCTCGTCGCAGACGACGATGCGCGGGTCTCCGGCGAAGGCGCGGGCAATGGCGACGCGCTGCTTCAGGCCGCCGGAGAGCTGGCGTGGCTTGACGGCAAGATGGCGGTCGGTGAGCCGCACCGAGCGGACGAGGTCGTTGAGACGAGCCTCCAGCGCCTTGCCGGAGAGGCCCGCCAGCCGCTTCAGCGCGCGTCCGATCAGATGCCGGATCGAATGCGATCGGTTGAGTGCGGAGTCCGGGTTCTGGAAGACGATCTGCATCGCCTTGATCTGGTGGTCGCTGCGGTTCTCCAGCCTGGGCGCCAGCGCCTTGCCTTCCAGCTCGATCGTGCCGCCTGCGTCCGGCGGCACAAGGCCGAGCAGCAGCCTGGCGAAGGTCGTTTTGCCGCTGCCGGATTCGCCGACCAGCCCGAGCGTTTCGCCAGGCCGCAGGTCGAGCGACACGTCCTTCACGGCGCGCAGTGCATGGCCATGGCTGGCATAGGTCTTGTTCAGCCCGGTGACGCGCAGCACCGGCGCTGCCGCCGCCCTTGGTACAGGCGCCACATCGCTCGGTGTCGCACGCGGCAGCGCCTGCGCCTTGTCGTGATGAAAGCAGCGCGACAGCCGGCCGCCCAGATCGTAGAGCGGTGGCAATTCGCTGCGGCAGCGGTCGTCGGCGAGCGCGCAGCGATCGGCGAAGGCGCAGCCCTTGATGTCGGCCCCGATGCCGGGAAGGAAACCCGGAATGGTGTCGAGGCGGCCCTGGTCCTTGCGCTGGCCCCCGCGCGGCAGGCAGCGCAGCAAGGCTACGGTGTAGGGATGGCGCGGGTCGTTGAAGACGACCTCCGTCGGCCCTTCCTCGACCAGCATGCCGGCATAGAGCACGCCGACGCGGTCGCACATGTTGGAGACGACGGCGAGGTTGTGGCTGATAAACAGGATCGAGGCCGACAGTTCTTGCCGCAGCTGCGCGATCAGGTCGAGCACTTCGGCTTCCACCGTCGCATCGAGGCCGGTGGTCGGCTCGTCGAGGATCAGCATCGAGGGATCGTTGGCCAGCGCCATGGCGATCGCCACGCGTTGCTGCATGCCGCCAGAAAGCTGGTGCGGGTAGCGCTGCATCACGCTCATCGGATCGGAGATGCGCACGCGATTGAGCATCGCAATCGCCCGGTCGGTGGCCGCTTGTCCCGAAATACCGCCGAGTTCAAAAATCTCGGTCAACTGACGGCCGACGCGGATCGACGGGTTCAGCGCCTTGCCCGGGTCCTGATAGACCATGGAGACGCTTTCCGCGCGCGCCCGCCTGAGCGCCTCGGCGTCGAGTTTCATCACGTTCTGGCCGTCGAGCGATATCGTGCCGCCGGTGATAGAACCGTTTCTCGGCAGATAGCGCACCACCGTAAGCGCCACGGTGGATTTGCCGCAGCCGGATTCGCCGACCAGCCCATAGGCTTCGCCCTGGCCGATGGTGAGGCTGAGGTTACGCAGCACGGCGCGGTTGCGGCCGGCGACGCGGTAGGCAACCGAAAGATCGGTGACTTCGAGTGCGTTTTCGGCCTTGGCGGAGTTAGTCATTGAGCGCTCCGTGAACGCCGTCGGCCGCCAGATTGACGCCGATGACCAGCGAGGCGATGGCGAGCGCATCGAACAGCACCGTCCACCAGAAGCCGCCGCCGATCATGCCGTAATTGTTGGAGATCGACAGCCCCCAGTCGGGCGAGGGCGGCTGGATGCCGAAACCCATGAAGGAGAGCGTGGCGACGGCGAAGATGGCATAGCCGAGCCGCACGGTGGTTTCGACCAGGATCGGCGGAATGACGTTGGGCAGGATCTCGACGAACATCGTATGCAGGGCACTTTCATGCCTTAGCTGCGCGGCAGCGACATAGTCGAGTTCACGCTCGGCCAGCACCGCGGAGCGCACGGTGCGCGCGATGATCGGCGCGAAGCTTAAGCCGATGACAACGATGACCGTCGTCTTCGAGGTGCCGAGCGCAACGATCGCCAGCAACGCAACGATGACCACCGGGATCGCCATGAAGGCTTCCAGGATTCGGCTGACGACATCGTCGACGAGGCCGCGAAAATAGCCGGTGACGAGGCCGAGCGCCGTGCCGGCCACTGTCGCCAGCAAGGTCGCCAGCGGGGCGACCGTCAGGATGTCGCGCGAGCCGACGATGACGCGCGAGAAGACGTCGCGGCCGATCTGGTCGGTGCCGAACCAGTGTTCGGAAGAAGGCGGCGCCAGCGCGTTGATGATGTCGTCGGCGAGCGGGTCGTAGGGTGCGAAGTGCTCGCCGAACAGCGCGCAGGCAACCCAGAACAGCACGATGGCGAAACCGACAAGGAATGTTCGCGAGCGCAGCAGCGAGAAGAAGACCTCGGCCAGCGGGCCGCGCGGGCGCGTGTCGTCGGGTGTCGGGGAGGTGGTCTGGATGGTGCTCATTGGTCTGACCCCAGCCGGATGCGCGGATTGAGCACGGAATAGAGGAAGTCGGCGACAAGAGTGGCCACGGCATAGACGATGCCGATGGTGAGGATGCCGGATTCCAGCATCGGGAAATCCTTGCCGCGCGCGGCAGTGAAGATCAGCGAGCCGATGCCCTGGTAGCGAAACAGCGTTTCGATGACGACAAGGCCGCCGATGAGGTAGCCGGTCTGCGTGGCGATAACGGTGATGGTCGGCAGCAGCGCATTGCGCAGCACATGGCGCCAGATCACCGTGCGCCAGGGCAGGCCCTTCAGCACGGCCGTTCGCGTGTAGTCGGAATCGAGCGCTTCGATCATGCCGGAGCGCGCCATGCGGGCGATGTAGCCGAACAGCACCAGGAACAGCGGCAGCGACGGCAGGATCAGGTAGTAGAGCTGCGTGAAGAAGCCGGCGTCGCGCGGCCATGCGGCCGATATCGGCAGCCAGCGCAGCCAGACACCAAAGATCAGGATCAGGATGATGCCGGTGACGAATTCCGGCAGCACCGTCACCGACAGACCGCCGAGGCTGATGATGCGGTCGAGCGGGCGGTTGAGGTTGAGCGCGGCGACGACGCCGCCGAGGATGCCGATCGGTACCACCAGCACGAAGGCGACCGCCGCCAGCTTCATCGAATTGCCGAGCGCATCGATGACGAAAGGCGCGACCGGCGAGCGGAAGATGTAGGACGTGCCCATGTCGCCCTGGACGAAATTGGAGATCCAGCCCCAGTACTGTGCCAGCAGCGGGCGATCGACGCCGAGCGTGTGATTGAGCGCGTCGACCGCGCGCTGGTCGGCGAATGGACCCAATATGGCGCGCCCGACGTTGCCGGGCAGCACCTGGCCGCCCAGGAACACCATGATGCTGAGCAGGAACAGCGTCACCAGCGACAGCGAGACACGCCGGGCAAGGAAGGAGAGAATGGCTAAGACTCCTTGTGGAGCCAGCCCCATGCGGGAGCTGGCTGTTAGAGGATTGGCTTTCCCTTTGAGCATGATCCCGAAAAGTGGGGACCGGTTTTCGGAAAAGGTCATGCTCCAACAAAGAGTTAGTTCAGGCTTTCGATGCCTTGTCGAGGAACAGCTGCGACATGGCGGTCGGCTGTACGCCGGCCACGCCCTTCGCCGTCGCCGTCAGATAGTCGTAGAAATAGCCGAAAATAACAGGCGTTTCCTCGAGCAACAGCTTCTGGATCTTGCCGGCGTCGGCCTTCTGCGCCTCGAGGTCGAGGGCTGCGATGTAGCTGGTCGCCAGCGCGTCATAGTCCTTGTTCTTGAAATGCGCCGCATTCCAGGTGCCTTCGCTCTTCAGCGGTGCCGCAAGATAGACGTTCGGCACGCCGCGGTGGCCGTAGTCGGTGATGCCCATCACCGAATCCAGCCAGTTCGACTTGCCGAACACCGCGTCTCCGTAATAGCCGCTCTGGTCGAGGATGTTGAGGTCGAGCTCGACGCCGATCTGCTTGACCCAGTTCTGGATGAGCTGGGCGTATTCGGGGATTTCCAGGTAGCGTTCGGTGGTCAGGGTTATCTTGAAGCCCTGGCCAAGGCCGGCTGCTTCCATGAGCTGCTTGGCCTGGGCGATATCCTGCTTGCGTTGCGGCACGCTCGTATCGGTCGAAGGATAGACGGCGGCGAACGGGCTGTCATTGCCCAGGGCGGAGCGTCCCTTCATCAGGCCGGCGGCCAGCTTGTCGCGATCGAGGCAGAGCGCAATGGCTCGGCGCACGCGCGCATCCTTCAACGGACCCTCGTCGCAGCGCATGTGCAGCTGCTGATGGGCCGACGACTTCAGGCTGATGATGTCGATGTTCGGATCGTTGAGCAGAGCGACGCCGGCCAACACCGGCATCTGGTTGATGATGTCGACCTGTCCGCCCTGCAGCGCCAGGATCTGCGGCTGCATGTCGGTGAAGAAGGTGAATTCGGTGCGCTCGGGCAAGGCCTTCGGCCCCCAATAGTCCTCGTTGCGGACGAAGGACGCGCCGACCTTTGCCGTGTATTTCTCAATTCTGAACGGCCCGGTGCCGTCGAAGCTCTTTTCGTAGTCGCCCTTGTAGCTCGCCGGGATGATGACGGCGTTGTAGTTGTCGGACGACACCATGTAGGGGAAGTTGCCGTTCGGCGCATCGAGGTGGAATTCCACCGTGTAGTCGTCGACCTTCTTTGAAGCGCCTTTCTGCAGGATGCCGGTGAACACCGACAGCGCATTGGACGAGTTGGCCGGGTCGGCGAGGCGGTCGATGCTGGCCACGACGTCGTCGGCCTTCATCTCGCCGCCGCTGTGGAATTTTACGCCCTTGCGCAGCTTGAAGGTCCACACCGTGCCGTTGTCGTTCGGCTTCCAGCTTTCGGCCAAGGCCGGCTGCAGCACCAGATCGGGGCCGTCGACGCAAAGGAATTCGGCAACCTGCTGCATGATCAGCAGGCCGCCGGCGTCTGCAATGCTGACCGGGTCGATCGTCGCCGCCGGCACACTGCTGGCGACGCGGATTGTGGCGCCCGGCGCGCCCTGGGCGCGCGCCAGCGACGGCATGCCGCCAAGGCCGGCGGCCATGCCTATGCGGCCCAGCAGCGGCAGCGACAGGCCGAGCAGGCTGCCGTGACGGACGAAGTCGCGGCGGCTGACACGGCCGTCGACGAGGCCGTCGATCAGGTGATTTTCAAGCGGCGTGCGATTGCGCCGGATAAGGTCGAGAATGCTGTGGTTCTTGCTCATGGGTTTTTACCCTTTCCCCTATTTCTTATGGTTGACGAAATTTTCGTGGATTGCTCCATTTTCCCGGCACCGGAGGCCTGTCTACCGGAACTTTAGCATGCGGTTTTGTCCGGTCCATCCAGTCGTGGCGTGGACGCTCGGGGTTGTTGGTTGCACGGCTTCCACCGTCTTTGTCCAACCTTCCCGACCGAAATCGCGGCGGTTGGCTTCTCGTGTCTGGCCGTCGGTCTTGGCCGCTAGCCGTCATCTAGTTCAGCGGCAAACGGCGATAGGTTCCGGGCTTTGCCGGGTCATGATACTTGTTGCACGGTCCTTTCTCGGTAAAGTCTCTGTGACAGGCAGCGAGGTTTTCGCGCGACAAGGTGACGCCGAGACCGGGACCTTCCGGAACGCGCACGAAATTGTTCTTCGGCGAAAACGGTCCTTCCTCGGTGACATCCATCGGCAGCATGCGAAACAGCGACTGGTTCGGCTCCCTGATCCAGCCGAGTGCCGCGCACAGATGCAGATAGGCGGCGCTGCCGATGCCGCTGTCGCCGCTGTAGCACCAGAAATCGATCCCGGCATGCTCGCAGGCGCCGACGAAGCGCAGCAGCCGGCCGATGCCGCCATGCGTCGTCGGGTTGCCGACGAACGCGTCCGGCACTTTGGTTTCCATGGCGCGCGCAATGTCGATGTTGTGGGTCGAGAACGGGATCGAGCAATGGCGCCGCAACTCGCGCATCTCCTCGATGGTCGCCACCGGATCCTCCCAGTTGCGCACGCCCAACTCTTCCAGCGGGCGCGCCAGCCGCCGCGCAGTGCTGAGCGAATAGGCCTGGTTGGAATCGACACGGATCATCGCATCGTCGCCGAGTTTTCTGCGGATCAGCTCGACCATCCTGAGCGAGATTTTCGGATCTTCGGTCGAGAACTTGCCTTCGAAGAAAGTCGTTCCATGCGTCTCGTGCAATTCGACGCAATAGTCGGCGACTTCCTCGGGCGCCGTCTCGCCCTTCACCTTTGGCCCATTACCGCGCAGCGAAAAATAGTCGGTGAACGGGATATCCTTGCGTACGGCGCCGCCGAGCAACTGGTAGAGCGGCTGGTTCCACGCCTTGCCGCGCAGGTCCCACAAAGCCATCTCGATGGCGCCGAAAGCCATGATGCGTGTGCGGTCGTTGATCGACTGCACGCCGGTCCAAAAGGGCAGGCAGACATGCTCGGCGCCGGCGATGTCGAAGGCATCGCGCCCGACCAGCCGCGGCGCCAGGACATCATTGATGATCGCGGCCGCCGCTGGCGTCGGCGCTTCGCCGAGGCCGACCAGGCCATCCTCGGTCTCGACTTCGACGACGGTCGGTGAAAATCCGTCGAGTTCGCCGAACACCCAGGCATAGGGCGCTTCGAGGCGCAAATTGATCGGCGTGGCTTTGATGCTGCGGATTTTCATCTCAGCGCCCGACCTCGAAGAACGGCGCGCCGAGCAGATCGGGAACGACGTCTATGCCGAGACCCGGCCCGTCTGGAATGCCCATGCGGCTGCCGGTGACCGGTGGCATGTTCGATGCCGTGCGCACCGTCACCCATTCATGGAAGGCGATGGCGTGCAGCCGGCGCTCTTCCGGCGTCGACAGCGACAGATGCGCCATCGCCGCGGTGTCGATCTCGGCGCCGCCCGTGTCCTCGACCGTGATCATGAAGCCGAGGTCGACGGCAATGTCGCGGATCTGGCGCGTCTTTGTCACGCCGCCAAGGCGCGAGATCTTCAGCGTCAGCCCGTCGGCCGCGCCCAGGCGATGAATTTCCAGCATCGCCTCGAGCGAGGTGACGGATTCGTCGAGCACCATCGGCTTGTCGAGCATGCGGCGCACCGACATGTTTTCATCGATCGTGGTGCAGGGCTGCTCGAACGTGTAGTCGATGGCGCGCGTGGCATCGGCGAATTGGCGCGCCTGATAGGGAGTCCAGCCGGCATTGGCGTCGCAGAAGATGACCGTGCCTTTCGGCACCGAGGAGGCAACCGCGATGACGCATTCGATGTCGTCATGGACATTGCCGCCGACCTTGACCTGCAGCCGGTGGAAGCCGTCCTTGACGATGCGCTTGGCCAGCGCGGCCATGGCGTCGACGCTCCCGTGCGTGACGACCTTGTAGAGTTCCGCGGTGTCGCTTTCCTTGCCGCCGAGCAGCGTGACCAGCGGCACGTCGGCTGCGCGCGCCGCCAGATCCCAGCAGGCCATGTCGAGCGCCGACTTGATGTAGGGATGGCCCTTGAACACCGTGTCCATCAGCCGCCCGATGCTGGCCAGCCCGCGCGGATCGCGGCCGATCAGATGCGGCGCGATCTCGACCACGCCGGCGCGAACGCCGGCGGGGAAGGCGGCTGAGTAAAAATTGCCGAGCGGCGCCATCTCGCCCCAGCCGGTGATGCCGCTGTCTGATGTCATGGACACGATCACCGCGTCGAAGGCGTCGGCCTCGCGCCCCTTCGACATGCGGTATGGCCCGTCAACGAAGGGCTGCATGACGTGGTAGGCCTTGATGGTCTCGATCTGCACGTGTCTTGTCCGCTGTCTGTGGTGTTGGGAACGGGTCAGGCGCCCCTCGATGGGCGTTGTTCGAGGCTGCGCGCGTAGGCAAGCAACTCCTCGAAGTCGAGATCGATATGCTCCCTGGCATGGCGCTGGGCCGCACGCATGTCCTTGCCCTTCAGCAACCGCACATAGGTTTCGTGAACGTCTTCGGCCGGCACCGGCTCGTTGCGGGCATGCTGGTGGAGCGCGAAATACATCTGCAGCCGGCTGGTCAGCCGCTGCCAGGTTTCCAGCAGCACCGAATTGTCGGCCCATTCGTAGATCAGGCCATGCAGTTGCAGCGCGGTTTCGATCTGGCGTGTCGTGTCCAATGCGCGGGTCGCCTGCTTCACGGCTTCGTGGCGCCGGTCGAGCTCGTCGAAGAAGCGCTGGTCACGCAGCGGCCACGCCCGCTCGATGGCCAGCTCGTCCATCACCTTGTTGAACGAATAGGCATCGTCGATGTCCTTGGCTGTGACCTCGATGACGAAGGTGCCGGCATAGGGGATGCTGGTCAGGATCCCTTCCTGGACCAGCTCGCGCATCGCCTCGCGCAGCGGCGCGCGGCTGACCCGCATCTGTTCGGAGATACGGAGCTCGTTGAGCTTCTGGCCGGGCGCGAGCTGGCCGGTCAGGATCGCGCGCCGCAACAGCGCAACGATCTCGGCGCGTCGCGTCGTATCCGCGATCGGACTGAAATCCGCTTTCGCCATTCGGCCACTCCCAGGAAACCGAAAGCAAGACAAGCAGATTGTCGACAATCTAACAAGAGGCTATCTCAATTGATTGGCCAACGCTGCTGAGACCGTTTCGAAATTCCCTCTGGCGAGTCATATGGAGCCGCTGTGGAACGGTTGCCGCCGCTGAATGCGATCAAGACTTTTGAAGTTGCCGCCCGTGCCGGCAGCTTCACTCTGGCCGCCTCTGAACTCGGCGTGTCCTCTGCAGCGGTCAGCCAGCAGATACGCAATCTCGAAACCTGGTTCGGCAAGCAGCTGTTCGTGCGCAGCGGCAACCGCATCGCGCTCACCGACGCCGATCGCCTCGGCAAGGCTCGGCCTGGGCATCGCGCTTGGCCAGCGGGTCATGGCGCGCGCCGATCTGGAGGCCGGTCGGCTGATTGCGCTCTCCTCCGTCTCGGTGCGCCTCGGGCACCCCTATTGTGCATTCATGCCGCCGGCCAAGGCCGACCGGGCCGATGTTGCCGGCCTGGTGGAACTGCTCAGTCGAGCGGCGCCCGCGACCTGTGGGAAGGCCGGGGCGCCGCGCTGAAGCCGGATCCTGACGGGGGTGTTCAGGTGGCCGGCTTTTCCGGTATCGGCGATACGGGCGCTCCGGGGCCGATCTTCTGCAGATTGCCCGTAATCACCTGGTCGCCCTCGGCGACGCCGCTGAGGATGGCGACCTGATCGCCGCTCGTCGGTCCGAGCGAAACCAGCCGCTGGTCGACCGTGTTGCCCTTGCCGACGACATAGAGATATTTGCCGAGCTGGCTTGAGCCCAGCGCCGTCTGGGGCACCATCAGCGCATCGGCCTGCTCTCTCACATGCAGCCGGACACGGACATACTGGCCCGGCAGCAGCGTAAACTTGCCATTGCCGATCGTCGCGCGCGCCGTGATCGTGCCGGTCGAGCGGTCGACCGAATTGTCGATGAAGGTAAGCTCGCCCTTCTGGCTTGCCTCGGTCTGGCCGGGGAGCAGGACATCCACTTCGATCGGGCCGTTCGCACGGGCTTGCTCGATCTCGGTCAGATCCGTCTCGCTCGGGTTGAAGGTGACGTAGATCGGGTCGAGCTGCACCAGCGTGTTGAGCACGGTGCCGGCGACGCTCACCAGCGTTCCGACCGAGGCCTGGTTGCGGCCAAGGCGCCCGGCAAACGGCGCCCGGATTTCAGCGTAGCTCAGATTGAGCTCTGCCGTGCGGACCGCCGCCTGGTTCAGCGCCAGCGATGCCTGCGCTTCGCGCAAGGTGCTGGTGCGCTGGTCGAAGCCGTCCTTGGCGAGGTAGCCGCTCTTTGCGAGCTCGGTGCCGCGACCAAGATTCGAGCGGGCATAGTCGAGCGTCGCCGTGTCGCGCTGCACTTGGGCCTTGGCCTGGTCGAGCGCCGCCTGGAAGTCGTCAGGCGAGATCTTGTAGAGAAGATCGCCTTGCCGGACGTCGACGCCGTCGGCTGCGGTCTGCTCCTGCAGATAGCCGGGAATCCTCGCCTGTAAGGTGATGCTGCGGATCGGCTCTGTCCGCGCGGCATAGTCGAGGTAGATCGGGATCGTCTTCTTGACGACGCTGACCACCGGCACCGGCATGACGAACGCCGCCGGGGCGGGCGCCGCACCTGCCGTGCCGGCATTGAGGCTGAGATTGCCCATATCGAGCAGGTGGACGCTGGCCACCGAGATCGCACCCAGCGCGACAGCCGTTCCCAACGCGATTTTCCATTTACGCATGATCAGTCTCCAATCTTATTCGGCCGCTTCCGCCAGGGGCGGTAAAGCGTGCTCAGCAGTTGGTTCATTGTCTTGAGAGGCGGGCTCGTCTTTGCCGCGGCGTTCGCGCAGCTGTTCGATGACCGCGTAGAACACCGGCACGAACACCAGCGACAGGATGGTCGCCGCGACCATGCCGCCGAACACGGTGGTGCCGATCGACTGCCGGCTTGCCGCACCGGCGCCGGTCGCAAACATCAGCGGCAGCACGCCGAGGATGAAGGCGAAGGCCGTCATCAGGATCGGCCGCAGCCTGAGCCGTGCCGCCTCCATCGCCGCGTCGACGATGCTGAGGCCTTCCTCGCGCCGTCGCCTTGCGAATTCGACGATCAGGATCGCGTTCTTGGCCGCCAGGCCGATCAGCATGACGAAGCCGATCTGCGAGTAGACGTCGATCTGCATGCCACGCAGCAACAACGCTGCGAAGGCGCCGAACAGGGCCAGTGGCACCGCCAACAGCACCATGAACGGCATCGCCCAGCTCTCATACTGCATCGCCAGGATCAGGAAGACGAAGACAATGGCGAGGCCGAAGACGACGGACGCGATCGATCCTGCCTTGAGCTCCTGGAAGGTGATGCCGGTCCATTCGAAACCGAAATCCCTTGGCAGCGCGGTTGCAGCGGCCCGTTCCATGGCGGCAACCGCCTGGCCGGAGGAAAAGCCCGGTGCGGCGCCGCCATTGATCGAGGCCGAGGCATTGTTGTTGTAGTGCGGCACGGTCTCCGGGCCGACGAAGGGCACGAGTTTGCCCAGCGTCGAGAGCGGCACCATGCCGCCGGAGGCATTGCGCACATAGAGCCGCGAAATGTCGGCGGCACCCGCACGTGCATCCTTGTCGGCCTGGATGGTCACCCGGAAGGTGCGGCCAAACAGGTTGAAGTCGTTGACGTAGAGCGAGCCGAGATAGATCTGCAGCGTGTTGAAGACATCGGGCAGGTTGAGGCCGAGCAGTTTGGCCTTGCTGCGGTCGAGGTCGTAGTTGAACTGTGGCGTCGAGGTCGAGAACGGCGAGAACAGCTGCTGCGGGTTGATTTCCGGCTGCTTGCGCGCCTCGGCGATCACGGCTTGCGTCGCATCGTTGAGGGCTGAACTGCCGCGGCCGGTCAGATCCTCGACGACGAACTCGAAGCCGCCCGTCGTGCCGATACCGGGGATCGACGGCGGATCGAAGCTCAGCGCAAAGGCCTCCGGGATCTGCATCAGCTTGCCGCGCACATCGGCGACGAGCTTCGACGCGCTCTGGTCGGGGCCCCGCTCCTCCCATGGCTTCAGGATGGCGAATTCGACCGCCGAATTCGATTGCGCGGCACTGGTCAGGAAGTTCAGGCCGCTGATCGAGCCGACGATGTCGACGCCGGGCGTCGCCTGCAGGATGTCACGCGCCTTCTGCGCCACCGCGTCGGTGCGTTCCAGCGACGCGCCGTCGGGCAACTGGATGACGACGAAGAAATAGCCCTGGTCCTCGACCGGAAGGAAGGTCGAGGGCAGCCGCTGCCAGACGAAGTAGGTGGCGACCAGCCCCGCCGCGAACAGGCCAAGCATGATCCAGCGCAAACGGATGAGGATGCGCACACCATTGGCATAGGCGTGCGACAGCCTGTCGAAGCCGGTGTTGAACCAGCGGAACGGGGCGAACTGCGTTTCGCCGCGATGCCGCAGGAAGGCGGCACTGAGCGCGGGGCTCAGCGTCAGCGAGTTGAAGGCGGAGATGCCGACGGAGATCGCCACCGTCAGTGCGAACTGGTTGTAGAGCTTGCCGGAGACGCCGGGAATGAAGGCGACCGGCACGAACACCGCCATCAGCACCGCGGTGGTGGCGATGATCGGGCCGGTGACCTCGGTCATTGCGGCCTTGGTCGCCGCAAGCGGTTTGAGCCCGGCCTCCAGCTGTCGTTCGACATTCTCGACCACGACGATGGCGTCGTCGACGACGAGGCCGATCGCCAGCACCATGCCGAGCAGGGAGAGCATGTTGAGCGAGAAGCCGAGCATCTCCATGACGACCAGCGTCGCCACCAGCGACACCGGAATGGCGATGGTCGGGATGATCGTCGTGCGCCAGCTTTGCAGGAAGAGGAACACCACGGCGACGACCAGCACCAGCGCTTCGCCGAGCGTGATCAGCACGTCATGCATCGACGCCGAGACGAAGCGGGTGGTGTCGTAGTGCATCGCATAGGACACGCCCTTCGGGAAACGGCCCGACAGCTCCTGCATCTTGTCCTTGACGCGCTGCTGCAGATCGAGCGCGTTGGAGCCGGGCATCTGGTAAACGGCAAGCACCACGGTCGGGTCTTTGCCGAAGAAGGCGGACGACGAATATTGCAGCGCGCCGAGTTCAATGCGGGCGACGTCGCGCAGCCTGACCAGCGAGCCGGTATCGGTGTTGGCGCGCACGACGATGTCGCCGAATTCCTTGGGATCGCTCAAGCGGCCGACGGCGTTGACCTGCATCTCGAAGGCGGTGCCGGCGGGTGCCGGCGACTGGCCGATCTTGCCGGCCGCCACCTGGACGTTCTGTTCGGCGATGGCGTTTTGCACATCGACGGCGGTGATG
The DNA here is from genome assembly GCF_020165455.1 of Mesorhizobium sp. BR1-1-3. NCBI lineage: Bacteria > Pseudomonadati > Pseudomonadota > Alphaproteobacteria > Hyphomicrobiales > Phyllobacteriaceae > Mesorhizobium > Mesorhizobium sp. BR1-1-3. The sequence continues at coordinate 141,038 of NZ_JAIUIC010000004.1, forward strand.
CCGAGATTGGCGAGCTTGTCGGGATCGAGCCAGACGCGCATCGAATAGCGCCGCTCGCCGAAGATCTGCACGTCGCCGACGCCGGGCAGCCGCTTCAGCGGGTCGACCACCTGCAGATAGGCAAGGTTGCTCAGCGCCACCGGATCGACCGAACTGTCGGGCGAAGTCAGGTTGACGATCAGGACGAAGTTCGGATTCTGCTTCTTGATCGTCACGCCGCCCTGGTTGACGATCGCCGGCAGCGACGAGGCGGCCTGCGAGACGCGGTTCTGCACGTCGACGGCGGCGGTGCTCAGCGAATAGCCGACATCGAAGGTGATGGTGATGGTCGAGGAGCCGTCATTGGAACTCGTCGACGACATGTAGGTCATGCCCTGCACGCCGTTGATCTGCTGCTCCAGCGGCGTCGTCACCGTGTCGGCCACCACTTGTGCGCTGGCGCCCGGATAATGGGCGCTGACCACGACCTGCGGCGGCGTGATGTCGGGAAACTGCGAGACGGGCAGCAGGAAATAACAAATCGACCCGGCGAGCACCATGATGATGGCGATCGCCGAGGCGAAGATCGGACGGTGAATGAAAAAGTTTACCACGACACGCACGCCTCTCCGGCTGCTGTTGCCCGCCCGAAGGCGCTGGCAACCCTGGACAGCCTTTGGCCGCGCTTGTCACCGAGGTCGTCCCGCGAACGCAGCAACCGCACCTCGCCACGCTGCGTATCGGCGAGCGAGCGCAACATCGTCTCGAAGGCGCGCGGGTCGACGCCATCGGCTTTCATGACCAGCCGGATCATCGGATCCCGGACGGCTTCATCTATGGTAAGATCGCGGCGCTGTGGCATGGCCGGCTCCTTGTCTGTCGATTCGCAGCCCGTGCTCGCGAACCGTTTTCATTTCTTCACCGGCCGAGGCCGCATGATTGGCAGTTTCTCGCCCCTCTCGTCTGGCAGGGCCGTTCACGGCCTTGTTATTGACGGTGGACGATATAGGTGTTACCAGTAAGTAACATTCTGGAAGTTACAGACCGGTAACACCCTAGTCAAGAGGTGGCCGAGGGTTTTTTGGAAACGAAAGGAGATCATGATGGCAGACGGCATCGTGGAGCGCTCTCGTCCCCGGGATCGGATCCTGGAGACGGCACGCGACATGTTCCACAAGCATGGCATCAAGGGCGTCGGCGTCGACGCCATCACCGAAGCTGCCGGCACGAACAAGATGACGCTCTATCGTCACTTCGAATCCAAGGACGAACTGATCGTCGAATGCCTGCGCGCCAATGCGGCCAAGGCCGGCGCTATGTGGGAAGCATTCGAGGCCGAATTCCCTGGTGACAAGCTTGCCCAGCTGCATGCCTGGGTTCGCAAGGCGGCTGCCATGCTCAATGCGGACGGCCGCGGCTGCGACATGGCCAATGCCGCCGCTGAGCTGACCGAGCCGGACCATCCGGCCAGGCTGGTGATCAAGGAGCTCAAGGAGGCCCAGCGCGCGCGCCTTGTGACGCTATGTCGGGATGCCGGCATTGGTCAGGCCGAACTGCTCGCCGATACGCTGTCGCTGCTGTTCGAGGGCGCGCGTGTCAGCGTGCAGACCGTGGGTACCGAAGGTCCGAGCACCCAGTTCGTGCGCATGGCCGAAGGGCTGATCGTTTCGTTCCGGGGCGCTGCCGCCGGTTGAGATTCGCCACGATTGTTGGCGGGTTACGGCTCTATGACGGAGGGCCGCGTACGCCTTTGACCCAGGCGGTATGGAAACTCCGGCGGCCAAACGAAAAAAGCCCGCTGCCGGGAGGAGGTGGCAGCGGGCTCGATTTTCGAATGTGGCGCGGGAGGAGGTGCACCCCATTCAGCGTCGGCATCGCATCTGGGAGGAGTAGATGGCCGACAACCAGAACCTACGAGTTGCCCAACGATTCGGCAACAAAGAAACTTGCATAGCTGCTGTGCAGATTTGCCGTGCCAATTATCATACAAATCCGGCAACAGGCATTTTTGCAGGCCGCCTGCTTCACTGCACCGGCACGTTTTCCCTGAAGATCAAGCGCGGTTCGATGAACTTGCGCGTCAGATAGGGTGCGGAGGAGGCAATCGAGCCGAGCAGGCGAATGACCGACTGCTCGGCGATCAGCCGCGCATTCTGGTCGATGACGACATCGGCGAGATCGTCGACGAGATGACCGCGCGTGTCCTTGGTCAGGTCGTGTCAGATGAACACCGGCTTGCGGTTCGGCCTGGCCTCGCGGATCGCCTTTGCAACGCCCGAATGTCCAGCTCCGACGCAATAGATGCCGAGCAACTCCGGCTCGTCGTGCAGTGCCTTCATGGTCTCGGTGTAGCTGGCATCGGGCTCGTCGTTGATCTCGACGGCGCTGCTGACGGTCAGATTGGGAAACTCCTCGTTGAGCACCGAGCGGAAACCCATCTCGCGTTCCTCGTGGCCGCGATAGGAACGTGAGCCGACGACCATCGCCAGATGGCCGGTGCGGCCGCCAAGGAAGCGTCCCATCAGCAGCGCCGCCGTTCGTCCCGCCACCCGGTTGTCGATGCCGACATAGGCCGCGCGCGGTGCCGTCGGAACATCGGACACCAGCGTCACCAGACGCATGCCGGCTTCGACGACGTCGCGCAGGATGTTGCGCGTACGCGGATGATCGACAGCGATCACGCCGACGCCATTGGCCCTGAGCGACAGGTTTTCGACAGCGCTCTGCAGCGCGTTCGGCGAGATACCGGCGAGATTGTGGATCCGGCACGAGGCGACAAGCGGCAGACGCGCGGCGTAGTCCTCGATATGCCCGGCGAGATCGCGCATGAAGGCATTGCTGCCGATCGGCAGCAGGAATTCGAGGTGGGCGGGCCGCGAGGGCAGCGTCACCTGATCGGCGACCGGCAGGTAGCCGAGTTGCTTGGCCGCCTCCATGACGCGCTGGCGGTTGGCCGCACTCGCACCCGGCCGGTTGTTCAGCACCCTGTCGACCGTTGCGGTCGACAGCCCGCAATTGCGGGCGATGTCCGAGACGGTGGCTTTCATGCCGCTACCCACAGCCCGCATTGCGGGCAATATTCGAGACGGTGGCTTTCATGCTGCAATCCTGTTCGCCATGCGGTGGCGCGTCAGACAAGCGATGCGATCTGAGGTGGCGGATGATTGCCGCCCATCACCCGATAGTCAGTGCGACGGCTTGCCATCGGTGATGGCATCGCGGATTTCCTTGTCCGACATGCCGGTGATGATCCGCTCTACCTCCGCCACGCTGGTCGTCTTCGGGTCGATGTCGTCGGCGACCACCTTGCCCCGGCGCATGACGACGATGCGGTCGACCACCTGGAAGACATGGTGGATGTTGTGGGCGATGAAAATGCAGGAGTGACCGGAATCGCGGGCGCTGCGCACGAAACTCAGCACGCCCTGTGTTTCGGCGACGCCCAGATTGTTGGTGGGCTCGTCGAGGATGATCAGGTCGCTGTCGAAATGCATGGCGCGCGCGATCGCCACCGCCTGACGCTCGCCGCCGGAGAGCGAGCCGATCGGCGTCGTTGGCGGGATGTTCTTCGAGATGCCGACCTGCTTGAGCAAATCGCGGGCAACCGTGTTCATCGCCTCCTGGTCCATCCGGTTGAGGAAGCGCGGCGGCTTGATCGGCTCGCGCCCGAGGAACAGATTGCGGGCGATCGACAGTTGCGTGACCAGTGCGGAGTCCTGGTAGATCGTCTCGATGCCATGGGCGATGGCGTCGCTGGTGCTGCGCAGGCTCACCTTCTTGCCACGGATGAAGATATCGCCGCTGGTCAGCGGAACGGCACCCGAAAGCACCTTGATCAGCGTCGACTTGCCGGCGCCATTGTCGCCGAGCAAGCCGACGATCTCCCGTTCATTGACATGGAAATTGGCATCCTCCAGCGCCTGCACGCGGCCGTAGGACTTGCGGATGTTCGTCATGCGGATCAGTGGCTCGGCCATGGTTCAAGTCCCCGCCTGATGCCGGCGTTCCAGCCATGAATGCAGTGCCATCATGCCGAGGATGATGGCACCGATGAAGATGTTGTAGGCAAGACCAGGCACGCCGATCAGCACGATGCCGTTGCGCATCACGCGCAGGATCAGGATGCCGAGCACGGTGCCGATGATCGTGCCGCGCCCGCCGGTAAGTGCGGTACCGCCGATCACCACCATGGCGATGACTTCCAACTCATAGCCGGTACCGCTGTTGGGGTTGGCGGCGGACGTGCGCAACGAAGAGATGACGCCGGCAAGCGAGGCCATGACCGACGACAGCACGAACAGGCCGATCTTGACCCCGCTGACATTGACGCCGCGCGCCCGCGCCGCGCTCGGGTTGCCGCCGGCCGCCTGGATCCAGTTGCCGGTGCGGCTTTGCGTCAGCACGTAGCCGAGCGCGATCGCCGCGGCGATGAACCAGAACAGTGACATGTAGATGCGGAACGGGCCGATGAAGAAGTCGCCGACCAGCGCTTCCGCCAGCCAGCTGCCCTCCGCACTCCAGGTGCGCTGGGGAAAACCGTCGGTGACGAAAAGGGCGGTGCCGCGCACCACCAGCAGCATGCCGAGCGTCACCAGGAAGGATGGGATCTTGAGCTGCGTCACGAACCAGCCATTGACCAGCCCGATGAAGGCGGCGACCAGCAGCGCGGCGACAAAGCCGGCTTCGAGCGAGGTCAGGCCGCTGTTGAACAGGGTCCACATCAAGACCGGCGAGAAGCCGAACAGGGAGCCGACCGAGAGGTCGAACTCGCCGGACGTCATCAACAGCGTCATCGCCAGCGCGATCAGGCCGAGCTCGACCGTGAAAGCCAGCGTGTTGGAGATGTTCTGCGGCGACAGGAAGTCGTGGTTGAAACTCCAGAAAACGGCGATCTCGACGACGAGCAGCACGAAAGGGCCGAATTCCGGCCGTGCGATCAGGCGTGGGACGAGCGAATGATTTTCCACAGGCAATCCGCGACATGAGTGGAAGGCTGAGCGTTGCACATCGCGTGCGAAGGGCTCGGCGAAATGGAGAGCCAGTCGCGACCGTTGGGCGGCCGCGACTGTTGAGATTGGATGTTACTTGCCGGACAGGATGTCGTCGTAGATCTGCGCGGTGTCTTTTTCATAGAGCGCGCCGGTGATGACGTTGAAGCCCGGAGGAATGCCGCCGGCGGCCATATTGGCCAGCGAAAGCGCGACATAGCTGGTCGCCTGCGGATCCTGCCACTGGCCGGCATTGACATAGCCGTTCAGCACTTCCTGGGTGGTGTCGAGCGAATTGCCCCAGCCGACGACCGGGATTTCGCCCGGCTTGATGCCGACCTGGTCGAACACCCGCTTGATCGAGCCGGTGACGAGGTCGCCTAGGCCGATGATCGCCTTGACCTTGGCCTTGTTCGCCGTGAGGTAGTCGACCATGCGGTTGATCACTTCAGCCTGATCAAGCGTCGCTTCCGTGATTTCATAGGTGATGCCGAGCGGCTCGAAAACGCTCTTGATGCCTTCCTCTTCCTGCACGCCATAGGTGGCGCCGGGGATTTCGACCGGCATCCAGACGAAGTCGCCCTTCTTCACCAGGCCTTTGTCGACCAGATACTGTGCCCAATGCTTGCCGAAGGTGACATTGTCGCCGCCGACATAGGCGTTGAAGTCGGCTTTCGGATCAGGCGTGTTGAAATTGATGATCGGCACTTTCGCCGCACGCGCTTCCTTGACGATCTCGATCAGGCTGCCCGGATCGGGGCTCGTGGTGACGATGCCATCGGCCTTGGCGGAGAGGGCGGCGCGAACCGCTTCCTGCTGCGAGGCGACATCGCCGTTGTGGAAAGAGGTGTTGACCGTGTTGCCGGTGTCCTTGGCCCACTGCTTGGCGCCGGCCAGGAAGTAGGTCCAGACCGGATCGGCCGGACCGCCATGCGAAATCCAGTAGAACGTCTTGGCCTGTGCCGCTGCTGGTACCACCATCAGCGCCACCAACAGGCCGTATAGAACGCGTCTTAGCCGTGTCAGCATTTGATTTCCTCCCGTTTGTAGATCGTCAGTTCAAAATCCGTCCCTTGTTTTGCGTCTTTTGCCAGCGCCGATCGGATGCGTCAGAGCATCCCCTTTTTCGACGGATGGCAAGCCTCCATCTGCCAGACCTCCATCTGCAGGTGTAGTGGGCGCCTGACGGGGCGTCATCAGCCGTCCCATCAGATTGCATCAGTTGAGGTGATTTTCCGACTGTCGGATAATTGGTGTCGAGGCTAGCCGAGCAGATAGTCCTCGTCATGGTCGGCGCGCAGGTTGCTCCACAGCCGATCGGCCGCCAGGCGAGCAAGGCGATTTGTTCCGTTAGGTATCCGACAAATGCAGATGCTCGGGCACTCGCAGCATTTCGGCATTGGTGAGTCTTCCGCTGGTGAACTCTAGTCGGAGCCCCTCGCAGTATCCGATGGCTTCTCCCTCGATAGGACGTTTGCTGGCCATCAGGAACGCGACAACGCCGAGATCGATGATCCCACCGTGCGTCACCAATAAGCCCGTCGCTTCGTTGGGAACTCGGGCAGCTATGCTCGTCCACAGTCGCACTTGGGTGTTAGCAAATGCAATGCAGTCTACGTCCGATCGGAGTACACGTTCTACCTCCGCCAACGGGCTCGGCCACGAGATCGTTTCGAGTATATTTTTGGGAAGAATTCCAAGTTCGGCAATCAACTCATTTACTTCGAAACCCATCGCAATTGCGGTTTCGATTGCCCGTGGAATTTCGCTTGTGACAACAAGTTCATAAGAGTCAGCCCCTTGGGCTACAAACCGCGCTAGTTCGATTCCTTCTCGAGAAAGGTGCGCGCCAGGCTTGCGCCTCATGGTGTGCCGGCGAACATCAAGTATCGTCATTGGATTCCAGTCCGACGAGGTCACGAGTAATAAGGCGCCAACATTGCGTTGATGGTGGCCCTGGGCCAAGGCTTGGCTAAATAAGATCGGCCTTCGCCAGCTCCCGCATCAGATGGCTGGCGCCGTAGGTCCAGTGCGGGCAGTCTGGCGACAGCTGCACGCGGTTGACCAGCGCGCCGAATTTTTCCGACGAGATGGTGACGATGTCGCCGACCTTGTGGGTAAAACCCTTGCCCTTCTCGCCGCGATCCTTGGACGGAACGAACATGGTGCCGAGATAGAGCGCCAGCCCGTCCGGATACTGGTGGTGCGGCCCCATGGCCGCGGCGACCAGTTCCTCCGGCGAGCGGCTGATCTCGGCCATCGAGCTTGCGCCCTCCAGCGAGAACCCGTCCTCGCCCTCGACTTTCAGGCGCACGACGGCGCGCTTGACGTCATCGATGGAGAATTTGTCGTCGAACAGGCGGATGAAGGGGCCAAGTGAGGCCGAGGCATTGTTATCCTTGGCCTTGCCGAGCAGCAGCGCCGAACGCCCTTCGACGTCGCGCAGATTGACGTCGTTGCCGATAGTGGCGCCGACGATCCTGCCGCTTGAGGCGGCGATCATGGCGATCTCGGGCTCCGGATTGTTCCAGGTCGATACCGGGTGGAGACCGACATCGGCGCCGAAGCCCACCGAGGCCATCGGCTGGCACTTGGTGAAGATCTCGGCATCGGGGCCGATGCCCACTTCCAGATATTGCGACCAGGCGCCGCGCGAAATCAGCTTGGCCTTGATCTCCATCGCTTCGGGCGAACCGGGCTTCAGCTTCGACAGGTCGTGGCCGATCAGTCCGGCAATGTCGGCGCGGATGGCATCGGCTTTTTCAGCCGAACCACGCGCCTGTTCCTCGATCACCCGTTCCAGCAGGCTGACGACGAAGGTGACGCCCGATGCCTTGACCGCCTGCAGGTCGACCGGGGAGAGCAGGTAGGGTTTTGCTGGATCGCGCCCGGTTTCAAAACTGTTGGCGGCGATGTCATCGAGCGAACCGATCGGTCTGCCTTCGGCCGAGCGGACATGCCCAGCCGGGTCGGCCATCTCGCAAAGGTCGCGCATGGTCGGTGCCGTACGCGAGGTGATGTCGAAGACCGTGCCATCGCGAACCGTGACGACCAGCGGGTATGCAGCACCGCTGCTTCTGGCGCGTCCGACAAAAAGGCCCTCGCTGGGCAGGTGGATCGGGTTCGTCATGGCGCTCTGTCCTCTTAGTGATCGGCAATGTGGTGAAGTGATCGACAATGTGGGCTAGCCGGATCGGCGTGGCACTTTCACCGGATTCCCATCAAAGGTCTATCCCGTCGCAGGCGATCGGAACTCTGGGTCTCCGGTCGTCTCGGCGGCAGTCCACAGGCGAAAGCCATGGTGCTCTTTCAAAATTGTGAAATTCTGACTAGGATTTTCACCAATCGCAGCGCATTCAGGTGACCCTTGGCGACAGCATTCTCCGATCCCATCTGGCGCAGGCCGCAGGCAGCTTCCACGTTTCAATCGCTTCCCAATGGCGAACGGGTCGATCTCGCCATCGTTGGCGGTGGCATCATGGGCTTGTCGACTGCCTTGCATGCCGCCCGGCTTGGCCTGTCGGTGCAGGTGCTGGACGCCGGCGAGATCGGCCAGGGCGCATCAGGCTTGAACGGCGGCCAGGTCATTCCCGGCCTGAAATACGATCCGGAATGGTTGCTTGAGCATTTTGGCCCGGAGCGCGGCGAGGCTCTTGTCAATTTCGCGGCGTCGACCGCCGACGCGGTGTTCGAGCTGATCCGCGACGAGAATCTGGCGGTGCCGTTCGTTCGAAATGGCTGGATCCAGGCGGCGCACACCGAGGCCGCGCTGAAGGCGGCGACGAACCGCGACCGGCAATGGCACGCGCGCGGTGCCGACGTCCGGTTGCTGAACGCAGCGGAGACCGCAGCCAGGACCGGCGCACAGGGTTATCTCGGCGGCTGGCTCGACCGCCGCGCCGGTGTGATCGATCCGCTCGCCTACACGTCTGAACTTGCCCGGGTCGGGACCGCGACTGGCGTGAGGATAGCAGAGCGCCAAAGGGTCGTGCGGCTCGCCAATGCCGCCGGTGTTTGGCGTGTTTCGACCGAAAATGGCCTGGAATTGCAGGCAAAGGCGGTCGTGCTGGCGACAAACGCCTATACGGACGGTCTGATCCCCGGTCTCGCCCAGACGATCGTGCCGCTGCATTCTTTCCAGATCGCCACAGCGCCGCTGCCGTCCAACCTGGCGGCCACGATCCTGCCGGAAGGGCAGGCGGTGTCGGACTCCAGGCGCATCCTCGTCTACTACCGCAAGAGCGCCGACGGCCGGCTGGTGCTTGGCGGACGGGGCCGCATGGCGCTGCCGACGAGCGCAGGCGACTGGGCGCATCTCGAGCGTGCGCTGGTACGGCTCTATCCCTCGCTGTCCGGCGTTCCCATCGAGAAGCGCTGGTTCGGCCGGGTGGCGATGACGCCGGACCACCTGCCGCACATCCACGAGCCGGAGAAAGGCCTGCTCGCCGTGGTCGGCTGCCAGGGTCGTGGTGTCGGCCTGATGACTGCGCTTGGCGAGCGCATCGCCGGCTACCTCCAAAGTGGCGACGCCAGGCAATTGCCTTTCCCGGTCTCGCCGATCCGGCCGATCCCGTTTCACGCCTTCCGCCAGGTCGGCGTCGCCGCGACCATCGCCTGGTATCGCCTGCTCGATGCGTTGGAGCGCTGACCAGGGCGCTTCATCCCCTTGGGGCTCCGTTAGGGGATTCTGCTTGACAGTTTCATGAATATGAAAAACTCTAAGCCAATTTCAAATTTCCAATAGGCAGGTCGATGTCGACCCTAGTTGCCACATCAGCGCCAGAGGCCCGGTCTTCCCAGGGCTTCCGGGTCGCCATGCTGCTGCCGGGCGCGCTGGTCACCTTGCTGCTGATCCTGTTTGCGCTTGGCCTCGTGCTTTTCCTCGCCTTCCGCGGCAATGACGGTTCGCTGCTCGGCGCCGGTTTCACCGTCGCGAACTTCGTCACCGTGGTGTCCGATCCGCTGTACTGGACGGTGACGCTGCGCTCGCTGATCATTGCCGCTCTGGTCACGCTGGCGACGGTCGTCACTGCCTATCCCGTCGCCTACTACCTTGCCTTCCACGCCGGCCGGCGGCGCGGCCTGCTGCTGTTCCTGGTGACGCTGCCGTTCTGGACCAGCTATCTCCTGCGCGTCTTCGCCTGGAAGATCGTGCTCGCCTACAATGGCGTTTTGAACTCGGCGCTGATCGAAAGCGGCATCTGGTCCGAGCCGACATTGGCCTTTCTCAACACGCCGGCCGCCGTCGTCGTCACGCTGGCGCACGCCTATGCGCCTTTCGCCATCCTGCCGATCTACGTGGCGCTGGACACCATCCCGAAATCGCTGATCGAGGCCGCTTCCGATCTCGGCGCGCGGCCATTCACCTCTTTCCGCCGGATCGTGCTGCCCAATTCGATGCCGGGCGTGCTGGCGGCAGCCCTCGTCGTCTTCGTGCCGACGGTCGGCGACTATGTCACGCCGGCGCTCGTCGGCGGCCCGGCCAGCACCATGATCGGCACGCTGATCCAGGCGCAATTCGGCAAGGCCAATCACTGGCCGTTCGGCGCAGCACTCTCCGTCGCCGTCATGCTGGTCATCCTGTGCGTGGTGCTGGTCGCCCGCTTCGCCGACCGCAGATTTGGCAGCCGCACATGAGCACTGCACGCACGCAGGGAGGTGGCCGCTGGCTCGGCATGTATGTCGCCGCCTATTTGGTCTTTCTCTATCTGCCGGTGCTGCTGATCCCGCTGTTTTCCTTCAACAACTCGATCCAGGCAGCGTTTCCGCTGCAAGGTTTTACCTTGCAATGGTACGCGACGCTGTTCGGTAATTCGGCGCTGACCGGTGCACTCTTGAACAGCCTCGCCATCGGCGCCATCGCCGCCACGGGTGCGACGCTGTGCGGAATCACCGTATCCTACATGGACCTCTACGGCCGCTCGCCCCTGGCCGCCACCATCAGCGCCATCGCAAGGCTGCCGATCCTGATCCCGGGCGTCATCGTCGGCATATCGCTGCTGATCCTCATCAACCTCGTTGGTCTTGGGCCATCGCGCGTCGCCATCGTTCTCGGCCATATATTGGTGGCGCTGCCGACGACCGTGGTGATCATGCGCAGCCGCTTCGCCGCCATCCCGAAAACCATTCGCGAGGCGGCACTCGATCTCGGCGCCTCCGACTGGACGACCTTCCGGCGGGTCATGCTGCCGCTCAGCCTGCCGGCCATCGTCTCGGCATTCATGCTGGCCTTCCTGATCTCCTTCGACGAATTCATCGTCGTGTTCTTCCTGGCCGGCACCGAGCCGACGCTGCCGCTCTACATCTGGAGCCAGCTGCGTTTTCCCCGGTCGCTGCCGACGGTGATGGCGCTCGGCACTTCGATCCTGGCGGTGTCCTTCGTCATCGCTGCAGCAGCTGAAATCCTGCGCCATCGCGGCTTGTCCGCCACGGCGCCAAGGCCTGCGGATCCATCACAACCAAAACAAACCAAGAGAGGAGAACTGCAATGGCATTCGACCTGAAATCGATCTCTGCAAAGACTGTTTGCGCTGGATTGACGGCGTTCGCGCTGGCGCTGTCGTCGACCGTCGCTTTCGCCGGCGACAAGCTGCAATATTTCACCTGGTCGGGCTATGAACTGCCCGACTTCAACAAGAGCTTCCTTGCCGCGCATCCCGATGGCGTCGAGGCCTCGATCTTCGGTGACGACGATGACGCCTTCACCAAGGTCAAGGCCGGCTTCCGACCCGACATTGCGCATCCCTGCTATGACAAGGTGGCGCGCTGGAACAAGGAAGGCCTGCTGCAGCCGATCGACACCAAGCGCATCAAGAACTGGGACTCGATCTTCCCGGTGTTCAAGAACCTACCAGACCTGCAGGCTGGCGACGGCAAGGTCTGGATGGTGCCGTGGGACTGGGGCAACACCTCGATCCTCTACCGCACCGATCTGGTGAAGAACCCGGAAGCGAGCTGGAACCTTTTGTGGGACAAGCAGTATGCCGGTCGCATGGCGACGATCGACGCGGTGCATGACACGCCTGTCGTGGCGGCGCTGCTCGCCGGCGTCAATCCGTTCGACATGACGCCGGAGCAAATGGACAAGGTGGCCGAGAAGCTGCGCGAGCAGCGCCCGCTGCTCTCCAACTACACCACCGACATGACCTCCGTCGAACAGGCGCTGGCCAGCGGCCAATTGGTCGCCGCCATGACCTGGAACGCGTCGGCCACCTCGCTCAAGAAGCAGGGCGTGCCGGTCGAGTTCATGAAGCCCAAGGAGGGCATGCTGACCTGGGCCTGCGGCTTCGTGATGCTCAAGGACGCCAAGAATGTCGACCTCGCCTATGATTTCATCAACAGCCGGCTGGAGACGGATTCCGGCAAATACCTGATCGAGGCCTACGGCTATGGCAGCTCGACCAGTTCGGCCTTCGCGGCGGTGCCGAAGGAGGAGCTGGAGAAATTGCAGCTGCCGTCCGACCCGGAGGTGATGCTGAAGACCACCATCTTCACCGGACCGATGAAACAGAATGACGACCTCGCCAAGATGTTCGAAAAGGTCAAGGCGGGAGGTTGACGCCGAGGTCTTCCCTTCTCCCCTTTGGGGTGAGCAGCCGGTTCGCGTAAGCGAATTCATCGTGCCAGTGGCACGATGAAAGGCCGGCGAACGCCGGGACGCTGCGAAGCAGCGGGGACCCGGCAGGTGGATCGACTAACCACGCCCGGCCCTTCAGGCTCAGGGCGTTCGAAGCTCGAAAAGCAATTGGCTTTTCGTTCGCTGCGCGAACCGCTTCTCACCCCACAAGGGGAGAAGGGAACAAGACGAGGACGAATGCATGGACATGCTGGATGAAGCGGCTGGGAAGCCGAAGGACGATGCCGACGTTCGCGTCGGCCGGCGCGTGCGGGCGCTGCGGCTGGAGCGCAATTTGTCGCTGGCCGATCTTGCGGCAAAGGCCGGCGTGTCGATCGGTGCATTGAGCCAGATCGAGCGCGGCATGTCCTCGCTTCGCGTCAAGGTGATCTGGCCGCTCGCCGCCGCCCTCGACATCGAGCCGTCGGCGCTGATCGCCGACGGCAACGATGCGGCCAACGATCTCTATTGCGTGCGTGCCGACAAGCGGCGGCAAATCCCGGTGAAATCGGAAGGCATTGCCAAGGCGCTGCTGTCACCGCCGGGCGCGACGCTGACCGGCATGCTGGTGACAGTGGAAGCCGGCGGCGGCACGGCCGAGGCCTATGCGCATGCCGGCCATGAATTCGGCTTCGTGCTGGCCGGTGAGGTCGAACTGGTGGTGGATTCGACGAAATACGGGCTGAAGGCGGGCGACAGCTTTGCCTTCAAGAGCACGCTTTTGCATGCCTTCCGCAATCCGGGCGCCGAGCGTTGCCAGGTTCTCTGGGTCAACACCACGAAGCCGTCCGAGGTTCGCGATGGCGCCTGATCCACTCGTCCGGCTGCAGGCGGTCTCGAAGATTTTTGCTGGCGGCATCGTCGGGCTCGACGCCGTCGATCTCGACATTATCAGCGGCGAGTTCATCACGCTGCTCGGGCCGTCGGGTTGCGGCAAGACCACCAGCCTGCGCGTCATCGCCGGTTTCGAAAGCCCGTCGAGCGGCAAGGTGTTGCTCGATGATCGCGATATCACGGCCCTTCGGCCGTTCGACCGGCCGGTCAACACCGTGTTCCAGGACTATGCACTGTTCCCGCACATGAATGTTGCAGAAAATGTCGGCTTCGGTCTGTCGCTGCGCAAACTGTCTGGAGCCGAACAGGCTAAGCGCACCGGCGAGGCCCTCGACATGGTCGGTCTCGCCGACAAGCTTGGCGCCCGCGTCTCCGAACTGTCTGGCGGCCAGCGCCAACGCGTCGCGCTCGCGCGTGCCATCGTCTGCGAGCCGCGCGTGCTGCTGCTCGACGAGCCGCTGTCGGCGCTCGACGCGCATCTGCGCGAACAGATGCAGGTTGAGCTGAAGCGGCTGCAGTCGCGGCTTGGCACCACCTTCGTCATGGTCACCCACGACCAGACCGAAGCGCTGTCGATTTCCGACCGCATCGTCGTCATGAACAAGGGCCGCATCGAGCAGATCGCACCGCCGGCCACACTTTATGACCGGCCTGCCACGAAGTTTGTGGCGAGCTTCATCGGCACCATGAATCTCCTGCAATCACGGTTTGTCGGCCGCGATGGCGATCGCTTGCGTTTCACCGCCGGCACCCTGCCGCTGGAGGCTATTTCTGAAACCGGCGAGGCACCTGCCGAGGGCGCTACCCGCACCATCGGCGTGCGCCCGGAGGATTTGCTGGCGATGACCGAGGCCGCGCCCGGCACCGCACCGGCGCGCGTCAACAGCGTCGTCTTTCACGGCCGCACGCTGCGCCTGCATGCCGAACTCGGGCAGGGCGCACCTGTCGTCATCGACGCGCCGCGCCAGGCCGAGGGTTTTCGCTTCCAGGTCGGCGACGTGGCGCATATCAGCCTGCGCCGTGGCGCCAACTGCCCAGTGCTGCCAGGTTAGTTCATCGAACGCTAAAAACCGGGGCCAACTGGGCGATCCACGATTTCCTCGAGGTCGAGGGTATCATCGGCTGCTGGGCGTGAGCTCGAATAGATTCCAGGCTTGACTCAAGGAGAGTGTTCCTGTTTTGTTCCGGAATGGAGCAAAACAGGAGCGTTCTTTGCCGGGCGTGTGCGTATGTATCTGCAAGGCGAATTCGACTATGGACTTCCAGAGCCGCCATGGCGGCCTAAACGGCCCGAGCGCGTGTTCTTCGGTTTGTTTTTGCATTCTAAGGACCATTCGCGCTTTGCCGATTGTCAAAATCGGCTATGCGGCCAATGCGGGGTAACCGGCGACCAACTGCTACCGGAGCGTTTTCACGTCAGCCTGCAGCATGTCGGTGATTACAAAAGGCTACGGTCCAAAATTCTTTTTGCGGCCGCCCGATCGGGACGGCGCATTGCGATGGCCCCGTTCGAGGTTACCTTTCGCTATGCCAGTAGCTTTCCCGGCCGACCGGCGACTAGGGGCAAGCCAGCCAAACACCCTTTCGTGCTTCTCGCCGATGACGGACCGGTTTGTGAGTTGAGCAGGAAGCTCGGCGTCGAAATGCTGCGCGAAGGCCTCAAGGCGTCAGATGGTTTCGTTCCGCATCTGACGCTTGCATATGACCGAAAACTTGTCCCCAAACAGCCTATGGGCCCAATCAGCTTTGTTGCACGAGAGTTCGTCCTTGTGCACAGCTTGCGCGGACTGAAGAAGTACGTTTTCCCGGAATGTTGGCCGCTGAGCGCGATGTGATGTGCTCACATCGTCGTCACATACTCCGAGCGATATCCATCATCCTGACATGGCTTGTCAGCTACCCCGTGGTCCGACGATGGCAGGCCAGCGAGTCGTTGCCTATTTGCAGTGCGTCTGAACAGGAGGAACGCAAATGACCATCGCGGAAATTGCCAAGGATTTTACCGAGCTGCTCAAGCAGGGCGAGAACGAAGCTGCCGCCGAGAAGTACAATTCCGACGATATCGTGAGCTACGAAGCCATGGAGGGGCCGATGGCCATCTCCCGTGGCAAGGAGGCTCTCAGGCAGAAGGGCCAGTGGTGGCAGGAGAACAATGAAGTCCATGGCGGCTCTGTCGAAGGCCCCTATGTCAATGGCGACCAATTCGCGGTGCGCTTCAAGTTCGACATAACGCCCAAGGCTACCGGCGAGCGTGTCACCATGGATGAAGTCGGCCTCTACACGGTGAAAAACGGCAAGATTGCCGAAGAGCGCTTCTATTATTGAGGCCGGCCCCCCGGCTTCCGGCTCACATCGCTGCTGCATGATCTGGAGGTTAGACGGCCAGGACATTGTCCTGGCCGTCATGTGGAACGGAGATATGGCAACGGCTCTGGCAAAGCGGAAAGGGTGGTTTAGTCTGTGGAACGGATTCGACAGTCAGCCAAGGAAGCACGCTTTTGACGATCACCATGTACGGCATCACCACTTGCGACACGGTCAGGAAGGCGCGCGTCTGGCTGGAAGGCCATGACGTAGCCTACCGGTTTCACGATTTCAGGGCCGAGGGACTGGACGCGAAGCGGCTGGATGGTTGGGCGGGCAAGGTCGGCTGGGAAAAGCTGCTCAACAAGGCGAGCACGACGTTCCGCGAGCTGCCGGACAAGGAAAAGCAGGGTCTCGACGAGAAGAGCGCCAAGGCGCTGATGCTGGCCAAGCCGACCATGATCAAGCGGCCGGTTCTGGAGGTAGGCGACCGGGTTATGGTCGGGTTCAAGGCTGATGTCTATGAGGCGGCGGTGGGGGAGTAGAGCTGCCTCTCGGTCCACGGTGTTCCGTGGCGCCCCCCTCTGTCCTGCCGGACATCTCCCCCTAAAGTGGGGAGATTGGCAGCTTCGCCGCTCCGCCATTCCTGTCACGTTCGGGATTTGCGAAGAAGATGATGACAGCGGATCTCCCCACCTGAGGGGGAGATGGCCGGCAGGCCAGAGGGGGGGCGCTGTCCCGCCGACCGCCATAAAATCTCAGCGTCCGCGCAGATACCCCGCCAGCGCCACCGCATTGTTGTGCGCCTCGTCATGCGCGCCGTAGAGCAGCGTCACCTTGCCGTTACCCAGCAGGCCTCGCAACTGCGTCACCGCCGCGCCATTCCCATCCAGCTCAGCGCCATACCGCTCCTGAAACTCCGCCCAGCGCACCGCCTCGTGTCCGAACCATTTGCGCAACTCGTCGCTCGGCGCGATGTCCTTCAACCACAGCGTCAGCGCGGCGTCTTGCTTGCTGACGCCGCGCGGCCAGATGCGGTCGACCAGAACCCGCTGCCCGTCATCGGGAGCAGGTGGCTCGTAGATACGCTTGACCGCGATCTTGAAGGCCATCACACCTCCTGGCTGGAACCCTCAGGCCCACTCGCCCTTGCGCATGACAGGCACGCGGGCGCCGTCCTTGTGGACGCCATCGATGTCGATCTTGTCCGAGCCGATCATCCAGTCGATGTGGATGAAGCTCTTGTTGCCGCCGCGCGCCGCGATCTCGTCCTGGCTGAGCGAGGCGCCGTCGACGAAGCACTTCGAATAGCATTGGCCGAGCGCGATGTGGCAGGCGGCGTTCTCGTCGAACAGCGTGTTGAAGAACAACAGGCCGCTGGCCGATATCGGCGAGGAATGCGGCACCAGCGCCACCTCGCCGAGACGGCGCGCGCCCTCGTCTGTATCGAGCACCTTCTTCAGCACGTCCTCGCCCTTCGATGCCTTGGCCTCGACGATCCGGCCTTCTTCGAAACGCACCGAAATGTCGTCGATCAGCGTGCCCTGGTAGGACAGCGGCTTGGTCGAGGAGACATGGCCTTCGACTCGCCTCGCATGCGGCGTGGTGAAGACCTCCTCGGTCGGGATGTTGGGGTTGCAGGTGATGCCGTTCTTGGCGGTCGAGGCGCCGCCCATCCATTCATGGCCGTCCGCCAGTCCAACCGTCAGGTCGGTGCCCGGTCCGGTGAAGTGCAGCGCATGGAAATTATGGCCGTTGAGCCATTCGGTGCGGCTGCGCAGCGCCGCGTTGTGCGCCCTCCAGTTGCCGATCGGATCCTCCACATCGACCCGCGACGCGGCGAAGATGGCATCGGCGAGTTTCACGACCGCAACATCGTCGGCATCGCCGGGGAAGACCTGTTTGGCCCAGGCGAGGTCCGGATAGGCGACGATGTTCCAATTGATGTCGAAGCCGGTGATCTTTTCCAACGCCGGCTGATAAGCCATCGAATTGGCCTTGTTGGCGCGCGCCACTTTCGCCGGATCCTGTGCGGAGAGCAGCGACGGATCCTCGCCGCGCACCGCAAGCCTGGCCGCATTGTTGGAGAAGGCCTTCGCCATGCCTTCATAGAGCCAGCCGGCGGCGCGGTCGAAACCGGCATCGGCGCCGAAGCGGTAGCGCGCCAGCGTCATCTCGTCATCGTTGAAGATCGGCGTCACCAGGCCGGCGCCGGCCTTGTAGGCATGCTCGACGATCCGCCTGGTTAGCGGCAGTGCCGCGATCGATGACGTCAGCACCAGATCCTGCCCTGGCTGCAATTGCAGCCCGACCTTGATGGCGACTTCCGCCAGCCTGTCGAGCTTCACCGGGTCGATTGATGCGGAAACGCCGCGCGAATGTGTGGTCATGATCCTGCCTGTCGTAGTTTGATGTCCGACCTACCATAGAGCGGCGGCGCGGCGCTTTCCACCGCGATCGCGCCGGCGGGTTTTGGGTTTGCGGACCCGAACCGCGCCATGGTTGCTTCGATCTCTTCCCTGATCCAGACCTTGAAATCCCGGACCTTGCGGCTTTCCGCCTTCACGGACGAGGTCACCAGCCAATAGCCGAGCCCGCTCTGGGCGCGGATGCCGAAAGGCGCCACCAGCCGCCCGTCGGCCAGCGCATCCGCGGCGAGCAATTGCCAGCCCAGCATCACGCCATGGCCGGCAATCGCCGATTCCAGGCACAGCATCGGGTCGGTGAAACGCGCACCCTTGAGGAAGCTGACAGGTGGGACACCGGCCGTCTCGAACCAGCTTTCCCAGTTGATCATTGCCCGCTCGTCGGTGATCGCGCAGGTCTGGGCAAGGTCCTCGATCGACTTCAGTTTTTGGGCAATCGCCGGCGCGCAGACCGGGAAGACTTCCTGCGCCAAGAGCAGTTCCGTGCGCCCGCCCGGCCATTTGCCGTCGCCAAGCCGGATGGCGATGTCGATGTCTGAGTGATCGAGATTGGCCAGCCGCACCGAAGCGTCGATGCGCAGCAGCACGTTGGGATGCCGGTCGAAGTGGCGAGATAGTCTGGGCAACAGCCACTTCGAGGCAAAGGCCGGCGCCACCGAAACCACCAATGTGCATTGCGTAGCCTCGTCGGCCAGCGCCACGGCCTGGGAAAGCTCACGAAATCCAGCACCAAGGCGGGCCGCGAAGACGGCGCCGAATTCGGTCAGCACCAGACCGCTCGCCGTTCGCTCGAACAGCGCCTGGCCGAGCTGTTTTTCGGTACGGCTTATCTGCTGGCTGACGGCGCTGACGGAAACGTTGAGCTCACCGGCGGCCGCCGCCAGCGATCCGAGACGGGCAACGGTTTCGACGGCGCGCAGGCCGTTGAGGTGGACGCGGTTGAGCATGGCCATTGAGTTTTTCTAAACTGATCCGGCTGAAATCTCAATTGAAAGGCATGTCGAAACGGCGGATTTTATCGGAAGAGACAGACCTGTGGAGCCGGAAATGCTGAGGATCTTGTCGTCGTCGCTGAAGGTCTTTTTCGCTGCGAGTACGCCGTATGAGCCGCACCCGGACGGCGAAACGCAGAGATGGCTGACCGATCCGCTTTCGCATCCGGTGCTGAACACCATGTCGGAACGCGAACTGGGCGATGTGCCGTTCAGGCTGACGGCACGGCGGACAGTGCACGAGACGGCCCCGTTGCACGCCGGCGGCCGCTGCTGAGCAGGCGCCAAGCGTTCCGGCTTGAGGAAAGTCGAGGCGAGCACCACGTCCCGCGCACGCGCTGGCCCAACAGATGGCGATTGTTTCAGCGACCCCTGCACTTATTGTGCAGTGCAATGACATCAGCCACCTCGACAGCGCTGCGTTTCGCCTTCGCCGGCATGATTGCCATGGCGGTTGCCATGGGCATCGGCCGTTTCGTCTACACGCCGATCCTGCCCGGCATGATGCAGGAATTGCATCTGTCGCCTGCCGATGCCGGTTGGATCGCGTCGGCCAATTATCTCGGTTATCTCGTCGGCGCGTTGGCAGCGGCGGGCGGCTGGGCGCATGGGCGCGAGCGCCTGCTGATGCTGGCGGGGCTTGGCGCCAGTACGGTCCTTGCCGCGCTGATGGGGCTGACCGAAGCGATGACGGCCTTTCTCGCTATCCGCTTTCTGGCCGGTCTGGCCAGCGCCTTCGTCATGGTGTTCATGGCCAGCATCGTTTTCAGCCACATCGCGGCTGCCGGTCGCAACGACCTGCAGGCCTGGCATTTCGGCGGCGTCGGGCTCGGCATAGCGGCATCGGCGGCGATGATGGCGGTGCTGGTCGCCGAGCATTCGGGCTGGGCTGCAGGCTGGCTGTGGTCGGCGGCGATTTCGGCCTGTGGTTTCGTCCTCGTTGCGCTGTTGGCCAATGAGGGTCCGCTCGGCAACGGCGAAGCCACCCGCGAGCCGGCACTGCGGATGGACCGGTCGTTGGTCAAGGTCATCGTCGCCTACGGCCTGTTCGGCTTTGGCTATGTGGTGACGGCGACATTCCTGGTCGCCATCGTCCGGCAAGGCGGCGGCAGCCGCGTCTTCGAGGCCATGGTGTGGATGGTCGCCGGTCTTGCGGGCTTTCCCTCAGTCTGGCTCTGGCAGAAGATCGCGGCCCGGACCGGCCTTTATGCCGCCTATGCGCTGGCGTGCTTCATCGAAGTTGCCGGCGTCACCGCCAGCGTCGCCATCGGCGGCGCCACCGGGCCGCTGCTTGCCGGCGTGCTGCTCGGTGGCACCTTCATTGCCATCACCGCATTTGGCCTGCAGGCCGCCCGGCAGCAGGCGCCAAGCGCGCCGCGGCGGATATTCGCCCTGATGACGGCTGCGTTCGGCCTTGGCCAGATCATCGGGCCGGTCGCCGCCGGGTTTCTGGCGCAGATGTCCGGCGATTTCTTCCTCGCCTCGATCACAGCCGCGATCGTGCTGGTCGTCTCCGGCGCCATCACATGGTCGGCTGCGCCAAAATCGCCATGATTGTGGGCTTGCTGTGCCGGGCATCGGGCACGGGCATTTTCTTTCCCACTAATGTGTGACTTTATGCCCGCTGTCGTCAGCTGATTTGTGCCTAGATCGAGGAATTCGCCACAGTGTTCGTATCCTTTTTCCCGCAGCCGAAGCTGTTCTTCACTTCGGCCGCCGTCTGGAGCCTTGCGGCGATCCTGTTCTGGTTCTTCGGTGGTGAACAATTAGGTACGGTTTTCGGATTGCCGCCCGCCGCGGCCGGCGCGCCGCCCATCATCGGCATCGCCATCCTCGTATCGAAGCCGTTCCTCTGGTTCTATCTCTATTTCGCGTTCTGCGTGCTCGTCTTCTACGCATTCTGGAGCTGGTATTCGCCGCATCCATGGCAACGCTGGTCGATCCTGATGACCGCGGTCATCCTGTTCTTCATCTATTTCAATGTGCAGGTCAGCGTCGCCGTCAACGCCTGGTATGGGCCTTTCTTCGACTATGTGCAGGGGCTGATGTCGGGGACTGGAAAGTCGACCAACAGCGAATTTTATATCGGATTGGCTGATTTTTCGTGGCTCGCCCTGGTCGGCATGAATGTGCAGGTGGTCAACGCCTTCATCGTCAGTCACTGGATCTTCCGTTGGCGCACGGCGATGAACAACTACTTCGTCGAGAATTGGGGCAGGCTACGCCATATCGAGGGTGCCTCGCAGCGCATCCAGGAAGACACGATGCGGTTCTCGCAGATCATGGAAGATCTCGGCTCCAGCTTCGTCCAGTCGATTATGACGTTGATCGCATTCCTGCCGGTCATGATCCAGTTGCAGGCCCATATCACCGAGTTGCCGATTATCGGCGCGATTCCACAGCCATTGGTTGTCGCAGCCCTTGCCTGGTGTCTGTTCGGGACGATCTCGGTCATGGTTGCAGGTCTGAAACTTCCAGGGCTGCAGTTCCGCAACCAGCGCGTTGAGGCAGCCTACCGCAAGGAACTCGTCTACGGCGAGGATCACGCGGACCGGGCCCAGCCGGCCACCACGGCCGAGCTGTTCGAGAATGTTCGCCACAATTATTTCAGGCTCTATTTCCACTACATCTATTTCAACGTCGTCCGTTACACCTACCTGCAGGCCGACAACATTTTCTCGCTGCTGATCCTCGGTCCCTCGCTGGTGGCGCACAAGATCACGTTCGGCGCGCTGAACCAGATTTCGAACGCATTCGGCAAGGTGACCGGTTCACTGCAGTTTCTGCTCACCTCCTGGTCGACCATCGTCGAGCTGCAATCGGTCCACAAGCGCCTGCGCGCCTTCGAGGCGACGCTGCAAGGCGAGCCGCTGCCCGATATCGACCAGCGCTATCTGGCAAGGCAGGGCGCTGAGGATCCGGCCTAAAGATCGAGGTTGGAAACGAACCGGGTTGGCGGCTCAGCCGCCGACCGAGACCTGCCTCTGGCCGGCATCCTGGCGCGAAACATAATCGCGAAAACTGATGCATTCGACATCGGCCTTGACGCAGACCTCGCCGGCAAAGCGCTCCAGCGCGTTCCAGTAGGCGCCGTCATTCATCAGCGCGAAGTGGAAGCCGAGCTCCAGCGGAATGCGCTTGCCGGCATACTGCTTGTCGAAGGCGGCGCGGAAGGCATCATAGGTCCGGTTGGCGAACTCGCCCGCTTGGCTTGGCCGTTCGAAGCCGCCGGAATGCCTGACATAGAGATTGTAGTCCATGGCGATCACCGGCCGTGACTTCGGTCCTTCTGGAATCTGCGGCAGCGAAAAGTGCATGACGCCGTTGCTGGCCGTCGGTCGGGCGGGGCCCTGCGAGACGCCGCTGGCGTCGAATTGATAGCCGGCGGCCGGCAGCGCTTCATAGAGCGCCTTGCCCGTCGACAGATACGGCGCGCGAAAACCGACAACCGCATGCCGTGCGAAATCGCGCCAGCCCTCAGGCTCGGGCGCAATGCCGTTGATGGCATAGGCGTTCTCGAGAATGTGCTCGAACGAACCGAACTCTTTCAGCCAGTCGGCCTTGCTCCAGTCCTTGCCGTCGAAATGGCCGCAGCCATGGCTGGCGATGTCGTGGCCCTCATGCGCGGCAAGCCCGATCTGCTCGAGCCGGTCGGTGACTTCCTGTTTCGAGGCAGCAAAGCCGATATTGGATTTCCCGGCGCTTCTGCCGGGTGCGGTGTATTCCTTGCGTGTTTCCGTCGACAGCAGGAAGACGCAGGACAGAAAATAGGTGAAATGTGCGCCGGTGCGCTCAGCCAGTGCTCGACTGCGCTTCCACTGCGAAATGTCGCGGGCGCTGTCGAACGAGATGATGACGACCTGCTTGGGCTTTGCCGGCACCGGTGGCGCGGGCGGGTCGGCCAGAGCCACGCCGGCAGTGACGAGCGCGGCAAGTGAAAACGCAACAACGCGGAACGGACGAAGCATAGGAAATCTGATCTTAACTCGGGGAACGTCTGCAAGCCGGCTATCGCCTAAATGTGGCGCGGGTGCGATGGGCCTCTTCGGCTGCTCGTCCGGGGCAAACATCCGTTTGCCCCGGACAATAGCGATTTTCCGGTTGAACCCCTTCCATGCCGGCAAAATTTCGCTAAAACGCGGGCTGACAAAGGCCCGACCGGGCAGGAATGGTTTGATTTGATGTCCGACGACAGTTTTATCCGTGAAGTCAACGACGAGATCCGTCGCGAACAGGCGCAGGCGCTGTGGGACCGTTTTGGCCCAGCCCTGATTGTCGTTGCGATCCTCGTGGTGCTCGGCACCGCAGCCTTCGTCGGCTATCGCTATTGGGACGAGACGCGCGCCAACCGCTCGGGCGATGCGTTCTCGCAGGCGCTGAAGCTTGCCAATGACGGCAAGAACGATGAGGCGCTGACCGCGCTCGATCAGTTGGAGAAGGATGGCTACGGCGCCTATCCGCTGCTCGCACGCATGCGCGGCGCGACCGTCAAGGCGAACAAGGGCGACGTTCCCGCCGCCGTCAAGGATTTCGACGAAGTCGCCGCCGACACGGCCATTCCCCAGAGCATTCGCGACATGGCGCGGCTGCGGGCAGCGCTGCTGCTCGTCGACCATGGCTCGTTCGCCGACGTGTCCAGCCGTGTCGAAGCGCTGACATCCGACACCAACACGCTGCGCCACACGGCGCGCGAGGCGCTCGGCCTTTCCGCCTGGAAGGAAGGCAAGACGCAGGACGCGCTGAAACTGTTCGACCAGATCGCCGCCGATGACGGCGCCCCGCGCAACACCCGCGAGCGCGCAACATTGATGTCCGAGCTGATCCGCGGGTCGGGCAGTGCGTCGTGACCTTCAAAGTCGCCATCATCGGCAGACCTAACGTCGGCAAATCGACTCTCTTCAATCGGCTGGTGGGAAGAAAGCTGGCGCTTGTCGACGACACGCCGGGCGTCACCCGCGATCGTCGCGTCCACGCCGCCAAGCTCTACGACCTGCATTTCGATGTCATCGACACCGCCGGCTTCGAGGACGCTGGTGCCTCGACCTTGCCCGGCCGCATGCGTGCGCAGACCGAGATCGCTATCCGCGAGGCCGACCTGATCTTCTTCACCATCGACGCCAAGTCCGGCCTTTTGCCTGATGACAGGACCTTCGCCGAGATCGTGCGCAAGTCCGGCAAGCCGGTCGTGCTGGTCGCCAACAAGGCCGAGGCGAAGGGCGCCCAGGGCGGTATGCTGGAAGCCTGGGAGCTCGGCCTTGGCGAGCCGATCCCGGTTTCGGCCGAGCATGGCCAGGGCATGCCCGATTTGCGCGACGCCGTGATCGGCGCGCTCGGCGAAGCGCGCGCCTTCGGCGAAGACGAAGATAGCAAAGACGAAGAGATCGCTGCCGGCGAGGTGCTGATCGGCGAGGATATCGCCGATCCGGATGCCGAGCACACCTATGACGACACCAAGCCGATGCGCATCGCCGTCGTCGGCCGTCCCAATGCCGGCAAGTCGACGCTGATCAACGCGCTGATCGGCGAAGAACGGCTGCTCACCGGACCGGAAGCCGGCATCACCCGTGATTCGATCTCGGTCGATTGGGATTGGCATGGCCGCCGCCTGAAGCTGTTCGATACGGCCGGCATGCGCCGCAAGGCCAGGATTCACGAAAAGCTCGAAGTGATGTCGGTGCAGGACGGCCTGCGCGCCATCCGCTTCGCCGAGATCGTCATCATCGTGCTCGACGCCACCATTCCCTTCGAGAAGCAGGATCTGCAGATCGCCGACCTGATCATCAGGGAAGGCCGGGCGCCGGTGATCGCCTTCAACAAATGGGACCTGATCGACCATCCCCAGGAGCTTCTGGCCGAACTGCGCGAGAAGACGGAACGGCTTCTTCCCCAGGCGCGCGGCCTGCAGGCCGTACCTGTCTCCGGCGAGACCGGGCGCGGCCTCGACAAGCTGATGGATGCCGTCATCAGGACCCACAAGGTATGGAACAGCCGCGTCTCGACTGGCAAGCTCAACCGCTGGCTGGAAGGCATCCTGGCACACCATCCGCCGCCTGCCGTGGCAGGGCGCCGGCTGAAGGTCAAATACGTCACCCAGGCCAAGACCCGGCCGCCGGGTTTCATTGTCCAGTGCTCGCGGCCCGATGCGATGCCGCAATCCTATGTCCGCTATCTCTCCAACAGCCTGCGCGAAGCCTTCGACATGCCCGGCGTGCCGATCCGCATCGCGCTGCGCACGTCGGACAATCCGTTCGCCGGCAGGTCGAACAAGCGTAAATAAGCGGTCGGGCGCTGGATACCTGTTCCGGCTGTCTAAGCGACCTCCTTCAACCGCTCGTCCCGTGGCAGCGCCTGCAACGCCGCCTGCAGCAATATGTCGGCCAGTCGCGCTGCCACCGGATCCAGTTCAGCATCCTTCTGGTGCAGCACCAACGCCATTTTGGGCAATGCAGGCAGCCCGGCAATCTCCGGCGTCATCGCGCTGACGCTGGCCGGCAGGCCGATGTCGGTGCGGATTGTCAGCCCCAGCCCCGCCGCCACGGCTGCCCAGATGCCGCCAAGGCTCGGGCTGGAAAAGGCCATCCGCCACGACAGGCCGGCGCGGTCGAGCGTTTCGGTTGCCACCGTGCGCAGAAGGCATGGCGCTTCGAGCGCCACCAGCGGCAGCGGCTCACTGTTGCGCAGGCTGGTCTCGATACGCTTTGCCGGCCCGATCCAGCGCATCGGCACATCGGCGACATGCTGGCTGTAGGGCAGCGTTTCGCCGCAGTGCCAGGCGAGCGCGATATCGAGGCTGCCTGACAGGACCCTTTCGGCAAGGTCGTGGCTGCGTGCGATCCTGGCTTCGATCTTCACCTTGGGGTGCGCCCGGGCAAATCGGCCGAGCACGTCCGGCAGCACCGCCTCGCCGAAATCTTCCTGCAAGCCGAGCCGTACCCAGCCTTCCAGCTCGACACCGTGGATGGCGGATGCCGCCTCGTCATTCAATTCGATCAGCCTGCGCGCATAGCCGAGCATGGTCTCGCCGGCCTCGGTCAAAGCGAGGCCCCGTCCTGATTTGCGGAAGATCGGCGTCGCCGCCTGTTCTTCCAGTTTCTTCAATTGCGCGCTGACCGCCGACGTCGACCGGCCAAGCCGATCAGCGGCCTTGGCAAAGCTACCCAGCTCCATGCCGGTGACGAAACTGCGCAGGACGTCGAGGTCGAATGTCACGCGTCGCATGTTGGAAGTCCCGATTTTCAGGATTGTAAGTTAAAAACTTCCTGATTTTCAGGACGAAATTATGGCGGTAGGGACGGATCGTCAAGGCCGAACCGCTGGCCAGCACGGGAAATGAAGTCATGTCCGCCATTGTCAATTGCACCGACCGGCAGCCGTCGGAACTTCTGGAAGATACCGGTTCCACCGGGAGGGTGTTCACGCCGGGCCATCGCTGGAAAGTCCTGGGCATCGGCGTTGCCGCCAATGCCGCCTTCTCGGCTACGTTCTCCGGCATCCCGGCGACGGCGGTCGTTCTTCGCCAGGGCTATCACCTAGGCAATGCCGAACTCGGTCTGGCGCTCGGCCTTCTCGGGCTTGGGGTCGCGCTCAGCGAACTGCCCTGGGGCTTGCTCACCGATCGCTGGGGCGACCGCCGCGTGCTGTTGATCGGGCTCGGCGCGACGGCGGCGTGGCTCCTGGTCATGGCGATGCTGGTCGTGCCGACAAGGACCGGTACTCCCGATGTCACGCTGCTCTCCGCGAGCCTATTCATCACCGGATTGCTCGGCGGCAGCGTCAACGGTTCGAGCGGCCGCGCCATCATGGGCTGGTTCCGGGAAAACGAGCGCGGCTTCGCCATGAGCATCAGGCAGACGGCGGTGCCGCTTGGCGGCGGCCTTGGCGCGCTCGTGCTGCCCTCGCTTGCGCTGGCTTTCGGCTTTGCCGCGGTGTTCGGGGTCCTGGCGGGTGCATCCGCTCTGTCTGCCCTGTTCGCCTGGCGCTGGCTGCACGAGCCGCCGACGGCGGGCGAGGGCCATCCCGCTTCGGCTGTGGCCGGACCGGCGCCGCTGCGCAATCGCGACGTCTGGCGTATCGCGACCGCCATCGGCCTGCTCTGCTTTCCGCAGGTGGCCGTGCTCACCTTCGCCTCCGTATTCCTGCACGACTTCGTTGGGTTGGGAACGGCGGCAATCAGTGCCAGCCTCGCCGCGGTGCAGATCGGCGCCATGGTCATGCGCATCTGGAGCGGCCGCTTCACCGACCGTCACGGCAACCGCCGCCAATTTCTTCGCCTGTGCAGCGCGTTCAGCGCCCTTGCCTTCGCCATGCTTTGGCTGCTGGTCCTGTTCGGCCCAACCATTCCGGGCGGCCAGCTCATCTGGTCGGCGGTTCTTCCGGTCGTGCTTATTGTCGCAGGCATCTCTGTCTCCGCCTGGCACGGCGTCGCCTACACCGAGCTTGCCACCCTTGCCGGCGCCGGCCATGTCGGAACCGCGCTCAGCCTTGCCAACACCTTTGTTTTCGTCGGCTTCTTCCTGGTGCCGGTGGCCATTCCGGGGCTCTTGCACCTCTGGTCCTGGTCCGGCGTCTGGCTGGCGGCCGCCATCTGCGCGCTGATCGCCCGGCCGATCTTCCTGCGTCCGGCCTGAATAGTCGGCCGCAAAATCGCCCGACTTCGCAACCACGACCTCGGGCCGACCGGGAAAACCCGATCGAATCCGTTAACGTCCCATCAAGGTTAATGCATCATTTTGCTCTCCAGTGGGGTCTGTAGCGTTCCTGGAGAGAGTTCCGTGCATCGACGTGTGTTGAAGCGGCTGGTTGCCGCCGCCGGTGAGAGAAAACGTGGCTTTCTGGGTCCGCTCGTCATCGGTTTCGGCATCTGGATCGGCTTTCCGACCGTCGCCGCCTATCAGGACATGACGAGCCTCGTTTCCGGCCTCGAAGCATCGAGCACGCGCTGGAATTCCTATGTCGAGAAATCCGTTGCCGGCTCGACCCATGCGGCTGAGATGCCCTTTGTCGATTCCGATGTCACCGGCTCCATTTCCGGATCGGGCGTCCACCTGGCCGGTGTCGGCAACGTGTCGTTTCGCGGCAAGGGCGGCAAGGTCAGCGCCACGCCCGATGAGGACCGCGTCGTGCGCGCCGAGAAGAAAGGGCGCATCGTCCAGATGTCTCCCGTCGCACCGCCAAAGAACTTCAACGCCGGCTCGATCTTCGAGCGCACCTCCTCCTTGCTCCGGCCCAGCATGGACAGCGGCCTGAAAATGGCTTTCGCCAAGCCGCAGATCAAAGGCAAGGAAATCCAGATCGCCGCCGCATTCCATGTGCGCGAGGACAAGAAGCCGGATCCCGGCATGCCGGCCATGCTGGCGGCGCTGGTCAACAACGACCATCCGGATGTGCTGGCCACCGCCTATGCGCAATCCGAGCCGGACTATGCCAAGGCATCGCCCTTCGAGGCCCTGCTTCAGGACGAGCAGCCCAATGAGGGCCGCTTCATTCCGCCGATGGCCAAGGGCGATCATTCGTGGATCCAGAACCCGCTGCCGGCGAGTGTCTTCTCCAAGAAGGAGCAGGCATGCCTTGCCAACGGAATCTATTTCGAGGCGAGGAGCGAATCCGTGCGCGGCCAGGCCGCTGTCGCCCAGGTCATCCTCAACCGCGTCCGCAATCCGACCTATCCGAATTCGATCTGCGGCGTTGTCTACCAGAACGACAGCTGGTTCAACCGTTGCCAGTTCTCCTTCGCCTGCGACGGCAGGAAGAAGCGCATCGATAGCCCAGCCGCCTACAAGACCGCCCAGGAGATCGCCATGGCCGTCACCGCCGGCAAGATCTTCATTCCGGAAGTCGGATCGTCGACCCACTACTATGCCCAATATGTCCATCCCGGCTGGGCGCGCACGATGCAGAAGATGACCAAGATCGGTCTGCATATCTTCTATCGGACCTATGGCGGCGGCTGGAGCTGAGTGCGGAGCAGCCGCTGATCCTTGATGTGGCGCGCAGCCGATCAAAGAGCCATTGCGCGGGGGATTCGCGCCATGCATCCTCGTCATCCTGGCGGGCACGATGTCGCACCTTCGTAATTCATTGATTTTATTGCCTAAAATACATGGCAATGAACTTCCGCCCGTGGCTTGACGGGCGCAAACCCTCTAACTATGTTGCCGGCGACTTTAGAAGCGGACGGACGGTGACGGTCTGACCGGGCAGGGGGGTTGCGATGGCCGACAAGAATGGGCCAGACGGAACCGGAGAAACCGGCCGCGGCAATCAGCATGAACCCGACATCCGCGACGACGATCTTGAGCGCCGCCGCCGCGACCTTGAAGCTTCGCTTGCGACAAGGCGGCCGGGCCGGCTCGAGGGGAAAGACGACGCGAAAGCGGGCAGTGTGGCCGGTTATGGTCAGGCGCTCAAACTCTCCAGCGAGTTTATCGCCGGGGTGGTGGTGGGTGCCGGCATCGGCTGGGTCATCGACCGTTTGGCGGGGACATCGCCATGGGGTCTGATCGTGTTTCTGCTGCTTGGTTTTGGCGCCGGAGTGCTCAATGTGATGCGTTCCGCCGGCGTCGTGGCAGAATTTGGACAGGGCGATAAATCGCGCCGTGGCCAAGACGACAAGAAATGACCGCGCACCATGTGCGGTAATGGTAACGAGGCCGTACGCGGCATTGACGGGGTTTGAACGTGGCAGCTGACAAGGTCGATCCGATCCACCAGTTCCATATCAACAAGCTGATTCCGATCGACATCGGCGGCTATGACCTGTCTTTCACCAATTCGGCGCTGTTCATGGTCGCAACCGTGATCGTCGCGGCTGGATTCCTGTTTCTCACGACGTCGAGCCGCAGCCTGGTTCCCGGGCGACTTCAGTCGGTCTCCGAGATGGCGTACGAGTTTGTCGGCAACATGTTGCGCGACGCCGCCGGCACGCAGGGCATGAAGTTCTTCCCTCTCGTGTTCTCGCTGTTCATGTTCGTGCTCGTCGCCAATCTGCTTGGCCTGTTCCCCTATTTCTTCACCGTCACCAGCCACATCATCGTCACCTTCGGCCTTGCCGTGCTGGTGATCGCAACCGTGGTCGTCTACGGCTTCATGAAGCATGGTCTTGGCTTCCTGAAACTGTTCGTGCCGCACGGCGTGCCGGTCTTCCTGCTGCCTCTCGTGGTGCTGATCGAAGTGATCTCCTTCGTGTCGCGCCCGGTCAGCCTCTCGGTTCGTCTGTTCGCCAACATGCTCGCCGGCCACATCACGCTGAAGGTGTTCTCCGGCTTCGTCGTCAGCCTGAGCGCGCTCGGCGCGGTTGGCGTCGCCGGCTCGATCCTGCCTCTGGCGATGGCGGTGGCGCTGACGGCACTGGAACTGCTGGTCGCCTTCCTGCAGGCCTACGTCTTTGCCGTGTTGACCTGCATGTATCTCAACGACGCCCTGCATCCAGGGCACTAGGTCCAAAAGTTTCCGGCCCAAAGATTTCCAACATTGGCGCCGGATGGAATCGCAACGGAATTTTAGATCCAAAGGAGTTGAACAAATGGACGCAGAAGCAGCAAAGTACATCGGCGCCGGCATCGCTTGCCTGGGCATGGGTGGCGCGGGCATTGGCCTCGGCAACATCTTCGGCAGCTACCTGGCGGGCGCACTGCGCAACCCGTCGGCCGCCGATGGCCAGTTCGGCCGTCTGATCTTCGGCTTTGCCGTGACCGAAGCTCTGGGCATCTTCTCGCTTCTCATCGCGCTTCTGGCCCTGTTCGGCTGAGCACTCGGGAAGATTGGACAGGCCGGCCGCGCAAGCGGCGGGCCTGAATTTCGGGGATAGTCCATGTTCGTGACATCTGCCTTTGCGCAAGAGTCCGCGCCATCAGCCGATACCAGCCACGCTGCGACGGAAGGCGACACGCATTCCGGCACCAGCGTGCCTGCTGAAGCGCATGGCACGTTTCCGCCATTCGATCCGGCGACGTTCCCGTCGCAGCTTCTGTGGCTGGCGATCACCTTCGGGCTGTTCTATCTCTTCCTGAAGCGGGTGGTGATGCCGCGCGTCGGCGGCATCATCGATGTCCGCAACGATCGCATCACGCAGGACCTCGACCAGGCGGCCAGGTTGAAGGGCGAGGCCGACGCCGCCGTTGCTGCCTACGAGCAGGAACTGGCGGAAGCCAAGACCAAGGCCAACGCGATCGGCCAGCAGGCCAACGACGCTGCCAAGGCCGAGGCCGACACCGCTCGCAAGAAGGTCGAGGCCGCGCTCGACGCGAAGCTTGGCGAAGCCGAAGCCCGCATTTCTTCCATCAAGGCCAATGCCATGAAGGAAGTCGGCAGCATCGCCGAGGACACCGCTTCGGCGATCGTCGAGGCTCTGGTTGGCGGCAAGGCCAGCAAGGCCGAGATCGCGGCCGCGGTCAAATCCGTGGCCCGGTGAGGAGCGCATCATGGATTACACATCTCTCGCGACGCTCTGGGCCACGATAGCCCTGATCATCTTCCTCGGCGTTGCCGTCTACATCAAGGTGCCTGGCATGATCGCCAAGGCGCTCGACGCCCGTGCCGCCAGGATCAGCAATGAACTGGACGAAGCGCGCCGGCTGCGCGAGGAGGCCCAGCAGCTGCTCGGCCAGTACCAGCGCAAGCGCAAGGAAGCCGAGCAGGAGGCCGCCGACATCGTCGCTGCCGCCAAGCGCGAAGCCGACATGCTTGCCGCCGACGCGCATAAGAAGACCGAGGACTATGTCGTCAGGCGCACCGCGCTTGCCGAACAGAAGATCGGTCAGGCCGAGCGTGATGCCATCAGCGAAGTGCGCGCCAGCGCCGTCGACATCGCCGTCGAGGCAGCACGCGCGCTGCTTGCCGGCAAGATCGACGCCAAGGCCGGTGCAGATCTGTTCAAGGCTTCGCTCGCGGACGTGAAGTCGAAGCTGAATTAGGCGGTTCGTCTAGCCAGTCATCGAAAGCCGCCCGGGCAACCCGGCGGCTTTTTTGTTGCGGCGCTGAAGCTGCCAATCTCCCCCCTCGTGGGGGAGATGCCCGGCAGGGCAGAGGGGGGCGTGAAGGAACGCTAACCTTTGTTGTCCTAAGGTCTATCGGGACAAGCCTGAGGGCATAACTGCAATCGATTGAGAGGCCGGCGGGACAGCGCCCCCCTCTCTCCTACCGGACATCTCCCCCACAAGGGGGAGATTGGCTTGTCGTCGTCGTCGCTCAATCCAGCCCGGCGAAGCTCTCTTCTTCCACCACGTCCACCTCGGCCCCACCCAGCCGGAATGGCGCAAACGACACGCGGTGCAGCCGCGCCACCGGGCCATGCGCTTCGATCGCGGTGCGATGGCGAACCGTGGCGTAGCCCATATGGACTTCGAACCCGTAGCGGTCGTGATGGTTGCCGCAGCCGCACATCATGCGGTCGCGCATCACCTTGGCGACGATCGAGGCGGCGGCGATCGACTGCGAACGCTGGTCGCCCTTGATCAGCGCGCGCCCTTCACAAGGCAGTCCCGGCGGCACGTTGCGTCCATCGGCAAGCGCAAGCTTCGGCCGGATCGACAGCCCTACCAGCGCGCGCCGCATGGCTTCCAGGCTTGCCTTGAGGATGTTGCTGCCGTCGATGCCCTCGGCGCTGATGGAGGCCATCGAGACCGCCTGTGCGGAGCCGAGAATGCGCAGGAACAGGGCCTCACGCTGTAAATGGCTGAGGCGTTTGGAATCGTCGAGGCCGTCGGGAATGTTGGCGGGATCGAGCACCACCGCTGCGGCGACCACCGGCCCGGCCAGGGGGCCGCGGCCTGCCTCGTCCATCCCGGCGACCGGCCACAGGCCCTCCGCCATCGCCTTCGTCTCGAAGGAGAAGTCGGGCTTCTCGATGATCTCAAAGAGAGGCGGAGAATCAGAACGCGCGCGAGCCATGTTGCGGCGAGGTTCGCATCGGCTCCGATTCTCCGCAAGTCCCTCCGGGTCGGGTGGGGCGCCGGACCGGGAGGGCACCGTCTGCAGGCCGGGGCAGGCCGGACGGGATTCTTGGTGCGCGACGGATCAAACCATCGCGACGAATTGTCTCTTCAAAGCAGCGTCAGTTGCACCTGGTCTTTCCCGGCGGCAACGAACTGATCGGTCCGCAGCGTGCGCCGTTCGGCATTGAGACCAAGCCGCTTGGCTGTGATCTCGAAGCGCCGGCCGATCTGCCAGGCATAGGGACCGGCGCCCTTCATGCGCTTGCCCCATTCCGAATCGTAGTCCTTGCCGTCACGCATGGAGCGGACAAGCGACATCACATGGCGGTAACGGTCGGGATAATGGCGCAGCAGCCAGTCCTTGAAGATCGGGCTGACCTCCAGTGGCAGCCGCAGGATCACATAACCCGCCTCGCGCGCGCCGGCCGCACGTGCCGAATCGAGGATGCGTTCCATCTCCGGATCGGTCAGGCCCGGAATGATCGGCGCCACCATGACCGACGCCGGAATGCCGGCATCCGAAAGCTGCCGGATCGCTTCCAGCCGCTTGGTCGGCGTCGACGCGCGCGGCTCCATGGTGCGCGCCAGCATGCGGTCGAGCGTCGTCACCGACAGCGCCACCTTGGCGAGCCCTCGTTCGGCCATGCGCGACAGGATATCGATATCGCGCGTCACCAGGGCGGACTTTGTCACGATGCCGACCGGATGGCCGCGCGCTTCCAGCACTTCGAGGATTTCGCGCATGATCCGGTATTGCTTCTCGATCGGCTGGTAGGGGTCGGTGTTGGTGCCGATGGCGATGGTGCGCGGCTGATAGCTGTCCTTCGAAAGCTCCTTGTCGAGCAAGCGCGCCGCATCAGGTTTGGCAAACAGCTTCGATTCGAAATCCAGACCCGGCGACAGGCCCATGAACGCGTGCGTCGGGCGGGCAAAGCAATAGACGCAGCCATGCTCGCAGCCGCGATAAGGGTTGATGGAACGGTCGAAGGAAATGTCGGGCGATTCGTTGCGGGTGATGATGGTGCGCGGCTTCTCGACCTGCACTTCGGTCTTGAAGGGGGGCAGTTCTTCCAGCGAATTCCAGCCATCGTCGAACACGTGCCGGCTGACTGGCTCGAATCGGCCGGACGGGTTGATGCCGGCCGACCTGCCGCGGTTGCGGTCCGGGCGGACACGCATGCCGCTCTGCTCGACCATCGCATTGGCCATCTCGGCTCTTCCTGCTCCGAAAGCTGCAATGTCGGCGCGCACGATCTGTTCCATTTTCGCCCGCTCCCAGGGACTGTCCGTGTTGTGTCGAATCGCTCTGTTCATGAAATTATTCCTATTTCGTCGATGAGAACAAAGCAAGAACTTTCTATGGTGCGATGCAAAACTGGCGCTGTGCGGCGCTTTCCGCTATTCGGCTAAGGATGCTCAGTGTTCTCATCGAAACCCGCAATGACGAGGAGGGCCTCGCCCGCACGCTCGCCTCGCTGATTGGCGGCGCGGTCGAAGGCGTGGTGCGTGAAGTCATCGTCTGCGACACAGGCTCCACCGACCAGACGCATCGTGTGGCCGAGCATGCCGGCTGTCAGTACGTGACCGGCGGTGTCGCTGCCGGCATCCGCCAGGCCAAGGGGGATTGGTTGCTGCTCCTGGAACCGGGCGCGCGGTTGGTGGAGGGCTGGATCGATGAGGTTGTCGCGCATACGGCCAGGCAGACCATGGCCGCACGGTTTTCGCGCACGCGGGCCAGCCGCACGCCATTCCTGGCACGGGTCTTTTCGGGAAACCGCGCCCTGGCCGACGGATTGCTGATCAGCAAGCGTCAGGCGGCGGCCGCGGCCAAGAGTGCCGGCAGTGCTGAGGCCATCGCCCGCGGCCTCGCAACGAAGCGGCTCGACGCCGAGATCTGGATGGCGCCCGCCAAGCAGGAACGCCGCTCCTCGACATGATTTTTTGCAGTTGCTCAGGCCATTGTGCATTGCACAAAATCTGACGCGGGGTTAGCTTCCGTTCAAGCGGGAATTGGGTTTGGGACATGCCGAGTGGCGAGCACCGATGCGGCATCGGTGGTGCTCTCATAGCCGAGGACCCAATGAAGCTTTCAACCCCCGACACATCCGGCGCGGCCAGTCTCGAGGCTATTGCGCGCGACGGCAGTCTGTTGCGACGCATCGCGGTGCGCATTCCGACCTATCTCAAGGACCTGCGCGAAAACCCCGCCTGGCTGCCGATGTTCGTGCTGGCGCGCACAATGCCTGGACGCCGCATGCATTGGCTGGGCGCAAAACGCGCCCGCCCGGTCGCCAATGCCGGGGATACGATGTTTGCCGGTGTCGAACGGGGAGCGGTCGTCGATGCGTTGTGCTTCGACGGGCTGTTCTCAGGCTTGGTCCTGCCGCCTGATATCCATGAAGAGATCGCCGACTTCGCCGGGCGCACGCCTTGCTTCGGCAATTTCGACCGCCGTCTCGAATTCATGCCGGGGGAACATGCCGAGGCCGAGAAACGCCTTGGCCGCTCGCTGCTCAGCGGGCATTTTTTCGAGCGCATCCTCGACTGCCCGGCGGCGCTTGCCATCCAGCGCGATCCGCTGCTTCTGGATATTGCCGCGCACTATCTCGGCGGCCAGGCAAAACTGATCACGACGCGCGTCTGGTGGAGTTTTCCAACCGGTGCCGCTTCGGACGCCGACAAGAACCTCGCCTCGCTCGGCAAGTATCATTTCGACCTCGATGATTGGCGCATGCTGAAATTCTTCTTCTACCTCAAGCCGGTCGACGCCGACACCGGTCCGCATGTCTATGTCAGGGGCAGCCACAAGCGCCGCAGCCTCAAGCACCAGCTCACGCTTCTGGTTGGCCACCCCGCGCAACAGGTCCTGGATGTCTATGGCGAGCAGAGCCCGGTGACGCTGACCGGCGAGGCCGGTCTCGGGTTCGTCGAGGACCCCTTTGGCTTCCATATGGGCACCGTGCCGGCACGCACGCCCCGACTGATGATGGAAGTCGGCTTCGGCGTCTCGCCGCCGTCGCGCCGGCGGTTTCATGGCGAGCCGGTCATCCGCTGAGAGCGACGCTTGCCTCGGCTTTACGGAGCTGATTTGCCGCGCCGCAAATGCTCGTCCAGGCGCGGCATGATCTCGACGAAGTTGCACGGCATATGCCGGTAGTCGAGCTGTGCCTTCAGGATGCCGTCCCACGCGTCCTTGCAGGCGCCTGGCGAACCCGGCAGCACGAAGACGAAGGTGGCGTTAACGACGCCGCCGGTCGCCCGGCTCTGGATCGTCGAGGTGCCGATCTTGTCGTAGGAGATCCGGTGGAACACTTCCGAAAAGCCATCCATGCGTTTTTCGAAGATCGGCTCCAGCGCGTCCGGCGTCACGTCACGGCCGGTGAAACCGGTGCCGCCGGTGGTGATGACGACATCGATATTCTTGTCTCGCGACCACGCCAGAACCGTGTCGCGGATTTTTTCCCGATCGTCGGTGACGATATCGCGGGCCGCCAGCATATGGCCGGCCTCGGTGATGCGGTCGGCCAGCGTCTGGCCGGATTTGTCGTCGGCGAGGCTGCGCGTATCTGAAACGGTCAGCACCGCGATGCGCACGGGAATGAAGGAGCGGCTCTCGTCAATTCTGGCCATCCGATCCCTCCGATGCGATGCTGCGCGTCGCCGCGACGAACCAGTCGGGCTGGCGGCCGCGGATTTCGGCGGCGGCGCGCTTGGCGACATTGCCGGTCTCGAACAGGCCGAAGCAGGTGGCGCCGGACCCGGACATCCGTGAAAAACCCGATCCGGCCTTGTTCAGCCAGGAAAGCGCCCTGCCGATAGCCGGCTGCATCGCCAGCGCGGCGGGCTCGAGATCGTTGCGGGTGATCTCCAGCCAGTTGCGCAGGCTATGAAAATCGATGCTGCGCGGCAGCGGCGGCAAGGCCTCGTTGTCGCGCCGGGAAAGCGCCGCAAAGACGTCCGCCGTCGAGACCGGGGTGCCCGGATTGACCAGCACCAGGCCAAGCGCCGAAAAATCCGGCACCATCGACAGTTCATCTCCGATGCCGCGCGCGACCAGCGGCTTTGCCGCCAGGCACATCGGCACATCGGCGCCGAGCGAAATGCCGATCCGCGCCAGCTCAGCGTCGTCTATATCCAGGCCCCATGTCTCCACCAGCCCGCGCAGCACGGTCGCCGCGTCGCTCGAACCGCCGCCGACGCCGGAGGCGACCGGCAGGTTCTTTTCCAGCCGGATAGCGACCGGCGGTGTTCTCTCGTGCCCGACCGCCTGTCGCAGGGCATCGCGCGCCCTAGGCACCAGATTGCTGGCGTCGAGAGGAACGGCCGGGGCGTAGCGGCCGGACACGGTAAATTCATCGATGTCGGCGGGCGCGATTGCGATCCTGTCGCCAAACCGCGTGAACACCGCCAGGCTTTCGATCCGATGATAGCCGTCAGGGCGCCTGCCGGTGACATGCAGCGCAAGATTGATCTTGGCGTGCGCGTGCCAGCTACGCGACCCGATGTCGGTGTCCACAATGGTCTGCGAAATGGTGCTCAGTCCTTGGCCAGCCGGTACTCGCCGGTCTTCGGATCCTTGACCAAAGTGCCCATCGCGCCGTTGGCCGTCTGCTTTTCGGTACGCCGCACCTTGGCGGTCACGCGTTCGGCTTCGCGGATGAAGGTGCGGTAGCCGAAATAGGCGGCGACGCCAACGACGGTGAAGAAAATGATCTGCGGCATACCAAAACTCCTCCCACGCTGGGCCGGCGAAGGTGGCCGGTCGGGTCGGTTAAGCTCTCATGCTAGACGCTTTTGCCGGGTTTTCAAAGCTCGAAGCGAGACCACAATGCGCGCTCTTCCGCCGCATCGATCAGGCCGCTGGCGGCAGCGCCTGCGATCTCGGGCGCTGAAAAGCCCTTGCTTGAGCCAAACAGGCCGAAGCGGCTGAGGAAACCGCGCGGTGTCGTGATCAGCCTGAGCTGGGTTTTCGCCCCGAAACGGGTCTTGAGCACCGTGCGCATGTCGCCGAGCGCATCGACCAGGCCGAGTTCAAGGCCCTTGATGCCGGTCCAGAACAGGCCGGTGAACAGGTCCGGGTCGTCTTTCAGTTTCGCGCCGCGCCGCTCCTTGACGAGGTCGATGAACGTGCCGTGCACCTCGAGCTGCAGCGCCTTCAGCCGCTCGACATCTTCCTTTTTCTCGGGCTTGAACGGGTCGAGCACCGCCTTGTTCTGGCCGGCGGTGTGGACACGTCGCTCGATGCCGATCTTCTTCATCAGTTCCGGGAAGCCGAACGAAGCCGAGACCACGCCGATCGACCCGACGATGGAGGATGGGTCGGCGAAGATCTCATCACCGGCAACCGCGATCATGTAGCCACCCGACGCTGCCACGTCTTCGACGAAGACCAGTACCTTTCTGTTCTTTTCCGTGGCCAGGTCACGGATGCGCTTGAAGATCAGCCGCGACTGCACCGGCGAGCCGCCGGGCGAATTGATCGAGATGGCGACTGCCGGGGCGTCGTAGGAAAACGCCTTCTCAATGAGGCCAGCGGTGGAGGCCAGCGACAGGCTCGGCCGGAACTGGCCACCGCCTGCCATGATGGTGCCGTGCAGCCGGATGACCGGAATGGTGACGACGGTGGAGCGCCAGGATTTCGGCAGCAGGCGGTTGATAAGGCGTTTCACGAGGGCGCGGTCTCCGGTCGATAGGTTGCAGGCATGTAGGGATTTCCCGGCCAACGGCAATGTGGCCAGGCAGAATAGCTCAATCTCCGAACAGCGAGGCGAGGCCGTTGGTGATCATTTCGCTGCGCTCGTCGGGGCCGTTGCCTGATTGCGCGTGCAGCATCAGGGGCGGGCGGATGGCAAGCTTTCCCCGTGTCCCGAGCGCTGCCCGCACAACGATGCGGATTGCCGCGGCGTCTGGGCGAGGGTGGACGGCGAGCATTTCGGCATCGCCGAAGCGCCCTGCGATCGCATCGAGAATGGCGCCGAGCTGTTCGGGGCGGGCGATGACGGCAAGCCCGCCGCGCGGCCTGACAACCGCCGCCGCACTGCGGATCCAGCTCTCGAACACCCCGTCCTCCATGACATGGGCCTCTTTTCTGAGGCGATCGGGGGAGGCGCGGTCCCGGGGGGCGTTGAAGGGCGGGTTCATGATGACGAAGTCGAAATCATTGTCGGCGAGGCCGGCGGCCGCCCGCGCCCGGCCCGATACGGTGACATCGGCGACCAGCACGGAGGCGCGATCGCTCAGATGGGCATTGCCGGGATGGGCAAGGGTGGCTGCCGCGAAGGCCGCCATTTCCGGCGCGCGTTCGACAAGCACCGCCTCAGCGGCCGGGCAGCGCGACAGCACCGCCAGGCCGGCGGCCCCGGCACCGGCACCGAAATCGGCGAGACGACCGGCAAGAGAGGACGGCACGGAGGCCGCCAGGATCATCGCATCCATGCCGGCGCGATGACCGCCTTGCTTGGGCTGCACCAGCCAGAACCGGCCGCGATGGAAAGCGTCGACCGTATGGGCCGGCGTGTCCGGGACAAGGGCGGCGGGCGCGGCGGACATTATCTTCCGCGGATTTCGTTGGCGATGCCGGCATCCCTGAGGATGCGCCGTGCCGCGTCGGCCTGGTCGGCGTCGACCATGACGCGCTTCTGCAAAAGACCGATCGACCCTTCGAGAATGCTCATATTCTGGTCGGCGACAAAGCAGGCAATGCCGGCGTCGCGCATCAGCGATTCGACAAAGGAAATGATCACGGCATCGTTGGTGCGGACTAGTTCTATCATCGTACGAAACTCGCAGTTTGCGCTATTGATGTAAACGGGCAGGGGATTCCGGGGCAGAGCCGTTCCCTTGGGGGTCGTTGACATTCTGTCGCCGCCGCCGCGCCAATTCGCCACTTGCCGTGCCCATGTCCGCCGCCCTAGAGTCCATACAGGGACTAAGGGTGCCGTCGCACGCTCTATACCAAGACGGGAGTGATTGTCGTGGGTGTCGTTCTCAACATCGAAAACGGGAAGCGGGAGCCCGCCTCCATCAAGGATCTGATCGATCTGACTGCCGCCGATATGGGGCGCGTCAATGAATTGATCCTGTCCAAGGCCGGCTCCGACGTCGAGATGATCCCGGAGGTCGCCAACCATCTGATCTCGTCCGGCGGCAAACGGCTGCGGCCGATGCTGACGCTGGCCGCAGCCCAGATGTTCGGCTATGCCGGCGAGGGCCACGTCAAGCTCGCCACCTCCGTCGAATTCATGCACACCGCGACGCTTCTGCACGACGATGTCGTCGACGAGAGCGGCATGCGCCGCGGCAAGAAGACCGCCCGCATGATCTGGGGCAACCAGGCAAGCGTGCTGGTCGGCGACTTCCTGCTCGGCCAGGCTTTCCGCATGATGGTCGATGTCGGCTCGCTCGAGGCGCTCGACATCCTGTCGAGTGCAGCCTCGATCATCGCCGAGGGCGAGGTCATGCAGCTTGCCGCCGCCAAGAACCTCGAAACCACCGAGGACGAGCATTTCGCCGTCATCAAGGCCAAGACCGCCGCACTTTTTTCGGCTGCTGCCGAGGTCGGCCCGGTCATCGCCCAGGCGACGCGCAACGATCGTGCGGCGCTGCGCTCCTATGGCATGAATCTCGGCCTGGCCTTCCAGCTGATCGACGACGCGCTGGACTATGGCGGCACCAGCAAGGATCTCGGCAAGAACGTCGGCGACGATTTCCGCGAGGGCAAGGTGACGCTTCCGGTCATTCTCGCCTATCGGCGCGGGACCAAGGCCGAGCGCACCTTCTGGAAGCGCGCCATCGAGGACAATGTCGCCGATGACGCCGGCTTGGAAAAGGCGACCGGCCTGATGACCCGCCACGGCGCCATTGCCGACACGATCGGGCGTGCGCGCCATTTCGGCGAGATTGCCCGCGACGCGCTGGCGCCGCTCGAAGCGACGCCGCAGAAATCGGCGCTGATCGACGTCATCGATTTCTGCATCAGCCGGGTCAACTAAAGGCTGGACTTTCGCGACGCTATCTCTGGCCTGCGCTAAGAGGAAGTTTAGGAATTCGGTCCCGCCGTCTCGACAAGCCGCCCTGCCGCAAATTATCTATAAAACATGGCAAAGGGCACAGACGACACCATCGCGGTGCGCATCAGCAAGGTTCTGGCGGACCGCATCATCTCCGGTGCGATCGAGCCGGGGGCCAGGCTTCGGCAGGATCATATCGCCGAGGAATTCCAAACCAGCCATGTTCCGGTGCGCGAGGCCTTCCGCCGCCTCGAGGCGCAAGGGCTGGCCATCGGCGAGCCGCGCCGCGGCGTGCGTGTGGCGTCTTTCGATCTGGGCGAGGTCAAGGAAGTCGCCGAAATGCGCGCCGCCCTTGAAGTGCTGGCGCTGCGCCACGCCGCGCCGCATCTGACATCGGCCATTCTCGATCTCGCCGAGGAGGCGACCAAGGCCGGCGACAAGTCCCGCGATGTCAGGTCGTGGGAGGAAGCCAACCGCGCCTTCCACCGCTTGATCCTCGCGCCATGCGGCATGCCGCGCCTGCTCGCCACCATCGACGATCTGCACGCGGCAAGCGCCCGTTTCCTGTTCGCGGCATGGCGCTCGGAGTGGGAGACACGCACCGATCAGGACCATCGCGCGATCCTCGCCGCCTTGCGGCAGGGAAACACCGAATCGGCGGCCGTCACACTGGGGCGGCATGTCCAATGGATTGGCCGCAAGCCGGTCCGGACGGCTTCCGGAACGACGCGCGAAGCCTTCGCCATCGTAGGCTAGACGGCCTCTGCCAAGCCAGGGCTTGCAATCTCCAGGGAAGTGTGGATTCGATAATAGATCGAAAACAGAAATTATCTATAATTTGCAATCGATCGAAGGAATCCCAATGACAGACGTCGCATTCTCGTCCAGCAAGCCGTCGTTCAGCCCGCTCCGGCTCCAGGATCGTTCTCTTGCCTGGCAGATTGGAGCCGTTGTGCTCGGCACCCTGTTCCTGGCGCTGTCATCCTACGTCGAAGTGCCGATGGTGCCGGTCCCGGTGACGATGCAGACCTTCGCCGTGACATTGGTCGGCGCGCTCTATGGCTGGCGGCTTGGCGCGCTCACCATCGCCGCCTGGCTGGTCGAGGGTGCGGTCGGCTTTCCCGTTCTGTCCGGAGGGGCAGCGGGTGCGGCGCATTTCGTCGGGCCGACGGCTGGCTATCTCTTCGCCTTCCCGCTTGTCGGCGCCCTCGTCGGCTGGCTGGCCGAACGCGGCTGGAACGGCAACAGAGTGGTGCTGGCATTTGTCGCCATGCTGCTTGGCAATCTTGCCTGCCTCGTGCTGGGCACAGCATGGCTTGCCGTCATGATTGGAGCCGAACAGGCCGTTACCTTCGGCTTCCTGCCGTTCATCGTCGGCGGCTTGCTCAAGTCGGCGCTGGGTGCCGCGACCCTCATGGCCCTTCCCGGCGGTAAGGCCAAGCCGGTCAATCCGTGACGATCAGGCTGCGCGCCCATCACCTCCTTTGCCTGCTCACCTATGTGGGCAAGGGATACAGCCCCGCCTTCACCGCCAATTATGATCGCGTAGCGGAGCGCCTGAGCCGGGGCGAGGACATCCTCCTCGTTTCCGGCCCGGACGATGTCTGCGCCCCGTTGCTCGACGAGCCGGAACCGCACTGCCTCAACGAGAGTGTCGTCGAGCGGGACCGGCTCGCCACGCAGGATGTGGGCGAGTTGCTGGCGCGGCCAATCCGCGTCGGCACCCGTCTTGATCTCGATGCTGCGATGCTGGGCCGGATGCGGCAGGCCTTTTCGGCTGGCCTTGTACGCAAGGCCTGCGGCGGCTGCGAATGGAACGAACTGTGCAGCACGATAGCGGCCGGCTGCTACAGCGACACGCTGGTGCAACGGTCTGCCTCGCCAGGCGAGGGCTGATATTGGCCCGAGCCTTAGCGGTCGAAGCGGAGCCTCAGCGTCGAATCTGTGATATATTCGGCGCCGCGTAGGGCCGTGGCCGAAATCCAAGATCGGAAACTGGTGCCCGCCGCCATGATTTGTTAATCGGGTGCCCGGATTGTGAATTCGAGGCGGATTGAAGCGCGACCCCAAAAAGGCCATGCTTTGCCTGGAAAGATCGAGTCTACGCCCATCCCGCTGACGCGGAGATGGCGCCTGGCTGAAAGGGATACGATGCGGCAAGGACGTGCGCGCTGGCTGACAAGGCTGGCAATTGTGACAGGCATGGCGATCTCGGCTTTGCCGGCCTATGCCAAGCAAACCACCGAACCGGTCAAGATCACGTCGTTTTCGGGCGCTTATCTGGCGGCCCGGATCGCCGAAGGCGATAACGACCTCGACAGCGCAATCGCCTACTACAAGCAAGCATTGGCCTTCGACCCGAGCGACACCGGCCTGCAGCAGAGCCTGATGCTGTCGCTGATCGCGCAAGGGCGCTTCGACGAATCCCTGGTCTATGCCGACAAGCTCAAGGAAGTGCCTGACGTCGAGCGTTTCTCTCGGCTGGCGCTCGCCGTCGATTCTTTCCACAAGAAGGATTTCACCAAGGCGCAGTACTGGCTCAAGCTGTCGCTGGAATCCGATCTCGACCGGCTGATCTCCGGGGTGATGTCCGGCTGGGCGCAGCAAGGCGCCGGCGAGCCTGCCGATGCGATGGCGTCAATCGACAAGCTGCAGGGGCCGGATTGGTTCGGCCTGTTCAAGTCGTTCCACCGCGCCCTGATCGCTGATGCATCCGGCATGCCCGAAAAGGCCGAGGCGATCTACGCCGCGACAATGCAGGATACCGCCGCCGGTGGTGCCGCTCCCGAAACCTGGATGCGCAATGCCCAGGCCTACGCCTCGTTCCTGGCCCGCAAGGGCGACAAGACCAAGGCGCTGTCGGTGCTCGACCAGGCCGAGG
The DNA here is from genome assembly GCF_020165455.1 of Mesorhizobium sp. BR1-1-3. NCBI lineage: Bacteria > Pseudomonadati > Pseudomonadota > Alphaproteobacteria > Hyphomicrobiales > Phyllobacteriaceae > Mesorhizobium > Mesorhizobium sp. BR1-1-3. Next base: position 184,997 of record NZ_JAIUIC010000004.1, read on the forward strand.
CGTTTTCGCCTGGCAAGCTGGAAATCGTCGCCTTGCGCGACCGAATTGCAAAAGGCGACAAGATTGCGCCCCTGGTGGCCGGCCCATCCGATGGCGGCTCCGAAATCCTGCTCGACCTCGCCACCGCGCTCAACCGTGGCGGCGGCGAGCCGTTCGTGCGCCTCTATCTGCAATATGCGCTTGCTTTGAAGCCTGATAGCGACGCTGCCCTTGTGCAACTCGCTGCCGTGTCCGAGCAATTGAAGGACGGCGAAGGCGCCATCGCGCTCTATCGCCGGATTCCCGCCGGTTCGCCGCTGAAGGAGCTTTCGGACCTGCAACTCGGCCTCAACCTTGCCGATCTCGACCGTCACGAAGAAGCGATCACTCATCTGAAGGCTTTCGTCGACGCCCATCCCAATGACATGCGCGCCTATCTGGCGCTCGGTGGCGTCTATTCCTCGAAGGAGGATTTCCGTTCGGCCGCCACACTCTACGACAAGGCTGTCGAGGCGCTGAAGACGCCGACCGCAGCCAACTGGAACATCTTCTACCAGCGCGGCATCGCCTATGAGCGCCTGAAGGAATGGCCCAAGGCCGAGCCGAACTTCCGCAAGGCGCTGGAACTGTTCCCCGACCAGCCGCAGGTGCTGAATTATCTCGGCTATTCCTGGGTCGACATGAACATGAATCTCAAGGAAGGGCTGGCGATGATTCAGAAGGCCGTCGACCTCAGGCCGAGCGACGGTTACATCGTCGATTCGCTGGGTTGGGCCTATTTCCGCCTCGGCAGGTTCGATGACGCGGTGCGCGAAATGGAACGCGCCGTGTCGCTGAAGCCGGAAGATCCGGTTCTCAACGACCACCTGGGCGATGCGTACTGGCGCGTCGGCCGCAAGCTGGAAGCCACCTTCCAGTGGAATCAGGCTCGCGACCTGAAGCCGGATCCCGATGTGCTGGCCAACTTGCAGCAGAAGCTGATGAAGGGCCTGCCGCCGATCGAATCCAACACGGCGCAGGAGACCCCGAAGGTCAAGCCGGAGCCGGTGCCCGCCCCGAAGGGATGAAGTCAGCCATTTGAATTCAACGCAAACGGGGCTCTTTTCAGGGTCCCGTTTTCGTTTGAACCGCGTATCCGGCTGGCTGCCTCAGAAGAGCTTGCGATAGACGACAAAGCCGGAGTGTTCGGCGACCTTGTCGTAAAGCTTCATTGCCGTGTGATTGGTCTCATGCGTCAGCCAGTATACCCGGCCTGAACCGGCTGCCCGGGCGCGCTCGTAGACGCTCTCGATCAGCGCCCGTCCGATGCCTTTGCCACGCGATGCCTGCGTGGTGAAAAGGTCCTGCAGATAACAATTCGGCGCGATCGCCGTTGTGCTGCGATGGAAGAGATAATGCACGAGGCCGAAAAGCCGTCCCTCGCTTTCGGCCACCAGCGCGTGGACCGGCTCATAGGCATCGAAGAAACGCGACCATGTCATCTGGGTAATCTCACCCGGCAGGGCCGTTTCGCCCGAGCGGCCATAAAATGCATTGTAGCCGTCCCACAGCGGCAGCCATTGCTCGAAATCCTGTCGCGCAACGGGGCGGATGACGATCGGGCTGGGCATGGCTGGAACCTGTTGTCGTTGCTGCACAGGCGAACAGAGCGCAGGCCCGAGAGATGGGCAATGGGCCAGCCCCTGCAAAGCTCTCAACATTCTCCATAATGTCGGCGCGACCGCATCGGCGTGCTTTGCTTGACGCTTCGCCGCCGTGTCTCTAGGACGTGCCGGCAAGCTAGCCTGTGCTGTCGAGGCCACCCGTGACAATTGAAATCCCCGCCCATATGCATCCCAGCCGCTCGTTCCAGGGGCTGATCCTGACCTTGCACAACTATTGGGCGGCCTATGGCTGCGTCATCCTGCAACCCTACGACATGGAAGTCGGTGCCGGCACCTTTCATCCGGCAACGACGCTGCGCGCGCTCGGCCCGAAACGCTGGAACGCTGCCTATGTCCAGCCATCGCGCCGCCCCAAGGACGGGCGTTATGGCGAGAACCCGAACCGGCTGCAGCATTATTACCAGTACCAGGTGATCCTGAAGCCGAACCCGCCCAACTTGCAGGAACTCTATCTCGGCTCGCTGGCAGCGATCGGCGTCGATCCGCTGCTGCACGACATCCGCTTCGTCGAGGATGATTGGGAAAGCCCGACGCTGGGCGCCTGGGGTCTCGGCTGGGAATGCTGGTGCGACGGCATGGAAGTCTCGCAGTTCACCTATTTCCAGCAGGTCTGCGGTATCGAATGCGCACCGGTGGCCGGCGAACTCACCTACGGGCTGGAGCGGCTGGCCATGTATGTGCAGGGCGTCGACAATGTCTACGACCTCAACTTCAACGGCCGGGAAGGCGCCGACAAGGTCACCTATGGCGATGTCTTCCTGCAGGCCGAGCAGGAATATTCGCGCCACAATTTCGAACACGCCAACACGGCGATGCTTCTGCGCCACTTCGAGGACGCCGAGACCGAATGCAAGGCGCTGCTCGATGCCGGCGCGCCGGCATCGAACGACAATCTGCCGATGCACCGCATGGTTTTCCCGGCCTATGATCAGTGCATCAAGGCCAGCCATGTCTTCAACCTGCTTGACGCGCGCGGCGTGATTTCGGTCACCGAACGGCAGAGCTACATCCTGCGGGTGCGCAATCTGGCGAAGGCCTGCGGTGAGGCGTTTTTGAAGACGCAGGCGGGTGGCCTGGCGGCCTGAGTCTCAGGCCCGCTTCATCATCTCGAAGGAAGCTTTGATCGGCAGTATGTTCTGGCTGCTGGCACCGTCGATTGTGCGCAATGCCTGTCGAACGCCCGGCATCGAGAAGGTACCGTGAGCCTGCGCGGTGAAGCAGGCGCCGAGTGCGAGGATCTGCAGAAGTCTGGATGCCGTTTTCATGGTCTTTGAGCCAATAGTTCCCTGCCTGAGCGTGGGTCGCTTCAGCGCTGCGTTCGGTTCATGGAAATCTTTGATCCAAGGACGGGTGGCGCGGTCTCGTCCCGACAGGATGGCCAAAATTTCTGGAAACGGGCGCAAATCGGCGATCCCCGTGCGGAAAGGGTGACAGCGGCCAGCCGAGTTGCTATGCCCCCGCCCGGACCATTTTGCCGCGTGAGCCCCATCCATGCCTGACCTGCTTCTAGAACTCCGCTCGGAAGAGATTCCCGCCCGCATGCAGCGCAAGGCGGCTGGCGATCTCAGGAAGATGCTGACTGACGGCCTGGTCGAGGCGGGACTGACCTATGAAGCGGCGCGCGAGTACTGGACGCCGCGGCGTCTGACGCTCGATATCAGGGGCCTGACCGCGCGCTCGAAGGATATAAACGAAGAGATCAAGGGGCCTTCGACATCGGCGCCCGAACAGGCGGTCCAAGGCTTCCTGCGCAAGGCCGGACTTTCCTCGATCGCCGAGGCGCATGTCCATTCCGATCCGAAGAAGGGCGATTTTTATGTCGCCCACATTTCGAAGCCGGGCAGGGCGGCCGAACAGATCATCGCCGAACTGGTGCCAGGCATCATCCGCAATTTTCCGTGGCCGAAATCGATGCGCTGGGGGCCGGCTTCGGCCAAGCCCGGTTCACTGCGCTGGGTGCGCCCGCTGCAATCGATCCTGTGCACGTTCGGCCCGGAGACAGAGGAGCCTGTCGTGATCGATTTCGAGATCGACGGCATCCGCTCCGGCAACATCACCTATGGCCACCGCTTCCATGCGCCTGATGCCATCACGGTGCGCCGCTTCGACGACTATGTTTCCAAGCTGGAAGCGGCCAAGGTCGTGCTCGATGCCGACCGGCGCAAGGAGATCATCCTTGCCGATGCCCGCAATCTCGCCTTCGCCAACGGGCTTGATCTGGTCGAGGACGAAGGGTTGCTGGAGGAGGTGTCCGGACTGGTCGAATGGCCGGTCGTGCTGATGGGCGAGTTCGAGGAGGCATTCCTTGCCATTCCAGCCGAAGTGATCCGACTGACCATCCGCGCCAACCAGAAGTGCTTTGTGACGCGGCCGCAGGGTGTCGACGACGCGCTTTCCAATCGCTTCATTCTAACCGCCAACATCGAAGCCAGGGATGGCGGCAAGGAGATCGCCCACGGCAACGGCAAGGTGGTGCGCGCCCGCCTGTCCGACGCGCTTTATTTCTGGACGACCGACCAGGGCGATTTGCCTGACCTGGCTGAGCTCGAGGCATCGGCGGAAAAATTCGGGCTTGATCTCAAGAAGCCGCTCGACCAGCGCATGGCCCGCCTCGACCATCTCGGCGTGACTTTCCACGCCAAGCTCGGCACGCAGGGCGAACGGGTGGAGCGGATCAAGCGATTGGCGGAAGAACTGGCTCCGATCGTCGGCGCCGATCCCGCACTCGCGCGCCGCGCTGCCGTCTTGGCCAAGGCAGATCTCACCACTGAAGTCGTCGGCGAGTTCCCGGAACTGCAAGGCGCCATGGGCCGCAAATATGCGCTGCTTCAGGGCGAGCACGCATCGGTCGCCGCTGCAGCGGAGGAACACTACAAGCCGCAAGGCCCGTCCGATCGCGTATCGAGCGATCCGGTTTCGATCACAGTGGCGCTTGCCGATAAGCTCGATACGCTGGTCGGTTTCTGGGCAATCGACGAAAAGCCGACTGGGTCGAAGGATCCCTATGCGCTGCGTAGAGCGGCGCTGGGTGTGGTTAGAATATTGGTCGAGAATGATATTCGACTGGCGCTGGCAGCCATCGTCGGGAAAGCGTCTGACCTTCTGTCCTTCTTCCACGACCGCCTGAAAGTCTACCTCCGCGATCAGGGCGCCCGGCACGATCTCATCGATGCCGTCATCACGCCGCAGTCCGACGACCTCTTGCAGATCGTCCGCCGCGTCGAGGCGCTCGGCGCCTTCCTCGACACCGAGGACGGCAAGAACCTGCTCGCCGGCACCAAGCGCGCGGCCAACATTCTGGCTGCCGAGGAGAAAAAGAAAACGGCGGTCGCCGAAACCGTTGAGCCGGCGCTGTTTCGCGCGGATACCGAGAAATCGCTGTTTGCGGCGGTGAACCAGGCTGAGAAGCAAGCCGGCGAAGCGATTCAAAACGATGATTTTTCCGGCGCCTTGCTGGCGCTTAGCGTGTTGCGCGAGCCGGTTGATTCATTCTTTGAGCATGTTCTTGTAAACGATGAGGATCAGGCGGTGCGTGCCAACCGCCTGGCGCTGCTCGCCCGCATCCGCGCGGCCACCGGTCAGGTCGCGGATTTCTCCAGGATCGCAGGTTAAGGCGAAGAAAATATTCTCTGCTACCGGCCGTTCGAGCCGGCTTACAGTCATATGGCGATGATCTGTCCGTGGCAAAAGGGATATGTTCCCCAACCCCACGGAGGCTTCCATGAATTCCGATCACGACATCGAAGTGACAGAAGAAACTCCCGCCGAGGCGCTTGAATCCGCTTCCGAAACCATTCTCGATCATGCCGCCGCCGCAGCGATCGAAGCCGCTGACCTGTCTGATGACGACGAAGACGGCGACGATGAAGAAGGCGAAGAGTCCACCGAAGCTGCCACGCTCTCGGATGACGACGAAGATGAAGACGAGGACGAAGACGACGCCGAGGACAGCGTGAAGGCTGAAGGCGACGAGTCCGAAGAAGAAGACGACGACGACAAGGAAGAAGCGGCCTGATCTTTTCAGCCGCCGAGTCTATCGATGGCAAGGCGGCGCCGAGGCGCCGCCTTTTGCTATCAGCCGTCCCCGAAGCCGACTGTCAGCCGCCCCGGCGACGGCCCCTCAGTTCTCGAGAATGCTGACGCGCACGCTGTTTTCGTAGACGTCGACCTGGATCAGCGGTTCGCCATTGACGATGGCGCGCTTGGTCGAGGAACTCATCGCGCCGCCGCGTTCCAGCATGCGCTGCAGGTCGGCGCGCTGGTCGTTGGTCCTGAACCAGCCATCAGCCTCGTCGTCGCTGTCACGGCGGTGGAATTTGTGCCAGTTGGCGCGGTCCTGCCGCACCATCTGCGCGGCATTGTCCAGCGCATAGCCGTCACTCGCCTGATGATCCCGATCGGAAATGCGCGCGACATAGGATCCCAGCATGTCGTCGGCATGAGCCGCGACGACGCCAAGCAGTGACGCCAGCAATAGGCCTGCTCCGGTCACGATTCCAGATTTTCTCATGCTTTCCCCCTTTACCCCTTAGCGATGAAATCCCGTCTGCCAGAACCGCCTGACGAAATACAGGCGATGGCGTCTGGCGGCTGAAATAAACCGAAACCGAGTTTGTTTGGCAATCGTGCGCCGGGCGCCAGATCGCCGTCAAGTCACGCCTTCGATGTCGGCTGTCTTTGAGGCGGGGCTACTTGGTGTAGCCGTTGGGAGGCATGCGCTGCCCTGCTGCCGGGGCCGGAGCGCTCGGCGGGGCGGGTTGGTTCTCGGCGTTCCCTGAGGGGGCAGCGGAAGCGGTGGCCGTTGCCGGCGCGGTGCCAGCGGCCGGCGCGGCACCGGTCGCTGGTGCAGAGGTTGGCGCGGGTGCCGGGAAATCGGGACCGGTAACGCCGCCACGAATGACCATCGGGCCTGGCTGGAAGCCGTGCCCGGTCGCGGGCTTGTCCGGGATCGCCGCTACCTTTTCATCGGTGACGTCGGGCTGTGCTTCCCCTTTTGCCACCACCGACAGCGCATCGCTGGCGTTGACTGCATCGGCGGTTCCAGGCTGGTTAGGAGCGCCGATCCTGACGATCGACGGTGTGGAGGATGGCGCGCCTGGAAAAACCAGGGATGACGCCTGGGCTTCGCCGGCCGCAACAGCAAGAATGATACCCAGCAGGATACGCGCAGACACTGATGTCGCTCCCCTTTGCCCAGAAGCTGTTCGATAGCAGGCCGGAATTGATGCCGGCTTTCGTGGAAACATAGCATTTTAGGGATTGATAAATCGCCAATGCTCCTGCTCGCCAACAAACGGTTACCCAACAGCCGACTTGCCCAATGGCCGCCATCGTACTACGCACCCCGCATCTGTGAGGTGACGAGAGTGGCTGAAATACTTGGCTCGGGCGAGGCGCTGGAGCGGGCGCTGGCGCTGCTCAGGGAGGGCGATGTCGTCGCCATCCCGACGGAAACCGTCTACGGGCTGGCCGGCGACGCGACCAACGGCATCGGCGTCGCGCGCATCTTCGAAGCCAAGGGGCGGCCGCGCTTCAACCCGCTGATCGCCCATGTCGCCGACATGGCGATGGCCGAGCGCCTCGCGCTGTTCGATCCGCTGTCCAGGAAACTGGCGCTGGCGTTCTGGCCCGGTCCGCTGACGCTGGTGCTGCCGCAACGGCCCGGCAACGGCATCCATCCGCTGGTCACCGCCGGGCTCGATACAATCGCCTTGCGCATGCCGAGGGGCTTTGGTAGCGATCTGATCGCCAGGCTCGGCCGCCCGCTTGCCGCGCCCAGCGCCAATTCATCCGGCAGGATCAGCGCAACGACCGCGCAAGCGGTGGCAGCCGATCTCGGTGCGCGGATAAAGCTGGTGGTCGATGGCGGCGCGACCCCGGTCGGGCTGGAATCGACGATTCTCAAGGCCGAGGGGGAAAGAATGCGGCTGCTGAGGCCCGGCGGCATCGCCGCCGAGGAGATCGAGGCGGCCATCGGCATGGAACTGTTGCGCGGCGGCACCGCCAGTATCGAGGCGCCGGGCATGCTTGCCTCGCATTATGCGCCAGGTGCCGCGATGCGGCTCAATGCCGGCACGGTCGGCGAGGGCGAGGCTTTGCTCGGCTTCGGCAGCCAACGGGCGGACGGCTGGCGCCGCGCCGAAGCCTTCCTCAATTTGTCCGAAACCGGGGACCTGCGCGAAGCGGCAAGCAATCTGTTCGCTTGTATGCAGGCACTCGACCGCAGCGGCGCGCGCACCATCGCCGTCGAGCCTATTCCCTGCGACGGGCTCGGCGAAGCGATCAACGATCGGCTGTCGCGTGCAGCCGCCCCTCGTGACATCACGCAACCCGCAACATAGTTTCCCCCATGATCGAAATCACAAAGACACTCGATCCCGCCCTCATCGATCGCTTCACGGCGATCGTCGGCGACAGATATGCACTGCGTGATCAGCAGGACATCGCGCCCTACCTCATTGAGCGACGTGGGCTTTGGCACGGCGCGACGTCGCTGGTGCTGCGGCCGGGCAGCGTCGACGAGGTCAGCCGGATCATGCGGCTGGCGACCGAGACGGGAACGCCGATCGTGCCGCAAAGCGGCAACACCGGGCTGGTCGGCGCGCAGGTGCCGGACAGGTCCGGGCGCGAAATCGTCCTGTCGCTGTCGCGGCTGAACCGCATCCGCGAGATCGATATCCTGTCCAACACGGTGACGGTCGAGGCCGGTGTCATCCTGCAGACGCTGCAGGAGGCAGCCGACGCCGCCGACCGGCTGTTCCCGCTGTCGCTGGCCGCGCAAGGCTCCTGCCAGATCGGGGGCAATCTTTCCTCCAATGCCGGCGGCACCGGCGTGCTTGCCTATGGCAATGCGCGTGAACTTTGCCTCGGTGTCGAGGTGGTGCTGCCGACCGGCGAGGTGTTCGACGACCTGCGCAAGCTGAAGAAGGACAACACCGGCTACGATCTGAAAAACCTGTTCGTCGGCGCCGAAGGCACGCTCGGCGTCATCACCGCCGCCGTGCTGAAGCTGTTCCCGAAGCCGAAGGGGCGCGAAGTCGCCTTCGTCGGCCTGTCGTCGCCCGAGGCGGCACTTTCGCTGTTCGGCCTGGCCATGGACCGTGCCGGGGCAGCACTCACCGCTTTCGAACTGATCGGCAGGCGGCCATATGATTTCACCCTGGCGCATGCCCAGGGTGTGGTGCGGCCGCTGATCGAGGACTGGCCGTGGTACGTGCTGATGCAGATTTCATCAGGCCGTTCGTCGGAGGATTCGAGAGCGTTGATCGAGGATGTGCTGTCGGCTGGCCTCGAACAGGAATTCGTCGGCGACGCCGTCATTGCCGCGAGTCTCGCGCAGGGCGATGCCTTCTGGAATTTCCGTGAGTTGCTGCCCGAGGCGCAGAAACCGGAGGGCGCCTCGATCAAGCACGACATTTCGGTGCCTATTGCCTCGATCCCGCGTTTTATCGAAGAAGCCGCCGGCGCGGTGGCGTCGGTGAGCGCCGGCGCGCGCGTGGTCTGCTTCGGCCATATGGGCGACGGCAATCTCCACTACAACATTTCCCGGCCCGTCGACGGCGACGATGAGGCGTTCCTCGCTCTCTATCACCCCATGAACAAGGCGGTGCACGATGTGGTGCGCAGCCTGCACGGTTCGATCTCGGCCGAGCATGGCATCGGCCAGTTGAAGCGCGACGAACTGATCGCCACCGCGCCGCCGACGGCGATCGATCTGATGCGAAGGGTGAAGGCCGCTTTCGACCCGGCCGGCATCATGAATCCGGGTAAGGTTATCTGATCCTTTCGACATCTTGTGGTTGGTGGGATTCCGATAACCATCCCTGAGATCAGCAAAATTTAACCGACTTTCTTAAGCGGGGCGGTAAGGAGCCCGCGCTACTGTCTCCATACAAACGAGGCTGGAAAAACCGGCCCGGAGAGAACCGGACACCGGCTCTCAGGAGACAGACAGGAAGGCCACTCTATGAACACCGGACTGAAGCCAGTCTGGGCGGGACGCAACATGCGTCTCGACCCATTCCGCCTGCCGCAAGTGGTGAGCTACGCGACTCGCGACGACTACGGCGATGTAACCTTCACCATCGACCAGCGCGGCGCCGTGATCCGCCGCTTGCTCGAGATGAGCGGCCTGCCCGCGATCATCGTTCTGCCTTCCAATGCGTTCCGCGGCGTTGCCGCCCGCGCCATGGAGGATCCGGACGGCAATGTCACGGTGACCCTGGAACTCCTGCACAACGACCCGATGCTGTCGGTGCCGCTGCTGGTGGCCGACGATCTCGACGATGTCGCAGCCGACTGGCGCGCCTGGGCCGACGCTTACCGCCTGCCGATGCTGCTCATCGAATCGGACGGCGTTGCCCGCACCCTGGAAGAATCGCTCGGCGCCGCCATCAAGACGCTGCCGCCGCAGGATCGGCGCAAGGGGCGGATTTCGAACACGCGCCGCCCGCGTTTCCTCGCTCGCCGCAGAGCTGGCGACCTCGGTCTCAGGCTGGTCATCGACGGCCAGGAGATCATTTCGAGGGATTAGGATGGATCTTCCTTCTCCCCCTGTGGGAGAAGGTGGCCGAGCGAAGCTCGGTCGGATGAGGGGTGTTCCAGCTTGGCAACGCCGGCACTCCGTCCAGCACCCCTCAACCGTCTTGGCGCTGCGCGCCAATCCACCTTCTCCCACAAGGGGAGAAGGGAAAAAGCCCGCTAAACCAGCGGCTTCAGAGCCACCCACACAGCGCCGCCGATCAGGCCGAGGAAGATCAGCCAGCCGACCTGGTTGTTCGACCTGAACAGCCGTAGGCATTGGTCCGGATTGTCGATATCCAACACGGCGATCTGCCGCACCATATGGGCGCCGGCGGCGATCAGCCCGGCCAGCGCCACCACCGGCGCCTGCGCCGACGCGAAGGCGATGGCAAAGCAGATCAGCGCGCCGCCATAAAGTCCGGCCAGCCAGGCCTTGGTGTTGTCGCCGAACAGGCGTGCCGTCGAGCGCACGCCGACAATGGCGTCATCTTCCTTGTCCTGGTGCGCGTAGATCGTGTCGTAGCCGATCACCCACAGGATCGAGCCGATATAGAGCATGACAGCAGGCCCATCGAGATCGCCGAACTCGACCGCCCATCCCATCAGCGCGCCCCAGGAAAAAGCAAGGCCGAGCACAAGTTGGGGCCAGTTGGTTATCCGCTTCATGAACGGGTAAATGGCTATGACCGCCAGCGAACAGATGCCGAGCAGGACGGCGAAGCTGTTGAACTGGATGAGCACGACGAGGCCGACCAGGGCCTGCAGGACGAGAAACAGCCATGCCCGCCGGCGCGTCGCCTTGCCTGACGGCAGCGGTCGCGAGCGCGTGCGCTCCACCTGGCTGTCGATGTCCTCGTCGACGAGGTCGTTGTAGGTGCAGCCGGCGCCGCGCATGGCGATGGCCCCGACCAGGAAAAGCACGAGATACAAAGGCGCCGGCAGCAGCGAGAGCAGCGGGTCGCCCGGACGCGGATAGGCGCTCGCCGCCAAGGCCGCCGACCACCAGCACGGCCACAGCAGCAGTTGCCAGCCTATCGGCCTGTCCCACCGCGCAAGCTGCGCATAGGGCCATATCGAGCGCGGCAGCACGCGGTAGACCCAATGGCCGTTCGGCGCATCGGCGACACGGCCCTGGGCCGCTTTCGACTGGATGGTTTCCATGCCCATGGAGTGGCAGCAGCGGCGGAAACCGTCAAGCGGCAAGCGGAGACGCGGCGCCCGTCAGCCTTTCACGAGGCAAAGATGTCGCGGGTGGCGAACCAGTCCTTGGCCACCTCGACGAAGGCCAGCGCTGCATTCGACACACGCTGATGCGTGTCATGGGTAAGCAGGATCCGCTGCATGGGCAGCGGATCGGACAGCGGCCTGCAGATGAGCGGCAGCCCGTCATAGCTGCGGTCGCCATGCGGGCGGGTGTAGCTGACCGCAACGCCGAAGCCGTTGGCGACCATGCTCCGTTGCAGTTCGAACGAGCTTGTCGTCATGTCGGCCACAGGCGAAAGGCCGCGGCTGCGGAACAGGTCGAGCATATGCTGCCAGCTGTGCGGCTGGTCGGTGGTGATCAGCGGATAGGCGGCCAGATCGGCAAGGCTGACCGACGGGCGATCCGCCAGGGCATGGCCTGCCGGCAACAGCGCGTGCGGGCGAAGTTCACGCAGCATGATGCGGGCGAAATGCGTCGGCAGGCTGAGATCATAAGTCAGGCCGAGATCGATGGCCGCGTCACCCAGCCGTCGACCCAGCGTCTCGAACGTCTCGTCGCGAACGACGATCTTGACGGCCGGATAGCGTTCGGAGAAGGCGCGGATCAAAGCCGGCGCGAAGAAAGGCGCCAGATCCTCGAAGCATCCCAACACCAACTCGCCGCTGACAGCCGATTTGCTTGAACCCAGGCCGATGAGTTCCTCCGTTTCGGTGAGAACCTGCCTTGCCTTGGCCACGACGGCGCGGCCGAACGATGTCGGCGACACGCCGCTTCCCCGCTGGCGGACGAACAGTTTCTGGCCGAAATTCTTTTCAACCGCGTCGATCGCCACCGAAATCGAAGGCTGAGAGACGTTCAGCATCTTTGCCGCGCCGGTGACGCTGCCGTGACGCGCCACGGCAACCAGATAGCGCAGCTGCGTGAGAGTCACACTCATAGGGGCATTCTATATGTCAGATCGAAAGTTATTATTTTACCGAATGACTAACTGTTGCGATAGTGGCTTTATTCCAAGAGGAGAACGCCATGGCTTCCCGGACTGCCACCCTCGACGCCACCAGGATCGGCGCGTCCACGATTGCCGATTATCAGCGTGACGGCGCTGTTTGCATTCGCGGCGCCTTCAAGGGCTGGGTCGACACGATTGCCGCCGGCATCGAACGCAACATGCAGAACCGCAGCGCCACCGCATCCGACATAGCCAACGGTCGCGGTAGTTTCTTCGATGACTACTGCAACTGGGAGCGCATCCCCGAATTCGTCAGCCTGGTACGGGACTCACCCGCCGCCGAACTGGCGGCGGCGGTGATGCAGTCGCGCACCGCGCAGTTCTTCCATGATCATGTGCTGGTGAAGGAACCCGGCACGCAGAAGCCGACGCCCTGGCATCAGGACATCCCCTACTATTTCGTCGATGGCCAACAGACGGTGAGCTTCTGGATACCCATCGACCCGGTGAAAGAGGCGACGCTGCGGCTGATCGCCGGCTCGCACAAATGGGACAAGATGATCCTGCCGGTGCGCTGGCTCGACGATAGCAATTTCTATGCCGGCGAGGGCGACTATCTGCCGGTGCCCGATCCCGACAAGGATCCGTCGATGAAGGTGCTCGAATGGGAAATGGAGCCGGGCGACGCCATCCTGTTCGACTTCAGGACCGCGCATGGCGCGCGTGGCAATATGACCGCGGCGCGGCGCCGGGCGCTGTCGCTGCGCTGGGTCGGTGACGATGCGCGCTATGTCGAGCGGCCGGGCCGTACCTCGCCGCCCTATCACGGCCATGGCATGCAGCCGGGCGAGAGGCTGCGCGAGGACTGGTTTCCGGTGGTTTTCTCCGCCTAGCGAATCGCCAGAAAATTGGCCGCGGGGATAACGTTCCCGTGCGCAATTGCGATCTAAACACCCTGATGCCTTGACCCGTCGCCCGGAGAGCAATAGCGGGTCTCCAAGAGACTGTTTCGAAATTCGCTCTGGCGAGTCATATGGTGGTGGTTTCGAGAACCGCAGCGGAGCGGACATTTGGTCCGTGAGCTCAGTTCTACTGCACGCAGTAGAACGGGAAGCGCAGAAAACGCCATCAGATGGCCGCCAGAGCAGAATTTCGGCATCAAGAGGTGGCCATGAACGTTCTTCTTCTGGGCTCCGGCGGCCGCGAACATGCGCTCGCCTGGAAGATCGCCGCGTCGCCGCTGCTGACGAAGCTTTATGCCGCCCCCGGCAATCCGGGCATTGGCGGCGAGGCCGAACTGGTCAAGCTCGACATCGCCGATCACGCCGCGGTCACCGCATTCTGCCGGGAGAAAAAAATCGACCTCGTCGTGGTCGGTCCGGAAGGCCCGCTGGTCGCCGGCATTGCCGACGATCTGCGCGCCGAAAATATCCGCGTCTTCGGTCCCTCCAAGGCAGCGGCACGGCTGGAAGGCTCGAAAGGTTTCACCAAGGACCTCTGCGCCCGCTACAACATCCCGACCGCCGCCTATGGCCGTTTCAGTGACCTGGCCTCGGCCAAAGCCTATGTCGAAAAGACCGGGGCGCCGATCGTCATCAAGGCCGACGGGCTCGCTGCCGGCAAGGGCGTCACCGTCGCCATGACGCTCAGTGAAGCACAGGCAGCACTCGATGCCTGCTTCGATGGTTCCTTCGGCGCCGCCGGCGCGGAAGTTGTGGTCGAGGAATTCATGACCGGCGAGGAGGCGAGCTTCTTCTGCCTCTGCGACGGTACCACCGCACTGCCCTTCGGCACCGCGCAGGATCACAAGCGCGTCGGCGACGGCGACACCGGTCCGAACACTGGCGGCATGGGGGCCTATTCGCCGGCACCGGTGATGACGCCGGAACTGGTCGAGCGCACCATGCGTGAGATCATCGAGCCGACCATGCGCGGCATGGCCGAACTGGGCGCGCCTTTTTCCGGCGTGCTGTTTGCCGGGCTGATGATCACCGACAAGGGGCCAAGACTGATCGAATACAACACCCGCTTCGGCGATCCGGAATGCCAGGTGCTGATGATGCGGCTGAAGGATGATCTGCTGGTCCTGCTCAACGCGGCAACCGACGGCCAGCTGGCACATACTTCGGTGCGCTGGCGCGACGAGGCGGCATTGACCGTGGTGATGGCGGCGAGAGGCTATCCCGGCACGCCGGAAAAGGGCTCGGTCATCCGCGGCGTCGAAGATGCGGCAAACGACGGCGTCCAGGTCTTCCACGCCGGCACCGCCATCAATGGCGGCGCGCTGGTGGCCAATGGCGGCCGCGTCCTCAACGTGACGGCATCAGGCGCCACGGTCGGCGAGGCACAGAAACGAGCCTATGCTGCGCTCGACCGCATCGACTGGCCGGACGGGTTCTGCCGCCGCGATATCGGCTGGCAGGCGGTGGCGCGCGAACAGGGAGCCTGAAGTCCGCGTTGGCTTACCGCTGGCCGCGATCGAGTTCGGTGGACGCGGTGCTGAGCGGATCGGCAGCGGCAAAGGCAGCGTCGAGTTGTGCGGGCGAACGCCGCTCGGTCCGCTTCCAGGCGACATATTGGACAATGCCGAAACTCGGTCTCCTGGGCACCGTCTTCACGACTGGCATGCGGAAGCCGTCGCGGAAACGGGACCAGCGTGTGCTCAACGCTGCGACCATGTCCTCGAAAGTCGGCGGCGCGGCCACAGACGCATAGGTGATGGTGACATTGCCGGCGAGGCCGGCCTCGCGTGAAACCGGTAGCGGTATGGAGGCGAGATAGTCCGGCGGCACGTCGATAAGCCCGCCGAACGGCCATTGCGCGCGCAGCGTTGCGGCGTCTGTCGGCGCGACATTGACGTCTATGTCGTTAGGCGTGCCGGCAACCCTGTAAGGGCAGCGGAAACGGCCGCAATTGGCTTGCGCCGAAAACTGCCACAGTGCGTAGCCTTGCCAGTTGCCCATCGGAAAATGCACGTCGATGTCGTTGGTGTAGCGGGCATACCAGAGCGGTAGCCGCGACAGGAGCCGGTATCGGTAGCTGTTGTCGGCAATGTACTGGGCGGTCTTGCCGTTGGTGTACAGCACCGGGAAACGGCCGATGCGCCGATGCACCTGGCGCACGAACTCCTCGGCGTCGTCGAGCGACATCCATTGCGAGGGATCATTGCCCTCAATGTCGAGAGCCATGAGATCGTCCGGCGCAGGCTCGGCGAAATCGAGGAAATTGTTGGCCTGCTCGACCGGATTGCCGGGGCGGGCAAGGTGATAGGCGCCCCATTTCAGGCCGAGTGCCTTGGCCACCACCCGGCGCGTCTGGAACAGTTCGCGCGTCACCGCATGGCGTTTCCACAGCGCCTTGCAAAGCTTCACCTCAATGTCGTTGCCCAGGCAGAAATAGGGCGGCGGCATGCCGTCGGAGGCCTTGTTGATGAAGCCGACGACCCGCTTGTCGGTGGCGAGTTGGGCCCAACCGATGGAATTGTATTCGTAGGCATCGACCACCAAAGCGCGGTCGGCGTTCTTCCAGGGTTCGGAAAAATCCGAAGCCTTTGCCGCCGTGGACAGCGCCATCGTCGCCGCCAAGGCGAGAAGCGCCAGCGCATGTCGCCCAAAAGTGTGCAGCGGTTTTGGGGCAACGACATGCGGAGGAAACAATGGCTTGAAGGGCGTCGGCACGACACTCTTCAAGCGGCGAAGGAGGCGCGCCGTCCTTTCCAAAACAGGGAATCCCCGTTGATCAAAGACAAATCCTGAACGGCTATGGTTAAGGAAGTACTTTCGGGGCTGACTTCAGAAAAGCTGGCGACGCATCAGCTGCTAGAATTCAAACGGGTCCGGAGCCGGCTCTTGCCGCAGCGTGCCCTCGGCGGCGCGTTTGCGGTGGTGGGCGAGTGAGCATTGCGGCGAGCATAATATGCCGCGATCCGACCAGTAGGCGGCCCCGTGGTCCAGTCTGCCGCCATGGTAGCAGAACCCCTCCGCTCGATAGGGCAGGCCGCATTCGATGCAGCGATAGGCGTCGGGTCTGGCAAGCATGGGCGGTTCCGGTTGGCTGGTTCTGATCCGTCGCCGGTCGACTTGATCCGGCATGGATTGAACTTAATACGCGCCGCCGCGATTGCAAAATCCGCGTGACAAAATTTGACGTTTACGTAAAAAGAAGATGGGAGAGCGCTGATACGGCGGGTGGTTTTGCAGCGGCACCGGCTCTAGGATTGGACGGGCCGATGCATCGGGAGGAGTGAGCGGCATGTATAGGGCACCGGTCGAGGATATTGCTTTCACGCTCAAGCACGTCGCCGGCATGAAATCGGCGCTCGATGCCGGCAGGTTCGGCGATCTCGGCGATGACCTGGTCGATGCCGTTCTTGGCGAGGCCGGCCGCTTCGCCACTGAAGAGGTCGCACCGCTCTACACGATCGGCGATCGGCAAGGTGCCGTGCTGAAGGACGCTGCCGTCACCACACCGCCCGGCTGGAAGGAACTCTATCGCCGCTGGATCGATGGTGGCTGGAATGCGCTCTCCGGGCCTGAGGAATATGGCGGCCAGGCGCTGCCGACCATGCTTGGCGTTGCCGCGCTCGAAATGTGGAACTCCGCCGCCATGGCCTTCGGCATCGGCCCGACGCTGACCATGGGCGCTGTCGAAGCGCTCGACAAACACGCCTCCACAGACCTCAAGGCAAAGTATCTCGAAAAGCTCGTCTCCGGCGAGTGGATGGGCACGATGAACCTGACCGAGCCGCAAGCCGGTTCGGACCTCGCCGCCTTGCGCGCCCGCGCGGAGCCGGTGGGTGACGGCAGCTACCGCATCTTCGGCCAGAAAATCTTCATCACCTATGGCGAGCACGACTTCACCGACAACATCATCCATCTGGTGCTGGCGCGGTTGCCCGATGCGCCGGCCGGCACGCGCGGCATATCGCTGTTCCTGGTGCCGAAATTCCTGGTCGGCGACGATGGCGCGCTCGGCGCGCGCAACGATGTCTTCTGTTCCGGACTTGAACATAAGCTCGGCATCCATGCCTCGCCGACCTGCACCATGATCTATGGCGATGGTTTCCAGGGCGCCAAGCCCGGCGCCGTCGGCTGGCTGATCGGCGAGGAGAACAAGGGCCTCGCCTGCATGTTCACGATGATGAACAATGCGCGGCTTTGTGTCGGCATGCAGGGGGTAGCGGTCGCGGAAGCCGCAACGCAGAAGGCGATCGCCTATGCCAATGAACGCCGGCAGGGCAAGGCCGCGAGCTACACTGGCACGGGTATGGCGCCTATCGTCCATCACCCCGATGTCCAGCGTAACCTGCTGACCATGAAGGCGCTGACCCAGACCGCGCGCGCCATCAGCTATTCCTGTGCCCACGCCATCGACATGGCCCGTGTCTCCGCCGGTGACGAGGCGGCCCACTGGCGCGACCGCGCCAATCTGCTGACGCCGCTGGCAAAGGCGTTCTCGACCGATATCGGCGTCGAGGTTGCCTCACTCGGCCTCCAGGTTTATGGCGGCATGGGCTTCATCGAGGAGACGGGAGCGGCCGCCTTCTATCGTGATGCGCGCATCGCCCCGATCTACGAGGGCACCAACGGCATTCAGGCGATCGATCTGGTGATGCGCAAGCTGCCGCTCGGCGGCGGCGACCATGTGCATGGTTATATCGCCGAACTGGCTGATATGGCCGCAGCGGTGCGGACCTCGAACCTGCAGGGTTTCGGCCGCACCGCCGACGCTCTCGACGCGGCACTTGGCGATCTCAGCGAAGCGACCCGCTTCCTGCAGAAACTGGCGGCCGAAGGCCGGGCGGACGAGGCGCTGGCGGGCGCGACGCCCTATCTCAGGCTGATCTCGCTTGCCGCCGGCGGCGCCTATCTGGCGCGCGGCGCTCTTGCCGATCAAGGCCGTATTCCCCTTTGCCGCTTCTTCGCCGAAAACCTGCTCGGCGAGGTCAGCGCTTTGCGGGCACGCGTCATCGATGGCGCCGAAAGCCTCGCCGCTGCCGGAAAAACGCTGATTTCCGCCTGACGTTCACAAGGAAAGAACCGTGACAGACCATATCCTCGTCGAGCGCCAGGGCGCCATCCAGATCATCCGCATGAACCGGCCGGACAAGAAGAACGCGCTGACGCGCGCCATGTATGCGAAAATGTCAAAAAGTCTGGCCGAAGGCGACGCCGACCCGGAGATCCGCGTCCATGTCTTTCTCGGCGTGCCCGGCGCCTTCTCCTCAGGCAACGACCTTGCCGATTTCATGGTCATCGCCACCGGCGGTGACGGCGGCACCGAAGTCTGGGACTTCCTGATGGCGCTGGCCAGGGTCGAAAAACCCATGGTCTCCGGCGTCGATGGCATCGCGGTCGGCATTGGCACGACGCTCAACCTGCATTGCGACCTGACCTTTGCCACGCCGCGCACCGTATTCAGGACGCCTTTCGTCGACCTTGGCCTGGTGCCCGAGGCGGGATCGAGCCTCCTGGCGCCGCGCATCCTCGGGCAGCAGGGTGCCTTCGCGCTGCTCGGCCTCGGCGAGGGCTTTTCGGCTGAACGGGCGAAGGCCGCCGGCCTGATCTACGAGATCGTCGAGGAAGCAGCACTGGAGGCCTCGGTGCTGGCGGCCGCCGGCCAGATCGCGGCCAAGCCGCCGCAGGCGTTGAAGATCGCGCGCGACCTGATGCGCGGCTCGCGCGACGACCTCGTCGCCCGCATCGGCGAGGAAAGCGAGCATTTTCGCGAGCGCCTGAAGTCCGATGAGGCGCGCGCCGCGCTCACCGCGTTCATGACGAGAAAGAAGGCCTGAGCCTCTTCTTCAGGGATAAAGCCTCGTCTTGTCCCAGGCGCCTTTCGCGTTGCGGCTGAAGACGAGCCGGTCGTGCAGGCGGAACGGCCTGTCGTGCCAGAACTCGATTGTCGTGGGCACGATTCGGAAGCCGGACCAGTGCTTTGGCCGCGGGATCTCGCCGATCGGATAGCGTGCCGTGTATTCGGCCACTGCCTTCTCCAGCGCAAAGCGGCTTTCCAGCGGCCGCGATTGTTTCGAGGCCCATGCGCCGATGCGGCTGCCGCGCGGCCGTGTCGCATAGTAGGCGTCGGCTTCGGCGTCGCTGACGATCTCCACCGGTCCGCGAATGCGTACCTGGCGGCGCAGTGATTTCCAATGGAAACACATCGCCGCCTTCATGCTGCCAAGAATCTCCTGGCCCTTGGCGCTCTCGAAATTCGTGTAGAAGACAAACCCGCTTTCATCGAACCCCTTGAGCAAAACCATGCGCACATCCGGCATGCCGTCGGTATCGACGGTCGCCAGGGCCACGCCGTTGGGGTCGTTCGGCTCGCTTTTCGTGGCGTCGTCCAGCCATGCGGCAAACAGGCGAAACGGCTCGGCAGCCTCGGTAAAGTCACCGCTTGTTAACTCAGTGTCACTCATAGTTTTTCTCAAATTGTCACGAAGATTCTTACAAAGCCAAGATTCTTAACGAAGCAAGGGGGAGGCTGCCGATTGTCGCTTATCGCGCAAGCTTTTGACAGCAGGCAATGGAGCGTTATCGCTTCGGCCAGCGCGAAAGCCGCGATCGTGGCGGTCGCCTTGCCGCTTGCCGCTTGTGGCGCCGGCGGCTTCAGCCTGGAAAAAGCCGAAGTCGACCGCTCGATTCTGACCAGCAGCACATCGGCCTCGGCCGCGCCGGCCAGTCTGGATCGCGACTCCGACCAGACGACGATCGGCAATGCAGTCTCCTCGGCCGACATCGAGCAGCTCGGCGGGCAGGCCGTCCCATGGGCCAATGCCGGTACCGGCTCGCGCGGTTCCATCACCGATCTGGCGGAATTGAAGGACAACGGCCAGACCTGCCGCCGCTTCAAGGCCTCGCGCGAAAGCTTTGACGGCGTTGCCATGTTCGAAGGCGAACTGTGCCTGGCCAGCGCCGGCGGCTGGCGCATGCAGGACTTCAAGGCGCTCTGATTTTCCGCGTCTGATATGCGGCTCCAGCACTGGAATTTCTTCCTATGGGAGCGCATATAAGAGGCAACCAGAGACTCAACTCTTCTCCAGGGCAGTAAGCATGCGCGACCCCTATGAGGTGCTGGGCGTTGCCAGGAACGCATCGGCCAAAGACATAAAGTCGGCGTACCGGAAACTCGCCAAAAAGCATCATCCGGACCAGAATCCGAATGATCCAAAGGCGAAGGACCGTTTTGCCGCAGCCAACCAGGCCTACGAGATCGTCGGCGACGAAAAGAATCGCGCCGCTTTCGATCGCGGCGAGATCGACGCCGACGGCAAGCCGCGATTCCAGGGCTTTGAGGGCGCTGCCGGTGGCGGCGATCCGTTTGGCGGCTTTCGCCGGCAGCAAGGTCCGGGCGGGTCGCGGTTCGAGTTCCGCTCCGGTCGACCCGGTGGCGATCCGTTCGACGGCAACAGCGACATCTTCAGCCAGATTTTTGGCGACACTTTTTCTGGCGCGCGCGGTCCCGGCATGGGCGATCGCCGCCAGCAGGCGACCGCTGCCGATCTGAATGTGACGCTCGACGTCACCATCGAGGAAGCGGCGACCGCTGAAAAGGTGACGGCGATGTTCCCCGACGGCCGCAAGGTGGCGGTCAAGCTGCCGGCCTATGTCGAGGATGGCCAGACCATCCGCCTCAAGGGCCAAGGCGAGCAGGGGCCGGGCCAGCCAGGCGACGCGCTGGTCAAGATCCATCTGCGCCGGCATCCACGCTACCGCATCGAAGGCCGCGACCTGCACGCCGATCTGCCGGTGGCACTGGCGGATGCCGTGCTCGGCGCCAAGGTGCCTGTCGAGACGCCGACCGGCAGGCTGGCGGTCAACATTCCGGCCTGGTCGAGCTCCGACAAGGTCCTGCGGCTGAAGGGCAGGGGCCTGCCGGAAAAGGCCGGCGGTCACGGCGATCTCTACGCTCATGTGCGTATCATGCTGCCGGAAGGCGGTGATAGCGCACTCGAAGCGCTGTTGCGCAGCCAAAAAGGCTGATCGGCGGCTTTTGTCCCCTGAACTGTCCGTTTTGAGCGCTTGAAGGGGCTCTGTGCCTGTGCGATAGGGCAACCCACAAAGCTGAAATCTTGCGGAGAGCGCTCACATGGCGGGTGGACAGGGCCTAATGGCCGGCAAGCGCGGCCTCATTCTTGGCGTCGCCAACAATAGGTCGATCGCTTATGGCATCGCCAAGGCCTGCGTCGATCATGGCGCCGAGATAGCGCTGACCTATCAGGGCGAGGCGTTCAAGAAGCGTGTCGAGCCGCTGGCGGCGGAACTAGGCGCCTTTGTCGCCGGCCATTGCGACGTCACCGATCCGGCGAGCCTGGATGAGGTTTTCGCCAATGTCGCCAAACATTGGGGCAAGCTTGATTTCCTCGTCCACGCCATTGCCTTCTCCGACAAGGATGAGCTGACCGGCCGCTATGTCGAGACTTCACGCGACAATTTCCTGCGCACAATGGACATTTCGGTCTATTCCTTCACCACCATCGCCAAGCGCGCCGAGGCGCTGATGACCGATGGCGGCTCGCTGCTGACGCTGACCTACTACGGCGCCGAAAAGGTGATGCCGCACTACAACGTCATGGGTGTCGCCAAGGCGGCGCTCGAGGCCAGCGTGCGCTACCTGGCGGTCGATCTCGGCGCCAAGAAGATCCGCGTCAACGCCATTTCGGCCGGCCCGATCAAGACCCTTGCCGCTTCCGGCATCGGCGATTTCCGCTACATCCTGAAGTGGAACGAGTACAATTCGCCGCTGAAGCAGACGGTGACGCAGGAGGAAGTCGGCGATTCCGGCGTCTATTTCCTGTCCGATCTGTCGCGCGGCGTCACCGGTGAAGTGCACCACGTCGATTCGGGCTACCACGTCGTCGGCATGAAGGCGGTCGACGCGCCTGATATTTCGACGGTCAAGGACTAGCACCCCCCAACCGTCGTCCGTCCCGATCCGCACCGGAAGACCTGATGTACCCGCTGGTTTATATCGCGCGCCACGGCCAGACCGCGTGGAACGCCGAAATGCGGCTTCAGGGGCAGGCTGACACCGATCTCAATGCTCTTGGCCGCGAACAGGCGACCGGCAACGGGCTTCGGCTAGCTGCGTTGGTTCCAGATCCCTGGGAATTCGACTTCGTCGCCAGTCCGATGAAACGGACGCGCGAAACGATGCAGCGTATTCGCGCCGCGATGAAGCTGGATCCGGATGCCTATCGAACCGATCCGCGCCTCGTCGAGGTCAATTTCGGCGATTGGCAGGGATTTACCTTTCCCGAGCTGGAGACGCGGTATCCCGGAGCAAGCGGGACGCGTGCTCTGGACAAGTGGAACTTCCAGCCGCCCGGCGAAGGCGCCGAGAGCTATCAGATGCTGCTCGAACGGGTGAGGCCATGCTTCGACGCGATCGAACGCCAGACGATATGCGTGACCCATGGCGGCGTCATGCGCACCTTGTTTCGTTTCGTTCTGGGATTGGCCGAGGACGAGGCAGCGAACCTGGAAATACCGCAGGATCGCCTGCTCAAGCTCGAAGGCAAGAGTCTGGAGTGGCTTTGATGCATGTCACCCAAAATTGGCCCCGGTTTTGGGAGAACGACATGCATAAAACGAAGACCTAAAGCGGGTCGCCTGAATCCGTTCAGACGCGACACGCTCTAGGCCATTTCGCAGGCGGCTCGGCGAAAGCTGAACCGCAAACACTGCATTCAATTGAGGTTGGACGCTCTAATTGGCTGAGCTGTCCGGCAGTTCCATGTCGGTGATGACGTTTTCGCCATTGGTCACATCGTAGGCGATAACGATGTCCATGCCCGGCTTCAGCGCGTCGAGATCGGTCTCTGCGTTCAGCTTGTAGGACTTGCCGTCATCCAGCGTCAGCGTCGCCGTGTCCTTGTCGATCTTCTTGATCAGGCCTTCGGTCTGGCCGGCGAAAGCGGCGGTGGAAAGCAGCAGCGTGGCGGCAACGGCGCTAATCAGGGTACGCATAATCGTTCCTCTTTATCATTGCACCGGCATGGCGGCGGGCTGTTCAACAGCGGATGGAGCAGAGCAGAAACCAACCGAATGTGTCAAAACTAAATCCGCCAGATCACAGTTTGACCCCTGTGAAAAACGCCAATAGAACGCAATCTTCAGCCGGCTCCGATGCCGGGCAGGGTCATTTCATGTCTCACAACACGTTCGGCCACCTTTTCCGCGTCACCACCTGGGGCGAAAGCCATGGCCCGTCGCTCGGCTGCGTGGTCGACGGCTGTCCACCCGGCATCCGCTTTACGCGCGACGAGATCCAGGCCGAACTCGACAAGCGCCGGCCGGGACAGTCACGTTTCGTGACGCAGCGTCGCGAACCAGATGAAGTGAAGGTGCTGTCAGGTTTCATCCTCGACGAGGACGGCGAGACGATGATCACCACCGGCACGCCGGTGTCGATGCTGATCGAGAATGTCGACCAGCGTTCAAAGGATTATGGCGAGATCGCCCGCCAGTACCGGCCCGGCCATGCCGACTACACCTATGACGTCAAATACGGGGTGCGCGATTATCGTGGCGGCGGCCGCTCCTCGGCCCGCGAGACGGCAGCCAGAGTGGCGGCCGGTGCCTTGGCGCGCAAGGTGGTGCCCGGCGTGGTGGTGCGCGGTGCGCTGGTGTCGATGGGCGAGAAATCCATCGATCGCGCCAACTGGAACTGGAATTTCATCGGCGATGCGGAAAATCCGTTCTTCACCCCCGATCCGGCTTCCGTTCCTGTCTTCACGCAGTATCTCGACGGCATCCGCAAGGCGGGCTCCTCGGTCGGTGCGGTGATCGAGATCGTCGCCGACGGCGTTCCACCGGGCCTCGGCGCGCCGATCTATGCCAAGCTCGACCAGGACATCGCCTCCGGCCTGATGTCGATCAACGCGGTCAAGGGCGTCGAGATCGGCAACGGCTTCGAGGCCGCCCGCATCACCGGCGAGCAGAATGCCGACGAGATGCGCATCGGCAATGACGGCAAGCCGGTGTTCCTGTCCAACAATGCCGGCGGCATCCTCGGCGGCATCTCGACCGGCCAGGCGATCGTCGCCCGTTTCGCCGTCAAGCCGACCTCGTCGATCCTGACCCCGCGAAAGTCGATCGACAAGGACGGCAAGGACGTCGAGATCATGACCAAGGGCCGCCACGATCCATGCGTCGGCATCCGCGCAGTGCCGATCGGCGAGGCAATGGTTGCCTGTGCGATCGCCGATCATTATCTGCGGCATCGGGGACAGACGGGGAGGGGAATAGGGGAATAGGGGAATATGTTTCGCTCTTAGCCCGGCCGGCCAAATCTTTTTGCTTTTCCCTACTCCCTTACTGCCCTACTCCCTTATTCCCCTGCGAGCAAAGCGAGCACTTATGCCTTACGACCAGAAGAAAATCGTCGAAGCCCTGCGTGCTTTCGAACGCGGCGAGATCGTCGTCGTCATGGATGATGACGGGCGCGAGAACGAGGGCGACCTGATCGTCGCCGCTGTCCACTGCACGCCCGAAAAGATGGCGTTCATCGTTCGCCACACCTCCGGCATCGTCTGTACGCCGATGCCGCGCGAAGAAGCCAAGCGGCTGAACCTTGCCCCCATGGTCGCCGACAACGATTCCGCCCACACCACCGCTTTCACCGTCAGTGTCGATTTCAAGCATGGCACCACGACCGGCATCTCGGCCGAAGATCGCACTTTGACCGTTCGCAATCTTGCCAACGGCAATGTCGGTGGCTCGGATTTCGTCCGGCCCGGCCACATCTTTCCGCTGATTGCGCGCGAAGGCGGCGTGCTGATGCGCTCAGGCCATACCGAAGCAGCGGTCGATCTGTGCAAGCTCGCCGGCCTGCCGCCGGTTGGCGTCATTTCCGAGCTGGTCAATGATGACGGCACCGTCAAGCGCGGTCCGCAGGTGCAGGCTTTCGCCGAGGAGCATGGCCTCAAGCAGGTTTCGGTCGCCGACCTCATCGCCTACCGGCAGCGCAAGGAAACGCTGGTCGAACGCGTCGCCTGCTCGGAAATCGACACGCTCGGCGGCAAGGCACAGGTCTTCACCTACACGCTGCCGTGGGACTCCATGCATCACGTCGCCATCGTCTTCGGCGACATTCGTGACGGCGAGGACGTGCCGGTGCGTCTGCATTCCGAGGATGTGGTGACCGATGTCTTCGGCACCAGCCACCGGCTCGACGCCATCATGAAGACAATGGGCGAGCGCAGGCGCGGTGTCATCGTCTATCTCAGAGAAGGCTCCGTCGGCGTTGCGCATCAGGAGCGCAAGCGGCCGGCAAGCGGCGACCGCGAGGATCACGAAGAGGCGCGCCGCCGCGAAAACGAGTGGCGCGAGATCGGGCTAGGCGCCCAGATCCTCAAGGATCTCGGCATCTCCTCGATCAACCTGATCGCCTCGCGCGAACGCCACTATGTCGGCCTCGAAGGTTTTGGCATCCACATCGCCAAGACGGAGATCCTCTGAGCCTCCCGCCGATCCGGTTGCCGGAGAAGACGGATGAATGCGTCTCTGCCTACCAGCCAGCGCAGCGAGCGGCTTTTGCTGCGCCGCCCAGAAGAGACTGATCTGGATTTCCTAATCGATCTCTTTTCGCGCCGGGAACTTGTTGCGCATCGCCCCGACCCTGTTCCGGATACACCCCAGCAGAGCGTCGCGCGGCTGACGCGCGACATCGGCCATTGGGACAAGCACGGCTTTGGCCGCTGGGCGGTCGAGGCGGATGGAAAGTTGATCGGCTTCGGCGGCGTCACGGTATCGGCGGATTTCGACGGTCTGAACCTGTCCTATCATCTTCATCCGGCGAGCTGGGGACATGGCTATGCCACGGAATTGGTGATGGAAGCACTGCGCACCGCGTTCGGCCCCTTGCGTGCCGATCGGGTTGTCGGCCTCGTCCGCCCCGCCAATCCGGCTTCGCGACGGGTGCTGGAGAAATGTGGCTTCGTCTTCGAAAAAGAGGTGATGCTGCACGGGGCGCCAACGATAGTTTTGGCATTGGCGCACCCAAGAAGAGTCAATATTTCAGGCCCGGCCGCCTAGAGCGGCGGGCCCGGCCTAAGGCCCGGGCGCGCCGGAACTATTCCGCAGCAATCGCGGCTGCTTCGCATCCGTCCGTCTCGCACTCAGCCGTGGCAAGGCTGCGCTGGCCAAGCAGCACCGTGGCCAGCGCGATCGTGCCTGAAGCCACAGAGACCCAGAACCCGTTCTGGGCACCGAACGCATCGACCACCGCGCCGGCCGCGAACGAGCCGAGCGCCATGCCGATGCCGATGCCGGTCATGACCCAGGTAATGCCTTCGGTCAGCATCGCCTCCGGCACATGCCGCTCGATCAGGCCGAAGGCGGTGATGAAGGTCGGCGAGATCGCCACGCCGCTGATGAACACGGTCAGCGCCAGCAGTGGCACGGTGTCGGCGGTGAGCGGCAACAGCGTGCCGAGCGCGACGAGGGCGACCGCGATGGCGAGCTGGCGTTGCAGCGGCGCCTTCAGGCTGAGCGCGCCGACGATGATGCCGAGCACGAACGATCCCAGCGCATAAACGCCGATGACAAGGCTGGCGGCGCCGGGCTGGGCAAGCTCCTTGGTGATCGCTACGGTGCTGACTTCCGTCGTCGCGAAGGTCGCGCCGATGAAGATCAGGGCGAAGGTGATGATCTGAACCGGCCGCAGGCGGATCGCCGAGCCGCTTGAGCCATGGTCCACCGGCCGCACTTGCGGCTCCGTCGAGCGTTGCAGGATGAAGGCCGCTGATCCGAATGCGAGAAATAATGTGCTCACCAGAACGCCGGCTTCCGGGAACAGGGCAGCACTGAGACCGACCGATAGCGATGCCCCGGCGATATAGACCAGTTCATCGGCCGCGGACTCGAAGGCGAATGCGGTGTTCATCTGCGGCCGTCCGCGGAAAATCTCTGTCCAGCGCGCCCGCACCATCGCCGGCATGCTTGGCATGGCCGCGGCCAGTAGGGCCGACACGAACAGCGTCCACACCGGCCAGTCCTGGTTGGCCGCCGCTATCAGGACGGCGAAAGCCAGCACCGCGATGATGGTGGTGGGCACGACGATTTGTGTCTGGCCCAGGCGGTCCACCAATCTCGATATCTGCGGCGCAACGAAAGCGTTGGCCAGAGCGTATGTTGCCGAGACGGCTCCGGCCAGCCAGTATTCGCCACGCGTCTGCGACAGCATCGCCACGATGCCGATGGGCGCCATGGCGATCGGCAGGCGCGCCATGAATCCGGCGGCCGCAAAGCCCTTGGCTCCGGGGGCACGAAAGATTTCCGCATAGGGATTTTGCATGAGTGGTTCCTCGACAAAGGACGATTCGGCAATTACATACGAAGCGTATGATTGTTAAATAGAGCATACGCCGCGTATGTCAATTGGCATACGTTACGTATGTGAATAGGGCCGGAAGCCATGCACAGACCCCGCAAGGAGATGATCGCCGAGACGCGCGCAAAGCTGATCGCGGCGGCCCGCCATGCCTTCGGCACAACAGGCTATGCGGAAGCCTCGATGGATGATTTCACCGCTTCGGCCGGGCTGACGCGCGGCGCGCTCTATCATCATTTCGGCGACAAGAAGGGGCTGCTGCAGGCGGTCATAGCCCAGATCGACGGCGAGATGGCGGCGCGCATCAATGAGGTCGCGTCGAGAGCGCCGACCCGCTGGCAGCATTTCGTCGACGAGTGCTCGACCTATATCGAGATGGCGCTGGAGCCGGAAATCCAGCGCATCATGTTCCGGGATGGCCCGGCCGTGCTGGGGGATCCAGCGCAATGGCCGAATGCCAGTGCGTGCATCGTGTCAATGACCGATCATCTGACCGCGCTGCAGGAGGAGGGGGTCGTTGTCTCCAGCCTCGACCCCGAGACGGCCTCGCGACTGATCAACGGAGCGAGCAGCCAGGCAGCGCAACGGATCGCCAATTCGGACGACCCCGAAGCGACGTCCAAGAAGGTGGTGACGGCGTTCAAGCAACTGCTCGAAGGCCTGCTCAAGAAGCCGGATCCGCAGTCGAATTGAAGTTCCCACCGGAGCTTTCGTGCCGGCAGCTGTTCCCGATAGGAATTTTTTCTTGACATCTGCCCTCAGCTAAGGTACATATTCGTCCATGGTGCTGATTTGCGCCGGTGACCCGCCGCACAGGCGGGTTTTTCGTTTGATGCTCCGTCAGACAACGCGCCGGCGAAAGGCTGCGAAAGAAAACCGTTGCCCCGAATTCGTCGCGCTTCGGCGTCAGGGGCCGGCAATTGACAATCGCCGGGTTGAGTTCATCTTCTTCCACCATCTCTGAGGCGGAGATTCGGGGCACATGTGGGATTTCGAGATCGGCCGGTCGGTGTCCATCATGATGCGGACCTGGCCGTTCATCTTCTTTCGTATGATCGTCTATTTCGGCATCACGCTGGCCTACATCATGGCGACCGGCACCGGTGCCTCGGTCGGCTATGGCGTCGGCCATATCTCCACCGATCCCGACGGGCCCATGTCCTTTGCCCTGTGGGGCGGCGTGGTCGGGTTTGGCATCGTCTCGATCGCGGTCTACTGGATCCGCGAATACATCCTCTATATCGTCAAGGCCGGCCACATCGCCGTCATAGTTCATCTGATCGACGGCCGCGACATTCCCGCAGGTCAGGACCAGATCGCCTACGCCAGGGATGTTGTGACCCAGCGTTTCGCCGAGGCCAACATCCTTTTCGTCGTCGACCAACTCGTCAAGGGTGCCATCCGCGCCATCACCGGCCTGCTCGGCGGTATCGCCGCCTTCCTGCCGATACCGGGCCTGAGCGGCCTGGTCTCCTTCATCAACACGGTGATCCGCCTGTCGCTGACCTATGTCGACGAGATCATCCTCGGCTACAACATCCGCATCAATTCAGCCTCACCCTTCGAGACGGCGCGCCAAGGCGTCGTGCTCTATGCCCAGAACGGCAAGGTCATGGTCAAGAACGCCGTCTGGCTGGCGGTCATCATGTGGGGCGTGTCGTTCGTCATCTTTCTGATGATGCTGGCGCCTGCCGGCGCCATTCTGTTCCTGATGCCCGGCCAGCTCGCCGGCTGGGCCTTCGTGCTCGCCGTCGTCTTCGCCTGGGCGTTCAAGGCGGCCTTCATCGAGCCTTTCGCCATCGCTTGCCTGATGCAGGTCTATTTCAAGACCATCGCGGGCCAGGTGCCGGATCCGGCCTGGGACGCCCGGTTGGCCGAGGCGTCGTCGAAGTTCAGGGAGCTCAAGGACAAGGCGCTCGCCTCCTTCGGCGGTTCGCGCTGGGGTACGGCCGGCGCCACACCCTGATCGGCCGGGCAGGTGGTGTCTGGTGAGGCAGAAACGGTGTTGAGGCGCGCCACGGTGGACTTGAGCTGTGTCTCGCCTTGCCCGGAAAACGTCTCGCTCATGATCAGTTCCGGCAGCGGCAGCCGCCGTCCCCAACCATGCGTTTCAAGGTCCGGTTTGGAAGCGAACTCGGAAACACGGCCGACGCAGAGATAGGCGATTGGCGTTACGTGATCCGGAATGGCCAACAGCCGCTTCAGCGCCTCAGCCTCGATGATGCTCACCCAGCCGACGCCAACGCCCTCGGCACGCGCGGCCAGCCAGAAATTCTGCACCGCGCAGACGGTGCTGTAGAGATCCATCTCCGGATTGTGCCAGCGTCCCAGCGGCGAACCTTTCGAGCGCTGCCGGTCGCAAGTGATGCAGATGTTGAGCGCGCTCTCGCAGATGCCTTCCAGCTTGAGCTTGCGGTACAGCGCCTGTTTTTCCGCCTCGATCGCCGGCAGTTCCTGCTCGCGCGCGGCCAGGAACAGGTCGCGCACCCTTTCGCGTCGCTCGATGTCACGAATGACAATGAAATTCCATGGCTGCATGAAGCCTACCGATGGCGCATGATGGGCGGCAAGCAGCAGCCGCGCCAGCACGTCGTCATCGATCGCGGTGGGCAGGAAATGGCTGCGCACGTCGCGCCGCGTGAACATGGCGCGATAGACCGCATCGCGCGCATTCTGGTCGAATCCATCGTCAATGGCAGCGGTCATCTGTTCCGGCATCGCTTGTCCCCTTGCGATTGCAGATTCAAAACGGTCAGAGCGTACTTTGTGCGTCCAAATGGACGCACGTCGCTCTGATGCCACCCGCCCGACCATGCGGATGACGATGCCTGCCAGGCCGGTCTTCTGGCTTGGGATCAACCCGCGTCCGGTGCCTTCCCGTCATCGACAGTGGCATTTACCGGCGCGGTCCCCCTCACAGCGTTGGGCACGCCACGGAATTCAACCGTGTTCCCGATTCTCCCGCTTGCGGCGGGCACCAGGCAGTACCAAGAACCTTACGCCGAAGCGCCGGCGAGGCCAATGCCCGCGGCGACGCGAATGGACGCAGGCGCGATTTTCCCCAGTCATCGGCCGCCCGTGCATGGCCTTTGTCGATCCGGGTCACTAGATTAGGACGATGACCACCCGTCTCTACACGCATCCGATCTTCCTCGAGCATCTCACGCCGCCCGGACATCCCGAGCGGCCCGACCGCCTGCGCGCCATCGAGCGCGTGCTCGATGAGGAAGCCTTTGCCGCGCTCGATCGTATCCAGGCGCCGGAAGGCGACGAGGCCACCATCCTCTACGCGCATCCCGCCGATTTCGTCGCCCGCGTGCGCGCCGCCATCCCCGACGAGGGGATTGCCCGCATCGATGCCGACACCACTGCCAGTCCGAAGAGCTGGCAAGCGGCGATCACCGCGATCGGCGCCGCCAACGCCGCCGTCGATGATGTCTTTTCGGGCCGCGCCGACAACGTCTTCGTCGCCGCCCGGCCGCCCGGCCATCATGCCGAAAAGACCACGGCCATGGGCTTCTGCCTGTTCAACACGGCGGCGATCGCGGCGCGTTATGCGCAGAAGAAACACGGTGTCGAGCGCGTTGCCATCGTCGACTGGGACGTGCATCACGGCAATGGCACGCAGGATATTTTCTGGGACGATCCCTCGGTGCTCTATTGCTCGACACACCAGATGCCGCTTTATCCCGGCACCGGAGCGAAGACCGAAACGGGCGCCGGCAACATCGTCAACGCACCGCTGGCGCCGCAGACCGGCAGCGAAGTGTTTCGCGATGCCTTCCTGTCGCGCGTCCTGCCCGCGCTCGACAATTTCGCGCCCGACCTGATCATCATTTCGGCCGGGTTCGACGCGCACCACCGCGATCCGCTGGCCGAGATCAATCTGACCGAGGATGATTTCGATTGGGCGACCGGCCAGCTGATGCAGCGCGCGGCACGCCACAGCGGCAACCGGCTCGTCAGCCTGCTCGAGGGCGGCTACGATCTGCAGGGATTGGCATTTTCGGTCGCCGCCCATGTCGGGCGACTGATGAAAGGATGAACGATGGCTGGTGAGACCAACGAAGACGTCAAGGCGATGAGCTTCGAGCAGGCACTCGATGCGCTGGAGAAGATCGTCGATGATCTGGAGCGTGGCGACGTGCCGCTCGACCAGTCGATCAGGATCTATGAACGTGGCGAGGCGCTGAAGGCGCATTGCGACCGGCTGCTGAAGGCCGCCGAGGACAAGGTCGAGAAGATCAGGCTGTCGCGCGACGGCAAGCCGGTTGGAACGGAGCCGCTCGACGCGGATTGAGGCCGGTCCGAACGATGGCCTCGCCTCACCGGTTTTTGGACATGATCATGACCGAGGCTATAACTCGTTGCGATTGAAACAGCTCAAGGACAAGAGGAGATACGGAAGCGATGTGCAGAAACATCAAGACCCTGTTCAATTTTGATCCGCCGGCAACCAATGACGAGGTGCGCGACGCGGCCCTTCAGTTCGTCCGCAAGCTGAGCGGAACGACGCGACCCTCGAAGCAGAACCAGCACGCCTTCGATCATGCCGTCGACGCCATCGCGGCCTCGGCGCGCGAACTGCTCGATTCCCTGGAAACCCATCAGCATCCGCGCAATCGCGAAGAGGTGGCGGCCAAGCTGCGGGCAAAGGCGGCCATCCGCTTTGCCTGATGCGGCCAGGCGGCCTTCGACCACCGACAAGGAGAGTCCATGAGCTTCTTCCCCGGGAAAGACCCTGAGGTGGGCGATGCGTTCGCCAGCGATCAGATCGAATTGATGGTCATTCCGAACGCCAAGGACATCGGTGGTTTTCAGGTGCGCCGTGCCCTGCCAACGGCAAAAAGGCGGTTGGTCGGTCCGTTCATCTTCTTCGACCGCATGGGTCCCGCGATCCTGCGGGCCGGCCAGGCGCTGGACGTCCGTCCGCATCCGCATATCGGACTGTCGACGGTCACCTATCTGTTCGACGGCAAGATCCGGCACCGCGACTCCCTCGGCACCGAAATGGTCATTCAGCCCGGCGACGTGAATTTGATGACCGCCGGCCGCGGCATCGTCCATTCGGAGCGTACGCCGGAGGAACTGCGTGGCGCGCCGATGTCGGTATCCGGCCTGCAGACATGGCTGGCGCTGCCGGACGACAAGGAAGAGGTGGCTCCTGTGTTCGAGAACACAGGAGCGCTCAGGCTTCCCGAGATTGATGCCGAAGGCGTCAACGGGCGCCTCATCATCGGCGATTTCCAAGGATTACGGTCCCCGGTCAGGGCCGATTCGGAGACGCTCTACGCCGACCTGCGCCTGGCGCCCGGCGCCAGCGTGAAAATCCCTGCCGATGCGGAAGAGCGCGCCATTTACACGCTGGAAGGCGAGGTCTCGATTTCGGGCGATGTGTTCCCAGCCGAACGGCTGCTGGTCTTCCGTCCCGGTGACGAGATCGTCGTGTCGTCGCAGACCGGGGCGCATTTCATGCTGTTCGGCGGCGCCTCTCTTGGTTCGAAGCGTTACATCTGGTGGAATTTCGTCTCGTCGTCGAAAGAGCGTATCGAACAGGCGAAAGAGGAATGGAAGACAGGCCGCTTCGACATCGTTCCAGGAGACGAGGAAGAGTTCATTCCGCTGCCGGAAAGCTGATGCCTGTCGCCCAAAGTGGCCCGGTTTTGGGGAAACGACCTGCATAGAAGCAAAAGACCACAGTCTGATCCGCGTCACTGACACGCATTTACTTTCGCCGGCCGGCGGCCTATTTCGCCCATCAACCGAAAGCCTGAGCACCGTGAACGCAACGCCGCATACGCCGCTTCTCGACAAGGCCCGCATCCCGGCCGACCTGCGCATGCTTGCCGAGAGTGAGCTGCCGCAACTGGCGTCCGAGCTTCGCGCCGAACTGGTCGACGCGGTATCCCGCACGGGTGGTCATCTGGGCGCCGGCCTTGGCGTGGTCGAGCTGACAGTGGCGCTGCACTATGTCTTCAACACCCCGGACGACCGGCTGATCTGGGATGTCGGCCACCAGGCCTATCCGCACAAGATCCTGACCGGCCGCCGCGACCGTATCCGCACGCTGCGCCAGGAAGGCGGCCTATCCGGCTTCACCCGCCGCGCCGAGAGCGAGTACGATCCATTCGGCGCTGCCCACTCCTCGACATCGATATCGGCCGGCCTCGGCATGGCCGCGGCCCGCGATCTCTCCGGCGGCCGCAACAATGTCATCGCCGTCATCGGCGACGGCGCCATGTCTGCCGGCATGGCCTACGAGGCGATGAACAATGCCGGCGCGCTCGATGCACGGCTGATCGTCATTCTCAACGACAACGACATGTCGATCGCGCCGCCAACCGGCGCCATGAGCGCCTATCTGGCGCGGCTGGCCTCCGGCAAGGCCTATATCGGCCTGCGCGATTTCGGCAAAAAACTGACGTCTTATCTCGGCAAGCGTGCGGATCGTGCGATCACAAGGGCGGTCGAGCATGCACGCGGCTACGTCACCGGCGGCACGCTGTTCGAGGAACTCGGCTTCTATCACATCGGCCCGATCGACGGCCACAATCTGGAGCATCTGATCCCGGTCCTGAAAAATGTCCGAGACAATGGCGAAGGCCCGGTGCTCATCCATGTCGTCACCCAGAAGGGCAAGGGCTATGCGCCGGCGGAAGCCGCCGCCGACAAATATCACGGCGTCAACAAGTTCGACGTCATCACCGGCGCGCAGGCCAAGGCGCCGGCCAACGCACCGGCCTACACCAAGGTGTTCGCCGAAAGCCTGGTCCAGGAGGGCCGCGAGGACGACCGCATCGTCGCCGTCACCGCAGCCATGCCGAGCGGTACCGGCCTCGACCTGTTCGGCGAAGCGTTCCCGTCGAGGACCTTCGATGTCGGCATCGCCGAACAGCACGCGGTGACCTTCGCCGCCGGCCTCGCCACCGAAGGCTACAAGCCGTTCGCGGCCATCTATTCCACCTTCCTGCAGCGCGCCTACGACCAGGTCGTCCACGACGTCGCCATCCAGAAATTACCGGTGCGCTTTCCCATCGACCGCGCCGGCTTCGTCGGCGCCGATGGCGCCACCCATTGCGGCGCCTTCGACACCACCTTCCTGGCGACACTGCCGGGCTTCGTGGTGATGGCGGCGGCCGACGAGGCGGAGCTGCGCCACATGGTACGCACCGCGGCAAGCTATGATGACGGCCCGATCGCCTTTCGCTATCCGCGCGGCAATGGCGTTGGCGTCGACATGCCGGAGCGTGGCTCCGTGCTCGAAATCGGCAAGGGCCGCATCGTCAGGGAGGGCACCAAGGTAGCATTGCTGTCCTTCGGCACACGGCTGCAGGATTGCCTGATCGCCGCCGAGGAGCTAGGGGCTGCCGGGCTTTCCACCACGGTCGCCGACGCCCGTTTCGCCAAGCCGCTCGACGAGGATCTGATCCGGCGGCTGGCCCGCTCGCATGAGGTTCTGGTGACGGTGGAGGAGGGCGCCGTCGGCGGCTTCGCCAGCCATGTGCTGCAGTTCCTCGCCCATGAAGGCCTGCTGGAAAGCGGCCTGAAGGTGCGCCCGCTGGTGCTGCCCGACGTGTTTACCGACCACGCCAAGCCGGAAAAGATGTATGCCGATGCCGGGCTCGATGCTGCCGGCATCGTGCGCACCGTGTTCGTCGCGCTCGGGCATACGGTTCGCGCCCAGCGCGCCTGAATCAAAGTCTCAGTGACTTGAATCAGTTTGCCGGCCAACGTTCTTAACGCGTTGTTTACGCTGCCGTTTGGCGCTTTGCTTACCGTGTCTCTTGGCCGTTTTTCAACGGCGCCCTGCTAGATCGTGATCAGGCAGGGAGACAGCAACAATGAAAACGCTTCTGTGGGGCGCAGCGCTTTGCGGCGTCGTCGTCGCGCCGGCCACAGCCGAAACGCGCTATGATCGCAGCCTCGAAAAGGCGGCCATGGGCATCGTCGCCGGCAAGATGGGCGACATCCGCGGCGGCTTTTCCTTCAAGCAGGTGCCGCAACTGGTGGTTCTGCCGGCCCCCGTTCCCGCACCTGCGGTTGCCATCGAGCCTTCACGCGAGCAAGCATCGGGAGGGCGTGCGGATGGGTTGTCTCCGGCCGTCGAGCGCCCGGTTTCGCGAAGCGTATTCTGAGCTAGAGACCAGCAAGCCCTGATCGGGATTGCCCGATCGTTTCATCGTGCTTTGCCGCTGTGCGGGTGATCTAAAGGCGTCGGCACTGCTACTCCGCCGCCACCAGCTCCGCTTGTTGCGCCGGTTTCTCGGGGCGCCAGGATTGCGCCGCGTGGCGGGCGCGGTCTGCCAGGGCGGCAAGGCGTCCGCGCAGGTTTCGTCCACCCACCACTGACGACAAGATCACCGAATGCGTCGCAAAGCGGCGCTTGAAATCCTCGCCGCCGCAGAGAAAATCGATCGTGGTCAAGCCCCTGTCGAACGACCACTGGATGTAATCCATCATCAAGACCATGCCCGGCGAGGCCCGTTCGAAGGCCGGATCATAGGTGGTGACGAAAGCCATCATCGTTCCATGCTGCTCGAAATTGATCGATATGGCGATGATCTCGTCTTCGCGTTCGAGCACGAAGATGCGCAGCAACCCAAGCCCGGCCAGAACCGAGATCAGTGCCGGCAGCGCGGGGGAACCTTCGTCGAACAGGTCCGAGACGCGGCCGTGTTTTGCGAGCCATAGCCGTTTCAGCGCGGCGACGCGTTCCAGCACCGGCTCGCGGGCTTCGTGCGCATCCATCAGGCGGAAACGCAGCGCGCCGCCTTCCTCCATGAATTTGTAACCACGGCGATAGTTTTGCCGGGTTTTCTTCGACTGGCTTTCAAACCATTGTGCGCCGCGTTGTCCGGCGCTGGAAACTCGGTAGCTGACCTCGCTGCGGTGGCTCGGCTGCAAAATGCTGCCCTGGCCTGGGGCGGCGGGACCAAGCAGGGTCCGGAATCGAGCATCGGGCAACAGCCGATTGAGATACGCAAGATCGAAGCCGCCATCGTCGAGGATATGTTGCCAGAGTTGCGGCAGGATCTGTGGCTCTGCATCGGGAGCAAGCAGGACATCTCCATAGTCGCAGTGATCCTTCGCCGCCCATTCCAGCATACGGATGCCCGAGCGCCAGAAGGTCGCGAGCGCAATGACCGCCTCGAGGCGCTCGCCGCTCCAGACCAGGCCGATCCTGAGGCCGCGGCGGTCCTGATGCGGTGTGGTGTGCCACCAGGCCGATATCCAGTCGGGATGCTGGAAAACGAGGCCGCCGGCGCGTTGCCAGAGCGCTGCCCAGGCGGGCGCGATTTCTGCCAGTCGCTCTGGCGAGGTTGCAATTTCGATCCGGTGCGCTTGCTGCATCCGGAACACGGCCGGTCCGTTCATGGCTTGCCCCCCTGCGGCGATTGCTGTGGCTCGGGCTTGTCGGCGCGGAAATGTCTGGCGATCTGCCGCCACATCCGCTGCAGCGGCATGACATAGAGGCCTGCGAGCGACTGGTAGTCGCGCACGTTGCGTTCGATCAAACCGAATTTGAAGTCCTCGTCGGGTCTCGGAACGCACAGAGTTCCGAAGAGCCGATCCCAAAACGAGAAGAGCAGCCCGAAGTTCTTGTCGTAATGGCGCGGGTCGGTGCTGTGGTGCAACTGATGCCAGTGTGGGCACAGGATCAGATTGTTCAACGGCCCAAACGAGATCTTGAAATGCGTGTGCCTGACGAAATCCATCATCAGGATGTTGCGTATGATGTAGACGTTGACGCCGAAGACCGTCAGTTCAACCAGGTTCAGCGACACCAGCGACCAGATGCCGAAGCAGATGCCGGGAATGACGCCGTCCCAGGCCCGGTTCATCAATTCGTCGAGCGGGTGGACGCGATCCTTGGTGATGCCGACCATCACCTCGGCCGAATGGTGCACCTTGTGCAGTTCCCAGAGCACCGGGTAGCGGTGCTGGGCGACATGATAGAGATAGTACGAAATGTCGTAGGCAAGCAGCATGGTGAGGGTGAAGATCGTCACCGTCACAGGCCCCGCCGGCCCCTCGATCAGAGGCGGCTGGATTGCCAGCAGCGTGGAGAGCAACCAGTTCGTCGCATAGCCGACGGCGCTGACGAAGACGACGCCGGCGGGCAGCATGAGGAATGGCATCAGCGCCTTCCGCGTCACCCAGAACAAAAGGTCGGCTTTCGCCGAAGGATGCGTGATGACCTCATGCGGCACCGCGAACTCGAAGAACTCTTTCCAGCTCTTTTTCTCGACCGTGCGCCAATAGGCGACCAGGGCACTGGCCAAAGCAGTCAGCAACAGAAGTCCGGTCGCCAGCAGGCCGGCGCCGGAAATCCGGTCAAGAACCTTGTAGACGATGTCGCTGGCCATTTCCAAAGTTGCCGCCTCTCCATCCGGGTTTTCCGGTCGTCGCGGTCATAACATTGAAGTCCTCAAGCAAATGCGATGAAAATTGGTTAAGAAATCATGAGGCTTTCTAGATTGTTGGTATTTACCCGCAGGCGGTGAGACCTCATGCTTCGGCGGTCATCCGTCTCAACCGGCGTAACGCATGGGTATTCATAAGGATGGTCGGCGGGACGGGACGCCTCACCATCGTCGCCGTGCAAGATGCTGAGCGTGATGATGGGAACGGGAGACGAAATGCTTCCATGTGGCGCTCTTGCCATCGTCGTCGGCTTTCGCCATGAAGGCCGATGAATTCGCCTCTGCCAGCCAGCGCACGCCAGCGGCTCGACGACCTGCTCGTCCAGCGCGGGCTGTTTGCCAGCCGCTCGCGTGCCCGCGACGCGGTCGAGCGCGGCACTGTGACCGTCGACGGCGTCATTGCGCGCAAGCCCGGCCAGAGCGTTTTGCCGCAATGTCACGTTGCCATCGATGATCCGGCGCAAGGCTATGTGTCGCGCGCGGCACTCAAGCTGATCGGCGGGCTCGATCATTTCGGCCTCGATCCTGCCGGCCGTGAAGCGCTCGACATCGGCGCCTCGACCGGCGGCTTCACCCAGGTGTTGCTCGAGCGCGGCGTGGCCCATGTCACCGCCGTCGATGTCGGTCATGGCCAGATGCATCCTGATATCGGCGGCGACCCGCGTGTGACGGTGATCGAAGGGCTGAACGCCCGCGACCTCGCCGTCACCGATCTCGGCGGGCGTATTCCGGATTTCATCGTCTCCGACGTCAGCTTCATCTCGCTGAAACTGGCGCTGCCGCCGGCCCTTGGTCTGGCCAAGGCTGGCGCAAAGGCCATGTTTCTGGTCAAGCCGCAATTCGAGGCCGGCAGGGAAGCGATCGGCAAGGGTGGTCTGTTGAAGGATCCCTTCGATGCCGCCCGTGTCGCCGGCCTGCTGCAGGATTGGCTGGACTCCGTTCCCGGCTGGCGCTCGCTGGGGCTGCATCTGTCGCCGATCGATGGCGGCGACGGCAATCGCGAATTCCTGCTCGGTGGGATCAAGGACCGATGAGCGCGCGCTTCAGCATCAGGAAACTTGGCGCCCAGGGCGACGGTGTCGCCGAGACCGAGACAGGCGATCTGTTCATTCCCTTCACACTGCCCGGTGAAACGGTCACCGCCGCGCGCGAAAGGGATCGCGCCATGCTGATGGCGGTGCTGGAGGCCTCGCCGCTGCGCATCGATCCCGCCTGCCGCCACTTCACCGAATGCGGCGGTTGCGCGCTCCAGCATTTCGAAGCCGAAGCCTATCGCAGGTGGAAACGCGA
Source organism: Mesorhizobium sp. BR1-1-3 (assembly GCF_020165455.1). NCBI lineage: Bacteria > Pseudomonadati > Pseudomonadota > Alphaproteobacteria > Hyphomicrobiales > Phyllobacteriaceae > Mesorhizobium > Mesorhizobium sp. BR1-1-3. Next base: position 224,366 of record NZ_JAIUIC010000004.1, read on the forward strand.
AAAAGTGGCGCACATCCTGAAGGGCAAGGGCATCGATTGCGAGATCGGTGACCTGGTCGCCTGCGCACCGCAGACGCGCCGCCGTGTCGTGCTTGCCGCCCGGCGCACCGAGACAGGCATGCTGCTCGGCTTCCATCGCCATCTGTCGCCGGAGATCGTCGCCATATCGGAATGCCCGATCTCGCTGCCGGAGATCGTTGCCGCGCTCGATCGCTTGAAGGCGCTCGCCGAATTGGTCTGCGCAACCACCAAATCGTTCCGGCTGGCGGTCACCGTGACCGGTTCGGGGCTCGATGTCGCAGTTCACGAATCCGGCAAGCTCGGGGAGCACCAGCGCCGGATCGCGGCTAACTTCGTCATGGCGCAGGGCTTTGCCAGGCTGTCCATCGATGACGAAATCATCATCGAGCCGAAAAAGCCGGTGGTCATGTTCGGCAGCGTCGCTGTCGCCTTGCCCCCGGGCGCGTTCCTGCAGGCAACCGAGGCCGCCGAACAGGCGATGGCCGACATCGTCGGCGGACATCTGAAGCGTGCCAAGAAGGTGGCGGATCTTTTCGCCGGTTGCGGTAGCTTTGCTCTGCGCCTGGCCGCGAAGTCGGAAGTCCATGCGGTGGAAGGCGATGCGGCAGCGCTTTCCGCGCTCGACCGTGGATCGCGCTTCGCCACCGGCTTGAAGCGGGTGACGGGCGAACGCCGCGACCTGTTCCGCCGGCCGCTGACGTTCAAGGAGTTGAATGCGTTCGACGGTGTGGTGTTCGACCCGCCGCGCGCCGGCGCCGAGGACCAGTCGAAGCAGATCGCCCGCTCGGATGTTCCCTACGTTGCCGCGGTATCCTGCAATCCGGTGACGCTGGCTCGCGACCTGCGCATCCTCATCGACGGCGGCTACGCCTTGAAGAGCGTGACGCCGATCGACCAGTTCCTGTGGTCGCCGCATGTCGAAGCGGTGGCACTGCTGGAGAAGCCGAAGAAGCGGCGATAGCCTGGAGGCTTCGGCCCTACGAACTTGGCGACAGTCGTTTCGACGTGCCGCCGCGTTGGTTGATCGACACCCAGGTATTTGGGTTCTGCTGCGACTGACGTTTCACGAAGTAATAGCCCGTCGCATTCCAGGGCCTGATCTCATTGACCAGATTGTCCAGGACAAGATCACCCTTGTCGGTTTTCACCGTCAGAATGGTGTGGCCTTCATTGTCCAGGTCGCGCACCACGGTCATCAGCAACGCCTGCCGGGGGAATCCCGCTGCCAGAAGAAGCTTGCGCTTGTAGAGCGCGTAGATCTTGCAGTCGCCCTTGCCGTCTACCGGATAGTCCCAGTGATCCGCCATCGTACCCCAGTGATCGAAATTGCTGACGGGTTTGATGGCGCTGTTCGCCTTGTGATTTATCCGCTTGAGGATGCGTAGGTTCTGCGCGGTCAGCTTGATATTCGCGGCCGGCAGAGCGGGCACCTTGCACTCCTTTGGCCGGCGATGGCAGAAATCGACCCAACCGTAGGGGACGCTGGTGCTTCCACCAACTGCGGCAGATTGCGTCGATCGCGACTTGAACAATGTCGACTGTGCCGCCGCCGGACTGGCTTGCAACCATGTCGCGCCAATCAACGAAACGAAGCCAAGCAGGAAAGAGGAGGTCAGGACGCCGGGGAAATGCCGCATTGCCAACACCACCGCAACCAGAGGGCCGGCACTGCGTTCGTGCGGAAACGGCAGCCCAGGCAGTTAAACACCTAACAATTTCCTAATGCCGATTGTGTTCACTTCAAGGTGCAGCCGGGAATTCAAACTGGAAAACGCAAGCATCAGCGGGCGCATTCGGTCTGACTCGACCATCAGGGCGCCAGCGACGGACCTTTGTCATGCTTCCTGCAAGCTGTCATATCCCGCCGTCTTTGCAGCCTTGAGGAAATTACGATCAAAGGTTGCAAAGCCAGCGCAATGAGCTGATTTCCCCAGATGCAGAGCATCTGCGAAATCCATTCCCTTCTTCGCGAGGTCGAGTGCGGACGACACCACCGCGCTGTCCGCGACCTCTACTGTTGGGAGCCCGCCAAATGTCCGCAGCGCGATGTCAGGCGCCGCATAACGTAAGCGCCGGCGCAACTCTCATGATGGCGCTCTCGGGTGCGCTCGTCGCCTGGATTTTGCGAAAGATCGCTCGAACCGGGCTATTGCCGTCCTATGCACTTGGCATCGCGGCCATGACGTTTGTCGCAGCTGCGCTGTATGTCTCCGGCCACGACGGGACCGTCGACTACCTGAGTGCTTGGGTCAAATATGCGATCGGTGGCGTCATCGCCTTCCTGATTCTCTACACGACTTCGCGCCGGTCTATCGGCAAGGCATAACGGCCCGGCCAGCGGGGCCGTTCGCTCAGACCCGCGTGCCGCCCACCGTCATCTGGTTCATGCGCAGATGCGGCTGGCCGACGCCGACCGGCACGCCCTGTCCGGCCTTGCCGCACATGCCGATGCCGGTGTCGAGCTTCATGTCGTTGCCGATCATCGAGACGCGATGCATGGCGTCCGGACCGTTGCCTATCAGCATCGCGCCCTTGATCGGCTGCGTCACCTTGCCGTTCTCGATCATGTAGGCCTCGGTGCAGCCGAACACGAATTTGCCCGAGGTGATGTCGACCTGGCCGCCACCGAAGGAGACGGCATAGATGCCGTTCTTGACCGAGGCGATGATTTCGTCCGGCTCCATGTCGCCCGCCGTCATATAGGTGTTGGTCATGCGCGGCATCGGCTGGTGTGCGTAGCCTTCGCGGCGGCCGTTGCCGGTTGCCTTCATGCCCATCAGCCGGGCGTTCTGGCGATCCTGCATGTAGCCGACCAGCTTGCCGTCCTCGATCAGCACATTGCGGGCTGAAGGCGTGCCTTCGTCGTCGACTGTCAGCGAGCCGCGCCGCTCGGGCATCGTGCCGTCATCGACGACGGTCACCCCCTTGGCGGCGACCTGCTGGCCGAGCAGTCCGGCGAAGGCCGAGGTCTTCTTGCGGTTGAAATCGCCTTCCAGCCCATGGCCGACGGCCTCGTGCAGCATGACGCCCGGCCAGCCGCTGGACAAAACGATGTCGAAAGTGCCGGCCGGCGCCGGTATCGCCTCGAGATTGACCAGGGCTTGCCTGAGCGCCTCCTTGGCGGCGTGCTTCCAGCTGTCCTCGACCAGGAATTCGCCAAACGCCTTGCGGCCGCCCATGCCGTAGGAGCCGCTCTCCTGGCGGTCGCCATTGCCGACAACGACGGAGACGTTGACGCGGACCAGCGGGCGGATGTCGCGCACCACCTGGCCGTCGGCGCGCACGATCTCGACATGCTGCCAGGATGCGGCGAGCGATGCCGAAACCTGCCGCACGCGCGGGTCCTCGGCGCGCAGCCAGGCGTCGATTTCCTGCAGGAGCTTTGCCTTGGCCTCGAAGGAGGGCGAGGGGATCGGGTTCTCTTCGCCATAGAGATGGCGGTTGGTGCGGGCGGGTGCGGCGGCAAGCGTGCCGGAATAGCCGCCCTTGACGGTCGAAACGGCATCGGCCGCGCGCAGCAGCGAAGCTTCGGAGAGATCGCTGGAATGGGCATAGCCGCTGGCTTCGCCGGCAACCGCGCGCAGGCCAAACCCTTGGTCGGTGTTGAAGTTGGCGGTCTTCAGCCGGCCATTGTCGAACATCAGCGCTTCGCTCTCGCTGTATTCGAGGAACAGCTCGCCGTCATCGGCGCCGTTGATGGTTTCGGCGACGATCTGCTTGATGCGATCGTCTGAAATGTCGAATTGGCCGATCAGGCTGTTCATGGCGCGTCCGTTCACAGGAGGAATGGGTCTTTGCCACGATGTAGGCGCGAAGGTGCGCCGAGACAATCGCTCAGCCGCATTGTGAAGACAAAAGCGGTTTGCCAGCAGACCGTCGACGTCACTTCTGGTTGATGAAGCCGGTGATGTCGCCGGGCTTTCAGGGGAGGGCGGCGAAGCCGTCGGCAAAACCCTTGAGGTCGACCGGGATGCCGATGCCTTCTTCCGGGGTCTGGAAGACAATGAAGGTGGCCGACGTGCCGGTCTTCAGCGTGTCGAGAAGCGGCTTTTCGAGGATAACCTCGGCATAGCAGCCGTCCTGGAAACAGCGCACGAAATAGGCGCGACCGATGTCCTTGCCGTCGACATTGAGGCCAAGCCCGTTGGGCAAAAGCACGCCGAGCGGCGCCAGCACGCGCAGGATCTCCGCCTTGTTGTCGGCGGTGCGCAGCACGACGACCGACAGTCCCATCTCCGGACGGTCCTCGGCGACGACGTTCTGCATCATCACGCATTGTTCCGAGGTGGCACCGGCCGGCGTGTCGCAGATGATCGACCATGCGCCATGCGTCGAGCGAACGGTACCGCTCGGTTGCGCGGCGTTCGCCGTGCCGGACACGATCGCGGACAAGCCGATGCCAGACAGGGCGGCGAAAAAGATGACCTTCGCCCAGTTTCTCGAAAACCGAGAGTTTCTCGAAAGCCAGTAATTCATGACGGCTCCATTGCGAATCACGGCACTTTAAGCCGCGCCAAAGCCAAGTAAAGGACGAGACCGCACCAGGTCTGCCCCGAAAAAGCCAATACGGCGCTTTTCCCTGCCAATTTCGCCCGAATTGCGACGTTCGGCACGTGCGCGCCGCGGGAATGCCGCTGTGGGTTCAATGTAGGCGATTCGGGGCTGCCGCGGCTGCCTCCAAAGGCACATCCGGGCTTGCGCGCAAAAATGCCGCACGGTTTCGTCCGCTCCTTTCTTGCGGAGGGAAAAAGAGTATGGTTTGAACCAGCTTGAAACTGTCGGGATTCCCGTCCCGGCATTGTTCGTTATTCTCGTGGGTACCACAGCGAGGAACTGGGAGACGATGAGGGCGATGAGAAATTTCCTGGCAAACGCCAAGGTTCCAGCAAGTGCCAAGTTTCTAAGTGCTTGTGCCGCTATCACGTTTTTCGCCGGCGCATCCGCCCATGCCGACCAGCCCAAGAACTGGGAGACAACCTTCCAGGCGCCGGCGACCGACATGATGCGGCAGATCGAGTGGTTCGGGAACTACACAATGTGGTTCATCGTCCCGATCACCATCCTGGTGCTGATTCTTCTCGCCTATTGCATCATCAGATTCCGCGCGAGCGCCAACCCGGTTCCGTCCAAGACCAGCCACAACACGTGGATCGAGTTGATCTGGACGATCGGACCTGTCGTCATCCTGCTCCTCATCGCTATCCCCTCGTTCCAGCTGCTGACCGCGCAATACACGCCGCCGGAAGAAGCAAAGCTGACCGTCAAGGCGACCGGCAACCAGTGGAACTGGGATTACGAGTACCAGACCGACAACACGCTCTCTTTCAACTCCGCGATCCTCCAGGACGCCGAACGCGCCGCTGCCGGCAAGGAGGACCGCAAGGTCTACCCGCGCCTGCTGGCCGTCGACAACGAGCTGGTCGTGCCGGTCAACACCATGACCCGCGTGCTCGTCACCGCGACCGACGTGATCCACTCCTTCGCCATGCCGTCGTTCGGCATCAAGATCGACGCCGTTCCTGGTCGCACCAACGAGACCTGGTTCAAGGCGGAGAAGGAAGGTATTTTTTACGGCCAGTGCTCGCAGCTCTGCGGCAAGGACCATGCCTTCATGCCGATCGCCATCCGCGTCGTCTCCGATGCGCAGTTCAAGACCTGGCTGGCGGCAGCCAAGACCGATCTGCCCGGCGCCAACAAGACGCTGATGGCCGAGGTCGACGGCCAGAACAAGGTAGCGGCCGCCGGCAACTGATGCCGCGGGTTAGCAAGATTTAGGGAACGGAGCGGAACATGGCAGACGCTGCAGCTCACGACGGGCACGACCACAAGCCTTATCACGGCTGGGTGCGCTGGGTTTATTCGACCAACCACAAGGACATCGGCACGCTCTACCTGATCTTCGCGATCATGGCCGGCATCATCGGCGGCGCCTTGTCGGTCGCCATCCGCATGGAGCTGCAGGAGCCTGGCATCCAGATCTTCAGCGGTCTGGCGCAGATGGTCTACGGCATGAACGGTGACGCCGCGATCGACGGCGGCAAGAGCATGTACAATGCCTTCGCCACCGCGCACGCCCTGATCATGATCTTCTTCATGGTCATGCCGGCGCTGATCGGCGGTTTCGCCAACTGGATGGTCCCGATCATGATCGGCGCGCCGGACATGGCGTTCCCGCGCATGAACAACATCTCCTTCTGGCTGCTGCCGCCGGCCTTCATCCTGCTGCTCACCTCGATGTTCATGCCGAGCGCACCGGGTGCCTATGGCGTCGGTGGCGGCTGGACGCTTTATCCGCCGTTGTCGACTTCGGGCCAGCCCGGGCCGGCCATGGATCTGGCGATCCTGTCGATCCACATTGCCGGTGCCTCGTCGATCCTCGGCGCCATCAACTTCATCACCACCATCTTCAACATGCGCGCGCCTGGCATGACGCTGCACAAGATGCCGCTGTTTGCCTGGTCGGTGCTGATCACCGCCTTCCTGCTCCTGCTGTCGCTGCCGGTTCTGGCCGGCGGCATCACCATGCTGCTCACCGACCGCAATTTCGGCACCACCTTCTTTGCGCCCGACGGCGGCGGCGACCCGATCCTGTTCCAGCACCTGTTCTGGTTCTTCGGTCACCCTGAAGTGTACATCCTGATCCTGCCGGGCTTCGGCATCATCAGCCACGTCATCTCGACCTTCTCGAGGAAGCCGGTGTTCGGTTACCTCGGCATGGCCTACGCCATGGTGGCGATCGGCGCCGTCGGCTTCATCGTCTGGGCGCACCACATGTACACGACCGGCCTGTCGCTCGATACGCAGCGCTATTTCGTCTTCGCCACCATGGTCATCGCGGTGCCGACGGGCGTGAAGATCTTCTCCTGGATCGCGACGATGTGGGGCGGGTCGATCTCGTTCAAGACGCCGATGCTGTGGGCGCTGGGCTTCATCTTCCTGTTCACCATCGGCGGCGTCACCGGCGTCCAGCTGGCCAATGCCGGCCTCGACCGCTCGCTGCATGACACCTATTTCGTCATCGCCCACTTCCACTACGTGCTGTCGCTGGGCGCGGTGTTCGCCATCTTCGCCGGCTGGTACTACTGGTTCCCGAAGATGACCGGCTACATGTATTCGCCCGTCATCGCCAACACCCACTTCTGGGTCACCTTCGTCGGCGTGAACCTGATCTTCTTCCCGCAGCACTTCCTCGGTCTCGCCGGCATGCCGCGCCGCACCATCGACTACCCCGATGCGTTTGCCGGCTGGAACTATGTGTCGTCCATCGGCTCCTACATCTCGGCCGTCGGCGTCCTGATCTTCCTCTATGGCGTGTTCGAGGCCTTCCAGAAGAAGCGGATCGCCGGCGCCAACCCATGGGGCGAGGGCGCAACGACGCTCGAATGGCAGCTGCCTTCGCCGCCGCCCTTCCACCAGTGGGAACAGCTGCCGAAGATCAAGTAAGGCGGCTGCCCGCTCGAATACGAAACCGCCGGTCCGCCGGCGGTTTTGGCCAACGGATGATGGACTTAAGTACGCATGGCCCTTGTCGACGACCCATTGATTGACGAAGCGGGCTTTCGCATGTCGGAAGCGACGGCGGGCGATTTCTTCGCGCTGCTGAAGCCGCGCGTCATGTCGCTGGTGGTGTTCACCGCCTTTGTCGGCCTGGTCGCCGCCCCCGTGACCATCAACCCTCTGCTGGCGGTGATCGCCATCCTGGCTATTGCGATAGGTGCTGGCGCCTCCGGCGCGCTCAACATGTGGTACGATGCCGATATCGATGCCGTGATGACCAGGACCGCCAGCCGCCCGGTCCCGGCCGGTCGCATCCAGCCGCACGAAGCGCTGACCTTCGGGCTGGTGCTGTCGGTGCTGTCGGTGATGACGCTCGGCGTGCTGGTCAACTGGCTGGCGGCGACGCTGCTGGCCTTCACCATCTTCTTCTACGCCGTCGTCTACACGATGTGGCTGAAGCGCTGGACGCCGCAGAACATCGTCATCGGCGGGGCCGCCGGTGCCATTCCGCCCGTGATCGGCTGGGCCGCGGTGACCGGGACGGTCAGCCTCGAAAGCGTTGTCTTGTTCCTGATCATCTTCCTTTGGACGCCGCCGCATTTCTGGGCGCTGGCGCTTTTCAAGTCCGAGGACTACGCCAAGGCCGGTATTCCGATGATGCCCAACGTCGCCGGCCACGCTTCGACGCGCCGCCAGATCTTCGCCTATGCGCTGGTGCTTGCCCCGGTCGGCGTGCTGCCGTGGATGCTCGGCTATACCACGCCCTTCTATGGCGTGGCCGCCCTGTTGCTCGGGGTCGGTTTTGCCTGGTACGCGTGGAAAGTGCTTGGCATGGCCGACGATGACCGCGTCATGAAACCGGCCAAGGCCCTGTTCGCCTATTCGCTGCTTTATCTCTTCGCCATCTTCGCTGCCTATCTGGCCGACAGCGTTGTCGAACGCGCGCTTGCCATGGGTGGAGCATGACCATGATCGAGGAAAAGCTCGAGACCGTCACGTTGACCGAGCGTCAGAAGAAGGCGCAGCGCAGCCGTTCTATCGCCATCGGCGTGGCGCTGGCGCTGCTGGTGGTCATTTTCTACATCGCGACGATCGTGAAGTTCGGCCACAATCTGGGCACGATGTGATGAGCGTCGAGAAGTCCAGGAAAGCGGCGGGCAAGAACAGCAACGTCATCGTCGCGGCTGTCTGCCTCGCCTTCTTCACCGGCATGATCGGCATGGCCTATGCCGCGGTGCCGCTCTACAAGATGTTTTGCCAGGCGACCGGCTATGGCGGCACGACGCAACGTGCCGAGAAGCAGTATGCCGGCCGCGTGCTCGACCGCGAGATCACCGTCCGCTTCGATGCCAACGTCGCCGGCGTGCCGTGGGAGTTCCAGCCGGTCCAGCGCTCGATGACGATGAAGATCGGCGAGACCGTGCAGGCGCACTATCAGGCTACCAACAAGTTCGATCGTCCCGTGACCGGCCGCGCCACCTTCAACGTGCAGCCTGAGCTGGCGGGACCCTATTTCAACAAGGTCGAGTGCTTCTGCTTCACCGACACGACGCTGAAGCCCGGCGAGACGCTGGACATGCCGGTCCTGTTCTACGTGGACCCCGACATCGTCAATGTGCCGGAGCTCAAGGACGTGAAGACGATCACGCTGTCCTACACGATGTTCCCGGTCGAGAAGACCAAGCCGGTCGCCTCCTCGGCGCCGGCCGATGGCAACAGCAAGACAATTTCGAATACCGAAGCAAATCTCGGGGGTTGATATGGCAGACGCGCACGCAAAACCACAGCATGACTATCATCTCGTCGACCCGAGCCCATGGCCTTTCCTAGGCTCGGTAGGGGCGCTCGTCATGGCCTTTGGCGGTGTCGCCCTGATGGAATATCTGAAGGGCGGGTCGTTCCCGGTCTTCGGCTTCAACATCGCCAATCCGTGGCTGTTCTTCATCGGCCTCGTGATCGTCCTCTACACCATGTTCGCCTGGTGGTCGGACACGATCAAGGAAGCGCATGAGGGTCATCATACGCGGGTCGTGTCGCTGCACCTGCGCTATGGCATGATCATGTTCATCGCCTCGGAGGTGATGTTCTTCGTTGCCTGGTTCTGGGCCTATTTTGATGCCAGCCTTTTTGCCGGTGAGGCACAGAACTACGCGCGCGCCACATTTACTGGTGGCGTCTGGCCGCCGAAGGGCATGGAGGTTCTCGATCCCTTCCATTTGCCGCTCTACAACACCGTCATCCTGCTGCTGTCGGGCACCACGGTGACCTGGGCGCACCATTCGCTTCTTCACGGCGACCGCAAGGGGCTGATCAACGGCCTGGTGCTGACCGTTGGCCTCGGCATGCTGTTCACCATGGTGCAGGCCTACGAGTACATGCACGCTCCGTTCGCTTTCAAGGATTCCATCTATGGCGCCACCTTCTTCATGGCGACCGGCTTCCACGGGTTCCACGTCATCATCGGCACCATCTTCCTGTTGGTCTGCCTGATCCGGGCGATGAAGGGTGATTTCACCCCCAAGCAGCATTTCGGCTTCGAGGCGGCCGCCTGGTACTGGCACTTCGTCGACGTGGTCTGGCTGTTCCTGTTCGCCTCGATCTACGTCTGGGGATCGGTCGGCGCGGTGATCGAGGGCCACTGATCCAGGCCTGAGGGATTTTCATTTCTGGAGGCGGCCGCGGCAACGTGGCCGCCTTCTTCTTTTTGGCGCAATGATCGCTGATCGATAGCCAATGCGACTGACAATCTTCCGGGCTATTTGCGCATTGATGATCGGGGCACTCCCGGCCTTTGCCGGCGAGAAGGTGGACCTGGTGCGTGTTCACAAGGCCGAACGCCGGCTGGAACTGATCGGCGACGGCAAGGTCCTGCGAAACTACGGCATCGCGCTCGGCGGCGATCCCGTCGGGCACAAGCACCAGGAGGGCGATCAGCGCACGCCCGAGGGGAACTATGTCCTCGACTGGCGCAACCCGAACAGCATCGCGCACAAATCGATCCATATTTCGTACCCCAATGCCGACGATGAGACCGCCGCCAAGGCGCGCAATGTCGGCGCGGGCGGCATGATCATGATCCACGGCCAGCCGAATGGTTATGGCTGGTGGGGCTGGCTGCTTCAATTGGTCGACTGGACCGACGGCTGCATTGCGGTTACGGACTCCGACATGGACGAAATCTGGGCGCTGGTGGCCGATGGCACACCGATCGAAATCGAGCGGTAAGCAATGAGCGACGACGCTCCCATGAGTGAAGACAGAGCGATCTGGCCGCCGATCGATCCGATCTCGGCCGGCCTGCATGGCCGCTGCCCGCGCTGCGGCGAGGGGCGGTTGTTCTCCGGCTTCCTCACTGTCGGCAAGCGCTGCGTCAATTGCGGCCTTGATTATTCCTACGCCGATGCCGGCGACGGGCCGGCGGTGTTCGTCATCCTGATCATAGGCTTCCTTATCGTCGGCCTGGCGCTCTGGGTTGAAGTCACGCTTAGCCCGCCGCTCTGGCTGCATCTGCTGGTCTGGATTCCGCTGGCTGTCGTGCTGTGCCTGGCGGCGCTGCGGCTGATCAAAGGCGTGCTGCTGACGCTGCAATACCGCAACAAGGCGGCCGAAGGCCGGTTGGATCGCGGCGAATGAGCGAGGCAACCGTTAAAGCCGATGGCCGATCGCGGCCTAGGACGGCACTGCTGCTCGGCCTTGGCCTTGTGCTGATACTGATCCTGCTGGTGCTCGGCACCTGGCAGGTGCAGCGCCTTTATTGGAAGGAAGGCCTTCTGCAGACCATCGACCAGCGCACTCATTCGGCTTCCTTGCCGTTGGTTGCGGTCGAGAAAGAATTCGCAGCCACCGGGGACGTCGATTATACGCCCGTCACCGTCACCGGGACGTTCCTGCATCAAGGCGAACGGCATTTTTACGCGACCTGGGAAGGCGATGCCGGCTTCAATGTCTACACGCCGCTGGCGCTCGACGACGGCCGCTTCGTCCTGATCAATCGCGGCTTCGTGCCTTACGATCTGAAGGATGCCGCCAAGCGCGCCAAGGGACAGGTGACTGGCAGAGTGACGGTCACGGGGCTCGCCCGCAACCCCCTGCCAGCAAAGCCGTCGATGATGCTGCCCGACAACGATGTGGCGAAGAACATCTTCTACTGGAAGGACCGCGACGTCATGGCGGCGAGCGCGGGCCTGCCGGCTGGGTTCACGCTGGTGCCGATCTTCATCGACGCAGACAAGACTCCAAATCCAGGCGGATTGCCGGTTGGCGGCGTCACCATCATCGACCTGCCGAACAGCCATCTGCAATATGCCGTCACCTGGTACGGGCTTGCCGCCGCGCTCGCCGCCGTGCTCATCCTGCGGCTTCGTCGCCCCGCGAAAAAGGAATGAACGCGAGCGACGCCCCCTTTCTACCGATGCCCTTGACAGGGCAGGGGTGCGCACCTCATTTCGGCTTTGATCAACCGGCCCGGATTTAATGCTTCAGACAACCACCAAACCACCTCTGACGATCCGGCTCTGCCAGCCGCGCGGTTTTTGCGCCGGTGTCGACCGTGCCATCCAGATCGTCGTGCTGGCGCTGAAGAAATATGGCGCGCCGGTCTACGTCCGCCATGAAATCGTGCACAACCGCTACGTCGTCGAGGGGCTGCAAAGCCTTGGCGCCGTCTTCATCGAGGAACTCTCCGAGATCCCGGCCGAACATCGGCAGTCGCCCGTCGTGTTCTCGGCGCATGGCGTGCCGAAATCGGTGCCGGCGGATGCGAAGGCGCGCAATCTCTTCTATCTCGATGCCACTTGCCCGCTGGTGTCGAAGGTCCACAAGCAGGCGATGCGCCATCAGCGGCTCGGCCGTCATGTGCTGTTGATTGGTCACGCCGGACATCCCGAGGTGATCGGCACCATGGGCCAGCTCCCGGACGGAGCGGTGACCCTGATCGAAACCGAAGCCGATGCCGCAAAGCTCTCGCCCGTCGATCCGCAGGCGCTAGGCTTCGTCACCCAGACCACATTGTCGGTCGAGGACACCGCCGGCATCATCCGCGCCTTGCAGGATCGCTTTCCGGCGCTGCAGGCGCCAGCGGCGGAATCGATCTGCTATGCCACCACCAACCGCCAGGAAGCCGTCAAGGACACCGCGCCGGGCGCCGATCTCTACCTGATCGTCGGCGCGCCGAATTCATCCAATTCGCGACGACTTGTCGAAGTGGCGGAGCGTGCAGGCGCCACCATGTCGCTTCTCGTGCAGCGCGCCGCCGAGATTCCGTGGAATGACATCGGCAACATTTCGACGCTCGGCCTGTCGGCCGGCGCGTCGGCGCCCGAAATCATCGTCGACGAGATCATCGACGCGTTCCGGCAGCGCTTCGATGTCACGATCGATCTGGCCATCACGGCCACGGAAACGGAGGATTTTCCGGTCATGCGGGTACTGCGCGATGTCGAACTGACGCGGGCCGACATGGCCTTCGTCAATGGAGCCGCGTAAGGCACATGGCGGTCTACACTGACGTCGCGGAAGGCGAACTCGGCGCATTCCTGAAACACTATCCGGTCGGCGATCTCCTGTCCTACAAGGGCATCGCCGAAGGCACCGAGAACTCGAACTTCCTGCTGCACACCTCGAGCGGCTCCTACATCCTGACGCTCTATGAGAAACGCGTCGAGAAGGCGGATCTGCCGTTTTTCCTCGGGCTGATGGGCCATCTCGCCTACAAGGGCGTGTCCTGCCCGCTGCCGGTGACCGCGCATGACGGCAGCGTCATCGGCACGCTCGCCGGCCGGCCGGCGGTCATCATCACCTTCCTGGAAGGGCTTTCGTTGCGGCGGCCCACAGCCACGCATTGTGCCGAGGTCGGCAAGGCGTTGGCGCAATTGCATCTGGCCGGCGCCGATTTTTCGATGACGCGTCCGAATGCCCTGGCCATCGACGGCTGGCGCAAGCTCTGGGACGCAGCGCGCGACCGCGCCGACGAGGTCGAGCCGGGCCTGGCGGCCGAGGTTGATGCCGACTTTGCCGATTTTGAGCGCAACTGGCCCAAAGACCTGCCGCAAGGCATCATTCATGCCGATCTTTTCCCGGACAACGTTTTCTTCCTCGGCGAAAAGCTCTCCGGCCTGATCGACTTCTATTTCGCCTGCGACGACCTCTATGCCTACGATGTCGCCACCTGCCTCAACGCCTGGTGCTTCGAGAAGGATTTTTCCTTCAACCTGACCAAGGGCAAGGCGCTGCTCGCCGGCTACCAGAGCGTCCGGCCCCTGAGCGACCAGGAAAAGGCTGCGCTGCCGATGCTGGCGCGCGGTTCGGCGTTGCGCTTCATGCTGACCCGGCTATACGACTGGCTGACCGTCCCCGATGGCGGGCTGGTGATGAAACGCGATCCGACCGAATACATCAGAAGGATGCGGTTCCACCGGGCGATCAAATCTCCTTCGGAATATGGATTGGCCTGATATCATGAGCAAACAGGTTGAGATCTTCACCGACGGCGCTTGTTCGGGCAATCCCGGCCCTGGCGGCTGGGGCGCGATCCTGCGCTTCAACGGCACCACCAAGGAGCTTTCCGGCGGTGAGGCCGAGACGACCAACAACCGCATGGAACTGTTGGCCGCTATCTCGGCGCTGAACGCGCTGAAGGAACCGTGCACGGTCGAGCTTCACACCGACAGCAAATACGTCATGGACGGCATTTCCAAGTGGATCCACGGCTGGAAGAAGAACGGCTGGAAGACCGCCGACAAGAAGCCTGTCAAGAACGGTGAACTCTGGCAGGCGCTCGACGAGGCCAACAAGCGCCACAAGGTCACCTGGAACTGGGTCAAGGGCCATGACGGCCATGTCGAGAACGAGCGCGCCGACGAACTCGCGCGCGAAGGCATGGCGCCGTTCAAGAAAGGCCCGTTCAAGCCTGCAGCAGCGCCAAAGCCTGCTGCGCCGGCAATCGCGAAGGTGCGGCGCTCGACCCAGAGCTATTGAATTTCAGGAGCGGCGCGGCTCGGGTACGAAGAAGCGGATCAGCCAGCGGGCGGCGGCAACTACTACGATATCGGCGCGCATTCCGTTGTCTACGGCTGGCAGCCGATCGACAGGCCGACACAGCCGTAAGCGCTTATCGTATCAGCAGCGCCGTGCCCCAAAGCCCAAGTGCGAACACCGTGTGCGACACCAGGTTCAGCGCCCGGATCCGCATCGGGTTGGGCCGCTTCGAGGCGGCCCAGCCGGCGCCCATGCCGGGTGCCAGCAGGAACCAGCCGGCCCCGACGGTGACAATGCCGAGGATGAAGGCCGGCAGAAATGTCGGCGCGGCAAGCCAGCCCGCTCCGGCCAGCACTACCAGGATGATGCCGTAGGCGATGCCGACAAAATAATGAAAGGCCCAACCCAGCGCCTTTTCATGCGCGTAAGGTGCTGTATCGCCGATATCGTCGTGAAAGACCTTGTCACGGAGATGCCAGACCCAGCGGCCGACCGGCCCCCAGTTCGGCCGTGGCTGGCCGAACGCCTTATGCAGGAAGATGGCCCAGAGATCCATCAGCACGGTGGCGCCGACGCCGATCGCGATAGCGCGCCAGAAGATGTCAAACATCGCTAGGATCCCCCCAAAGCAAGCCATGAACCACAAGCGCCATCGCCGTTGCGGCCGAAGGCGCACTGAAGTTCAGAGCTGTCCCAGAATATGGGCCGCGCCGGACTCGTCGACACCGGGCTTGGTCTCGACATTGAGCGCGGTGACCTTGCCGTCGTCGACGATCATCGAAAATCGCTTCGAACGCAGCCCCATGCCGCTGGCGGAAAGGTCATTGTCGAGGCCCACTGCCTTGGCGAAATCGCCACTGCCGTCGGCCAGGAACAGGATCTTGCCCTCGCCGCCGGTGAAGCGCGCCCAGGCGCCCATGACATGGACGTCATTGACCGAAACGACGGCGATGGTGTCGACGCCGCGCGCCAGGATGGCGTCATGGTTCTCGAGATAGCCGGGCAAGTGGTTGTTGCTGCAGGTCGGCGTGAAGGCGCCGGGAACTCCAAACAGAACGACCTTTTTGCCCGGGAAGATCTCGGCCCCGGTGATCGGCTTGGCGCCGTCGTCGGTCATCGTCTTGAAGGTCACGTCAGGCAGCTTGTCGCCAACGGAAATGGTCATGGATTCCTCGCTTGGGAAAATGGGGAAGGGCGTGTCTTTGCGTAGCGAACCCAACGGCTTCCTGCAACCGTTGCGATGGGCTGGATCAAGGGAAAGGCAGAACCCCTTCGACAGCGCCCGCCGCACTCGTCAGCGTATAGTGAAGCCCGCCATCGGTCGGCGTCGTCGAGGGGCGGTCGAGGATCGGCACGGTGAAAATCAGCTTGCCGTCCTTTTCGCTGCGGGCCGGGGTGCCGAACATGTAGTCCCGCTCGCCGGCAACGAAGAAATCCGCCGCCGCCGGATCGCCGGGAAAGCTCGCCTCGACAATCAGCGTCTCATGGTCGCCCGGCAGCACATTGATGCCGAAATCGGACCTCGCGGGCGCTGGCAGTGCCGTAAAACTCGCCTTCACCAGCGCCGCGTCCTCGGCATTGTCCGGATCGGAGGCGGGGTCGACGGTCAGCCGCGTCTGCACCGGAATGCAGATCGTTTCGCAGATGCCGAGAAAGATGTCGGCATCGATCACCGCCGGCTGGTTCGGCGTCGCCAGCGTGAATGTCACCGGCAGAGAGACCGGATAGTTGTAGCCCGCCCATTTGCCATAGCCGTCGTCATGGCGCTGCGGCGCCGGAAACGACAGAGCGGCGTCGGCGATGTTGGTGCTGGCCGAAATGTCGAGTTGCGGCGGCACGCCCGCGTCTCCCGGATCGCGCCAATATGTCTTCCAGCCGGGCTTGAGCGCTATGTCGAGAACGCCCTGTATGCGGCCGGCATCGTCGGCTTTGCCTGATGTAACCAGCCGGACCTTGCCGCCTTCGCTGTTGTACCACGCCGACGAAGAGGCGGCGGCGGGAAGAGCGGTGGCCGATCCGATGGCGGCGCCGAGCAGCAGGATTTTCAAGCTTCGCATGGCGGTGATTTGATCGTCCGTTCGTGGCCGCGCAATGATTTCATGGCCTTGCCGGTATCATATTTGCGTGACTTCGAGGGAGAAGAATGTTCGAGCCGCCGCCACAGGCTTTGGTCGAATCCAGCACGGCGCATCTTTTCGGCGCTTTGGAAACGCGTTACGCTCCCTTCATGGACTTGTTGCGCCACAAGAAGACGGTCGCCAGTCGCGGCTTTCTCGACGATCAGTTCCTGATTGCCATGCCCGGCATGAAGGACGACCGTTTCACGCGCTCGGTCATCTATGTCTGCGCCCATTCTGATGAAGGCGCCATGGGCCTGATCATCAACCAGACGCAGCAGATGCTGTTTCCGGACTTGCTCGTGCAACTGGGCATCATGAACGAGCAGGAGGCAATCCGCTTGCCGGCTCAGGCCCGCGATTTCGTCGTGCGCAATGGCGGCCCCGTGGATCGCAGCCGGGGCTTCGTCCTGCATTCGGGCGACTATCGGGTGGAATCGTCGCTGACCGTTTCCGAGGACATCTGCCTGACGGCGACCGTCGACATATTGCGCGCCATATCGTCCGGCCGCGGGCCTCGTCATGCGCTGATGGCGCTCGGCTATTCCGGCTGGGGCGCCGGCCAATTGGAGACCGAGATCGCAGAAAATGGCTGGCTGACCTGTCCGGCCAGTGCCGAGCTTCTGTTCGACACCGATATCGAGCGCAAATACGACCGGATCCTCGCCTCGATCGGTATCGACCTTGCGCATCTCAGCCTCGCTGCCGGACACGCCTGATCCGTTTACGCTTGCGTCAGCGGATACTGCTCTTTCAGCGTCTTCAGCACCTGGTCGCCCGGCATTGGCGCGCCGAACATGAAGCTCTGGACATATTCGCAGCCCATCTGGCGCAGTTCCAGCGCGTCGCTCTCGTCCGAAATGCCCTCGGCGACGACGGACAGGCCGAGTTCATGCGCCATGTTGACCATCGATTTCAGCAGCACCGCGCGCTTGGGCGTGTTGTCGTCGACGAAGCTCTTGTCGATCTTGATGGTGTCGAAGGGGAAACGCGTCAGATAGGCCAATGAGGAATAGCCGGTGCCGAAATCGTCCAGCGACAGGCCGATGCCGAGCTGCTTCAGCTTGGTCAGCACATGGGCGGTCTGCTCGGGATTGTCCATGACGAGCGATTCGGTGAGTTCGAGCCGGAAGCAGCGCGGCTTCAGGTTGGCCCGAGCGATGACCGAGCGGACGTCGCTGACCAGGTCGCGGCGGATCAACTGCCGGCTGGACAGATTGACCGAGACCGACAGCGGCGCGTCGCCGATCTGCTTTTGCCAGCTGGCGAGGTCTTCCGCCGCCTGCTGCATGGCAAACAGGCCGAGCTGCACGATCAGTCCGCAGCTTTCGGCGACCGGGATGAAATCCGCCGGCGGGATCATGCCGCGGCGCGGGTGGTCCCAGCGCAGCAGCGCCTCGAAGCCGGCGACACTGCCGTCCTCGAGCCGCACGATCGGCTGGTAGGCAAGCGTGAATTCGCGTCGCTCGATGGCGCGGCGCAGGTCGGATTCGAACTGCAGCCTGTCAGTGCCGACAGTGCGGAAAGCCGGACGGAACGGCTCGATCCTGTCGCCGCCGAAGCGCTTGGCCTGATGCATGGCAAGCTCGGCATCCTTGACCATGTCCTCGGCCGACATCTGTGGCGAATTCCAGGTGATCAATCCGATCGAGGCGGTCAGCACGATCTCGCGCTTGGCAAAGGTGATCGGATTGTTGATGGCATGCTTGATGGCATCCGCCACGGCGGCGATGCGGGCCGGGTCCTGTTCGGACAACAGCATCAGCGCGAACTGGTCGCCGGCAAAGCGCGACAGCGAGTCCTTCGGCTTGAGCAGCCGGTGCAGGCGACGCGCGATGGTCAAGAGGATGGTGTCGCCGGCCGAGATGCCGAGCCCGTCATTGACCTGCTTGAAACGGTCGATGTCGATGACGAAGACGGTCGGGCGCACCTTCTCTTCGGTGCGCGCGATCGAGATGATCGCTTCCAGCCGGTTCATCAAAAGTTCGCGGTTCGGCAGGCCGGTCAGGTTGTCGTGCACGGCATCGTGCAGCAGCCTTTCCTCGGACTTTTTCTGCTCCGTCACGTCGACCATGGTGCCGACGCAGCGGATGACTTCGCCGTCGGATCCGATGACCGGGCGCGCACGCAGCGAGAACCAGTGATAGTGGCCGTCAGCGCCGCGCAGTCGGAAGTTCTGCGACACCCGGCCGCGCCGGTGCTCGAGCACGACGTCGAGCGTCGTGCGGAACGTGTCGCGGTCGTCGGCATGCAGCACCGGCAGCCAGTTACGCGCCGCACCGCCGAGGCTGTTCGGCGCCAGCCCGAGTTGGATGCTGACATCGGGCTTGGTGACGACGCGGTCGCGCAGCACGTCCCAGTCCCACACCGTGTCGCCCGATCCGGCGACGGCAAGCGCCTGCCGCTCCAGGTCGGAGAACAGGCCCTGATGCAGCGCGCCGCCGGCAAAGGCATGCTGCATGACAGTGAAGCCGATCAGCAGGATGATCAGGATCAGCCCGCCGCCCAGGGCCGGCTGGGCGATATCGTTGTCGAGCATGCCGGTGATCGCCATCCACGATCCGCATAGCCACAACAGCACCATGACCCAACTGGGCACCAGCATGATCGCACGATCATAACCACGAATCCCGAGGAAGATGATCAGGCCAAGCCCCGTCAGTGCGGTGGCGGCGAAGGACAGCCTGGCGATGCCGGCGGCGACCGCAGGATCGACGATCGCGACGCCGGCGATCAGCACCAGCCCGAGGATCCAGACCAGTGCGCCATAACTGAAATGGCCGTGCCATCGGTTGAGGTTGAGATAGGCGAACAGGAACACCACGAAGGTTCCCGCCAGCGCCACCTCCGTTCCCGCCCGCCACATCTGCTCATTGCCGGGCGAGATCTCGATGACCTTGTTGAGGAAGCCGAAATCGACGCAGATATAGGCCAGTACCGCCCAGGCAAGCGCGGCGGTCGCGGGGAACATCGAGGTCCCCTTGACCACGAAAAGGATGGTCAGGAACAGCGCCAGCAGGCCCGCAATGCCGATGACGATGCCGCGAAACAGCGTGTAGGAATTGACCGAGTCCTTGTAGGATTCGGGATCCCAGAGGTAGACCTGCGGCAGCTTCGGCGAGGCCAGTTCGGCGATGAAGGTGATCACCGTGCCGGGGTTCAGCGTCACCCGGAAAACGTCGGCGTCGGGGCTGGTCTGGCGGTCGAGCGCGAAGCCTTCGCTGGGCGTGATGGCAGCGATGCGGGTCGAGCCCAGATCCGGCCAGAAGATGCCGGAATTCACCAGGCGGAAATGCGGTGCGACGATCAGCCGGTCGAGCTGCTGGTCGGTGGTGTTGGCGAGCGCGAAGACAGCCCAGTCGCCGGTCGAACGGGCATCATTGGCCTCGACCTCGATGCGCCGCACGATGCCGTCCGGACCCGGCGCGGTCGACACCTGGAAATTCTCGCCCTGGTTGCGGTAGATCTCGACGGCGCCGGAAAGGTCGAGCGCGACGTCGTCGCGGGCGATCTTGATCGGCTCGACGGCGAAGGCCGACGATGCCGCCCACAGCGTCAGGAGTGTCGCGAGGACAATGGCGAACAGCGGCCCGTTGCGCAGGAATTTCGTCAAAAATCAGTCCTTCGTTCCAACGCCCGGCGGATCGTCCGCGATCCGGGCGTAGAGGTAGTGGTCCTGCCAGATGCCGTTGATCCTGAGATAGGATCGCAGCAGTCCTTCGCGCCGAAATCCGGCTTTTTCAAGCACGCGGATCGACCTGATATTGTCGGGAATACAGGCCGCTTCGATGCGGTGCAACCTCAGCGTATCGAAGGCGAAGCGGGTCACCACCTTGACCGCGTCGGTCATCAGGCCGCGGCCGCCGAAGCGCTCGCCGATCCAGTAGCCGACATGGCCGCTTTGCGAGACGCCATGGCGTATGTTGCCGAGCGTGATGCCGCCGGCAAGCTTGCCGCTGCTCCTCTCGAAGATAAAGAAGGCGATAGCGGTTCCCTGAGCATAATCCTCGCGGTAGCGGCTGATGCGCAGCCGCCATGCGTTGCGGTCGAGTTCGTCGGGAGTCCAGCGTGGCTCCCATGGTTCGAGGAAGGCGCGGCTTTCCCCGCGCACCGCCGCCCACTCGCGATAGTCGTTGGTGAACGGCACGCGCAGCGTGACACGGTCGCCCTTCAGTGCCGGCAGGTCACGGCGAAAGAAAGGGAGCGCGAACATGGCGCTTTGAGGGGCTTAGACGGCGAGCTTGCGGGCCGCGGTCTGCGTGCCCGCGAGCGATTCGAGAATCGCCTCGTAGGGCGCCAGTGTGCCCACAGGCCCGACAGCGGTAAGCGTCGGCTTGGTCGAGAACAAACGCGACGATAGATCGGTCAGCCGCTCGATCGTCAGCGCCGACAGCCGTTCCATCAGTTCCTCCTTGGCGATCGGCCGGCCGAACAGAAGCAGTTGCCGTGCGATCTGCGAAGCGCGGCTGGCCGGGCTTTCGGCTGACATGATCAGTCCGGCGCGATATTGGGCGCGCGCCCGGTCGAGTTCTTCCTGCAGGATCTTCTCGCCGGCCTTCTGCAGTTCGTCGATGATGACAGGCACCAGTTCGGCGATGTCGCTCTGGCCGGTCGCTGCATGGACGCCGAAGACGCCGGTGTCGGAAAAGCCCCAATGGAAGGCATAGACCGAGTAACACAGGCCGCGCTTCTCGCGGACCTCCTGGAACAGGCGCGACGACATGCCGCCGCCGAGGATCATCGACAGCACCTGCGAGGCGTAGAAGTCGCGCACATGATAGGCCCGGCCTTCGAACCCCAGCACGATCTGCGCGTCCATCAGGTCGCGGTCCTCGCGAAAATCGCCGCCGACATATTGCGCATATTGCGGGATGGTGCTGTCGGCCTTGCTGCGGAAGCCGCCGAGCTGCTTTTCGACCTCGCGCACGAAATTGTCATGCTTGATGTCGCCGGCGGCGACAATCACCATGCGCTCGGCGCCATATTGCCGCTCTATGAAGTCGTGAAGTTGTTTCGAGGTGAAGGACTTGACCGTTTCGGGCGTGCCGAGAATGGAGCGCCCAATCGTCTGATGGCGATAGGCGGTTTCCGTGAAACGGTCGAAGACGATGTCGTCGGGCGTGTCGTGCGCGGCGCCGATCTCCTGCAGGATCACATGCTGTTCGCGTTCGAGTTCCTGCGGGTCGAATTCGGACTCCTGCAGGATGTCGGCAAGAATGTCGACGGCCAGCGGCACGTCGTCGGAGAGCACCCTGGCATAGTAGGAGGTGGTCTCGACGCTGGTGGCGGCGTTGATTTCGCCGCCGACGTCCTCGATCTCCGAGGCGATTTCGAAGGCGCTCCGCCTTTTCGTGCCCTTGAACGCCATGTGCTCGAGCAGATGGGCCATGCCATGCTCGTCGTCACGTTCATTGCGGGCACCCGACTTGACCCAGGCACCAAGGGCAACCGATTCGATGCTTTGAAGGGTTTCGGTGGCGACTGTCAGGCCGTTCGACAGACGGCTTACCTCAACACCCATATGGCTACTACTCCCTAACGCGCCGCCCGCGCGCGGCGGCCGACGTAATCTTCCACCATTTTCAGGTCGGATGGAAGTACCGTGTATTTTTCCTCCGATGTCATCAACCCACCTAGCCACGCGGGCAGTGCGGGCGACACGCCGCTGGCGGCTTCGACGGCGGCCGGGAATTTTGCCGGATGCGCGGTACCCAGCACCACCATCGGCACGGCGCCTGACGCCTTGCCTGCGGCGACATGCACGGCTGCCGCGGTGTGCGGATCGAGCAGATAGTTGCTGGTCGCGAGCGTCGAGCGGATGGTGGCGGCGACCTCGTCCATATCAGCGCGGCCGGCGTCGAATTCGGAACGCATCCCGGCGATTTGGTGGGGTTCGATGGTGAAAGCACCGGACTGCTTCAGGCCGTCCATGTAGCGCCGCACGGTCGCGGCGTCACGGCCGGAGGCCTCGAACAGCAAGCGTTCGAAATTCGACGACACCTGGATATCCATCGACGGCGACGTGGTCGCAAAGACGCCCTTGGTGCGGTATTCGCCGGTCGAAAAAGTGCGCGCCAGGATGTCGTTGTCATTGGTGGCAATGACCAGCCGATCGATCGGCAAGCCCATCTTCTTGGCGGCATAGCCGGCAAAGATATCGCCGAAATTGCCGGTCGGCACGGTGAAGGAAACCTGCCTGTCCGGCGCGCCGAGCGACAGCGCCGAGGAGAAATAATAGACGATCTGGGCCATGATGCGGGCCCAATTGATCGAATTGACGCCCGAAAGCGCCACCCGGTCGCGAAAGCCGTGATCGTTGAACATGTCCTTGAGCAGGCCCTGGCAATCGTCGAAATTGCCTTCGATCGCCAGCGCATGGACGTTTGCAGCCGTCGACGTCGTCATTTGCCGCTGCTGCACCGGCGAGACGCGGCCATGCGGGAAAAGGATGAAGATGTCGGTCCGGCTGCGACCGGCAAAGGCATCGATGGCAGCCCCGCCGGTATCGCCCGAGGTGGCGCCGACGATGGTGGCGTGCTGGTCGCGTTCGGCAAGCACATGGTCCATCAGCCGGGCCAGAAGCTGCATCGCCACGTCCTTGAAGGCGAGCGTCGGCCCGTGGAAGAGTTCCAGGACGAAGGTGTTGGGGCCGGTCTGCACCAGCGGGCAGACGGCCTCGTGGCGGAAGGTGGCATAGGCTTCGCGGACCAGCCGCTCGAAGACGGGCGCCGGGATTTCGCCGCCAAGGAACGGCGACAGCACGCGGATGGCAAGGTCGGGATAGGCAAGGCCGCGCATGGCGCGGATCTCGGCGGCGGAAAACTGTGGCCACTCGCGCGGCACGTAGAGCCCGCCGTCGCGCGCCAGCCCAGCCAGCACGGCGTCGGAAAATCCAAGAACGGGGGCTTCCCCGCGGGTACTCACATAGTGCATGTCACAATTCCGTTACTGCCTGGCTTTTTCCGTCCACCGCAAGGTGGTTAATTCTGCACTGGCTCAGTCGCATTTTTGCCGCGCGGTTGATATACGTCACCAGCTTTGCGAGAGGGAAGTGCAGTTTCATGGCGTTTCGTACATTCAGTGGTCGCTTTTTGGCGGGTCTTGCGCTCACCGGCTTTATGCTTGCCGCCGCCGGCTGCCAATCGGGCGACAATGGCATCCTGAACCTCGGCATCCGCAAGAAGGAGGACCCGACGGCGCCACCGCCGCCGCAGGATCCGAAGATCCTGGCCAGCCAGTTGCAGGCCTATTGTCCCAGGGTGACGGTGCGGGACGGCACGGCCTTCTTCAACACCTATTCCAGGGAAGCTCAGAAGCCCAAGCCCAGGATCAAGAAGACCGGCGATGCCGCGCAGGATGCCGCGGCCCAGGCCGAGGCTGACGCCGCAGCTGCAACGCCGCCCGACGATTCGGCCAATATCATCTACCAGGCGTCGGTCAGCGACGTGACACGCGACTGCAGCCGTGCCAACGGCCAGTTGACGATGAAGATTGCGGTCGCCGGCAAGATTGTCCCCGGACCGAAGTTTTCTCCAGGCACGATCACCATGCCGATCCGAACGGCGGTGATGCACGGCACCGAGGTCCTCTATTCGCAGCTCCACCAGTATCAGGTCCAGGTCACCGATCCTTCGGTTGCCACGCAGTTCGTCTTCACCGATTCCAATGTCGTCGTGCCCGAGCCGACGGCCCAGGATTATCAGGCCTTTGCCGGCTATGACGAAACCGCGCATCAGGCAGCGGCCGACAAGTCGAAGAAGACCCGCCGCAAGAGGGCTGCCGCGACGAACTAGGTCTCGGCAGTTGCATGAGGCGTGCGTCGCGGCGCACGCTTCTCAGGCGTCCGACCACTCCGACAGCGCGGCGATCACGCTTTTCAACTCTGCCCAGCGGCGGATCACCGTTTCGGCGCCGGCCTCGGTGAGCGCGTCGGCATGGCCGGGATAACTGTGTCCCGCGCCGGTGAAGCCGATCACCCGCATGCCCGCCGCCCTTGCGCCGTGGACGCCGTGCACGGAATCCTCGATAACGAAAGTGTTCGCCGGGTCGGCGCCGAGTTTCTCCGCCGCAAACAGGAACACGTCCGGCGCCGGTTTCGTTTTCCCGGTCGGTGTTTCCATCGCCGAAAAAATCCGGTCGGTGAAAAACGGCAGAAGATGCACCTTCTCCAGCATGAATTCGATCCGCTCGGAGCGTGAATTCGAGCAGACACAGCGCGGCACGGTTACCGCGGCAACGGCCTCGCGCGCGCCATCGATGGCGCGGACGTCGCTGCGCAGTTTGCGGTCGACCAATTGTTCCTCCCTGTCGATCAGAGAGGCCTGGAAGGGGATGCGGGACTTTTCCTCGACCCGCAGCATGATGTCCTTGAAGGTCAGGCCGGCATAGCTCTCCGAAATCTCCTCAGCCGATATCTCGTATCCTGCCAAGGTCAAAAGCTCGGCGTCGACGCGGGCGGCGATGATCTCGGAATCGACGAGCACGCCGTCGCAATCGAAGATGACAAGGTCTGGCTGGGGCATGGTGATCCGGACAATGGGAGGGCGAAGTGCCTCGGAAGGCTCAGGCGGCGCGGCATACACCAACAGGGCCGCCTTCGCAAATTCGCCACACCCGTCCCTTGGCCTTCACGGAATATTTACGCTGATCGGTAACCATAACCAGGAGTAAACAGTAACGCGTGCCTTGGGTGTCAGAATGTCTGCCGTGCGTCTTCTCGACGAGCTTTCCCACGCTCCCCAGCAATCCGAATGGCTGGACACGATCCTCAAGGGCGACTGCGTTGCCGCGCTAGACCGGCTGCCCGAAAAATCGATCGACGTCATCTTCGCCGATCCGCCCTACAATCTGCAGCTCGACGGCGACCTGCACCGCCCCGATCAGTCGAAGGTCGACGCCGTTGACGACGATTGGGACCAGTTCGAGAGTTTCGAGGCCTATGACGCTTTCACGCGTGCCTGGCTGCTGGCGGCGCGCCGGGTGCTGAAGCCCAACGGCACCATCTGGGTCATCGGCTCCTATCACAACATCTTCCGGGTCGGCGCCAAGATGCAGGATCTGGGCTTCTGGATCCTCAACGACGTGGTCTGGCGCAAGACCAACCCGATGCCGAATTTCCGTGGCCGCCGTTTCCAGAACGCGCATGAGACGATGATCTGGGCCACGCGCGATCAGAAGGGCAAGGGCTACACCTTCAACTACGAAGCCATGAAGGCGTCCAACGACGATATCCAGATGCGCTCCGACTGGCTGTTTCCGATCTGCACCGGCGGCGAGCGGCTGAAGAACGACAATGGCGACAAGCTGCACCCGACGCAGAAGCCGGAAGCGCTGCTTGCCCGCATCATGATGGCCTCGACCAAACCGGGCGACATCGTGCTCGATCCGTTCTTCGGCTCCGGCACCACCGGCGCGGTGGCCAAGCGCCTCGGCCGCCATTTCGTCGGCATCGAGCGCGAGCAGGCCTACATCGACGCCGCCAACGAGCGCATCGACGCGGTGCGGCCGCTGGATGGTGCCGATCTCACCGTTCTCACGGGCAAGCGCGCCGAGCCGCGCGTTGCCTTCGTCAGCCTGATCGACACCGGCCTGATGATGCCGGGTGCGACGCTCTACGATGCCAAGAAGCGCTGGGCGGCCAAGGTGCGGGCCGACGGCACGGTGGCGATCGGCGACAGCGCCGGTTCGATCCACAAGGTCGGCGCCGAAGTGCAGGGGCTGGATGCCTGCAACGGCTGGACCTTCTGGCATTATGAGCGCAGCGGTGGCCTGACCCCGATCGACGAGCTTCGCCGCATCGCGCGGCTCGGCATGGAGCGGGCAGGGGCCTGAGCCCCTGCCAATTGCTTCGAATGCCGTTGATTCAAAGGCTCAACGGATCGCGCGAAGCGATTCAAATCAGGCCTTGATTCCGAGACGTTCAAGGTCTGCTTGAAGCGTCCTTGCGTCGGTGAACAGCACCGATTGCCAGCCTGCCGCCTTGGCGCCGTCGACATTCTTCTGGCTGTCATCGATGAACAGCGTCGCGGCCGGTTCGAGGCCGAATGCGGCGACGTGGTGATCGTAGATGGCTCGGTCGGGCTTGATCTGGCGGATGTCAGCCGACACCGTCACGCCGCGCGGACGATTGAGGAAATCGAAGCGCTCGCGGGCCTCGGCCAGCGTGTCGCTGGCAAAATTGGTCAGCATGGTCACGTCGTGGCCGCTCTCGATCAGACCGACCATGATGGCGACGCTGTCCTCATAGGCATGCGGCACCATCTCGTGCCAGTGGCGGCGGAAATCGCGGATGTTTTCCGCGTGATCGGGATGGTCCG
Source organism: Mesorhizobium sp. BR1-1-3 (assembly GCF_020165455.1). NCBI lineage: Bacteria > Pseudomonadati > Pseudomonadota > Alphaproteobacteria > Hyphomicrobiales > Phyllobacteriaceae > Mesorhizobium > Mesorhizobium sp. BR1-1-3. The sequence continues at coordinate 251,292 of NZ_JAIUIC010000004.1, forward strand.
CGATCAGCAGCGCCTCGGCCTCTGCCCAGGTCCGGCCGCGATCCTGCTCGATGTTCCAATCATGCGTGCAGACATTGTCGAAAAACCACTTTCTCTCTTCGGCATCCGGAATGAGGCGGCTGAACGGAATGTTGGGATCGTAGTGGATCAGCACGCGGCCGATGTCGAAAACGATGTGGCGTATTTCAGTCATGGGGCCTCTTTGCACTGTGTGGCGACGGCTTTTTCGTCGCGCCGGGTATCGCAGCCTCGATTGCCTTTTTCATGACAGTCGGCAGCGCCTCGCCGGAAATCTCGTGAGCGAGCGACCAGAAATGCCCGTCTGGCGCATCACCTTTGATGTGAGCGTGAAAGACTTCGAGTTCGAGAGCGAAATGCGTGAAGACATGCGCAATGCGGCCCGCATGCCGCCAGTCGGCGGGAAACGGCGCGGCCGCTTGCGTGGTTGCCCCATCGATCCGCGCGGTCCAGCCTGTCGTCGGCACCTCGGTCATGCCGCCGAGCAAGCCCTTCTCCGCCCGTTTGCGCAGAAGGATGGCGCCGTCGGCCCGCACGGCGACAAAGGCCGCGCCGTGCCGCTGCGGCTTGTCGGCTTTGGGCAGGCGCACCGGGAAGTGCTCGGGATCGCCTGAAACGACGGCGTCGCAGTCTTCGCGTAGCGGGCACAGCATGCAGCGTGGCCGGCGTGGCGTACAGATGGTGGCGCCGAGATCCATCATCGCCTGGGCGAAGTCGCCAGGCCTTATCCCGGGCACCATGCGCTCGACATGGGCGCGGATCTCGGGCTTGGCTTCGCTGAGCGGGGTTGTGATCGAAAACAGCCGGGAGATGACACGTTCGACATTGCCGTCGACAACCGCGGCGGGGCGGTCGAAGGCAATCGCCGTGATGGCCGCCGACGTATAGGCGCCGATGCCGGGCAGCTCTCTCAAACCCGTCTCCGTGTCGGGAAACCGGCCGCCACGCTCGGCCACAAGATCGGCACAGGCCTTGAGATTGCGGGCGCGGGAGTAGTAACCGAGCCCCGCCCACGCCTTCATCACGTCCTCGGTCGGCGCCGCGGCCAGCGCCTCGACATCGGGCCATTTCTCGACGAAAATCCGGAAATAAGCCTTCACCGCTTCGACGGTGGTCTGCTGCAGCATGACCTCGGAGAGCCAGATGCGGTAGGGATCAGGCCGCACGCCGCGTGCATGCTCACCGGGCGTGATGCGCCACGGCAATTCACGGTGATGAACGTCGTACCAGTCTAGCAGGCGGGATGCGATATCTCCGGATGTGGCTTTGCCACTATCCCAGGATGCGGTCTTGCGGGTCTGGTCTGCTGGTGCCATTGATCTTGTATTGGCCTGGCCGGTATCTGCTGGGTCGTCGCTGGAGGACGTACATGGCAGGGAGAACGCCCTACGGCAATCCCGTCCCGGTCAGCGATCTCGCGACCAGGATCCTCGATCCGGTGCTGCGCAAGCGGGCCGGCATTTCGATCGGCCTCGTCCAGTCATGGGACGAGATCGCCGGCCCGCGGCTGGCCAGCCACTCGCGCCCCGAAAAAATCCAGTGGCCGCGCCGTATGCATGAGGACGATCCGTTCGAGCCGGCCGTGCTGGTCATTGCCTGCGAAGGCATGGCGGCACTTCATCTGCAGCACGAGACGGGCGAGATCATCAACCGGGTCAACGCCTTCCTCGGCTTCACCGCCATCAACCGCATCAGGATTCTGCAGAAGCCGGTGACAGCCGACAAAGGAAAGCGCAGACCGGCCCTGAGACCGCTGACCGCGGCTGAGAAGACGAAATTGTCGGGGACTGTCGGCCTGGTCGATAATGAAGGACTGCGCGCCTCGCTGGAGAAACTTGGCGCGACCATTATTGGGGAGAGAAAATCATAGGCGTCTTGAAGAAAGTCATGGATTCGTCGTCTATATCTCGCATTCGTGATCGCCCTTGTCAGGTCTCGCGATTGGATTGGGGATCGAGATGCCTTAATTCGCGCCAACTCTCGCCTTTTCGTGTCTTTGCGTTGCAAAATCCAACCCTTGTCAGGTGATTCGTATGAACCGTCCCCCGTTTGGCCAAAGCTTGTCTCGCAGAAACGTCCTGTCTTCGCTGGCCGCCATTCCGGCGGTGGCCCTGCTCGCGGCTTGCAGCGACTCTGGCGAGGAGGCGAAGGCCGCGAATGTGAAGCCCGCTGAGCCGGCCGCTCCCGCAAAGCCGGCCACGCCGGCCGCCGCCACCGCGCCGGAGGCCCAGGGCACCGTGGACATGACGGAACTGATGAAGCCGGGCGCGCTGCCCGACAAGCAGCTTGGCAAGGACGACGCCAAGGTCACCATCGTCGAATACGCCTCGATGACCTGCCCGCATTGCGCGCATTTCGCCGAGACCACCTTTCCGGACCTGAAGACCAAGTACATCGACACCGGCAAGGTTCGCTACATCCTGCGCGAATTCCCGTTCGACCCGAGCGCCGAAGCCGGTTTTATGCTGGCGCGCTGCGCCAAGGATAACTATTACCCCATGGTCGACGTCCTGTTCCGGCAGCAGGCGAACTGGGTTGGCGTCCAGAATACCAAGGATGCGCTGCTGCAAATCTCGAAGCTCGCCGGTTTTACACAGGAGTCCTTCGAGGCCTGCTTGACGGACCAGAAACTTCTGGACGATGTGAGATCGGTCCAGAAGCGCGGCGCCAATGAATTCAAGGTCGACTCGACACCGACCTTCTTCATCAACGGTAAGACCTACAAGGGGGCGATGTCGATTGAGGAAATGTCGGCCATCATCGACCCTCTGCTCTGACGTCCAGTCAGCCCTGAGGCGGCGGCGCTTCGGCGTGCGCGGTTTCTTGTCGTGCCGCGAATTCCTTTCGAAAAACCACGGAAGTCCGCTTAGTGGGCGGCGCGAATGAAGTTTTCGCGCCTTCGCCTCCTCGGTTTCAAGTCCTTCGTCGAGCCCGGCGAGTTCGTCATCGAACGCGGCCTGACCGGCATTGTCGGACCGAATGGCTGCGGCAAGTCGAACCTTGTCGAGGCGCTGCGCTGGGTGATGGGCGAAAGCTCCTACAAGAACATGCGCGCGTCCGGCATGGACGACGTCATCTTTTCCGGCTCGGGCACTCGGCCCGCCCGCAACACCGCCGAAGTCACGCTTTTCCTCGACAACAGCGACCGCTCGGCGCCTGCTGCCTTCAACGATGCCGACGAACTGCAGGTGTCGCGCCGCATCGAGCGCGAGGCCGGCTCGCTTTACCGTATCAACGGCAAGGAGGCCCGCGCCAAGGACGTGCAGCTTCTGTTCGCCGACCAGTCGACCGGTGCGCGTTCGCCGTCGATGGTCGGCCAGGGCCGCATCGGCGAACTGATCCAGGCCAAGCCCCAGGCACGCCGCGCCCTGCTCGAAGAGGCGGCAGGCATTTCCGGCCTGCACACCCGCCGCCACGAGGCAGAACTGCGGCTGAAGGCGGCCGAGCAGAACCTCGAACGGCTGGACGACGTCGTCGGCGAGCTGGAAAGCCAGATCGAAAGCCTGAAGCGCCAGGCGCGCCAGGCCTCCCGCTTCAAGAACCTGTCGGCCGATATCCGCAAGGCCGAAGCAACGCTGTTGCATCTGCGCTGGACGCTGGCCAAAACCCAGGAAGGCGAGGCGCGATCGGCGCTGGCGGTTGCCACGGCACTGGTCGGCGACCGCGCCGCGGCCCAGATGGCCGCCGCCAGGGAGCAAGGCATAGGCGCCCATCGGCTGCCGGACCTGCGCGACGCGGAAGCCGCCGCCGCCGCTGCCTTCCAGCGCCTCTCGATCGCCAAGTCGCAGATCGAAGAGGAAGCCGGCCGCATCCGCGCCCGTCAGAGCGAACTCGAGCGCCGGCTGCAGCAGCTCGACGGCGATATCGCGCGCGAGGAGCGCATGGTCCGCGACAACGCGGACATTCTCGAGCGCCTGCGCGCCGAAGAGGCGGCACTCAATTCGGAAAATGCTGGTGCCGCCGAGCGCGAGGCCACCACCCGCGCGGCTTTCGAACAAGCGGCATCTACGCTTTCACAAAGCGAAGCCAAACTCGCCGCGCTGACTGCCGAGCGGGCCGAGGCTGCCGCCTCGCGCAACCAGATCGAACGGACGCTGCGCGATACCGCCGAGCGCCGCGACCGCTTCGCGCGTCAGCTTGCCGATGTCGACCGGGAATTGTCGGAGATACTCTCCAAGGTCGCTGGCCTGCCCGATCCGGCCGAGAAGCGCGTGCTGGTCGAACAGGCCATGGCGCTGCTGGAGGAGGCCGAGGCTGCCGTGTCCGAGGCCGAGCAGTCGGTCATCGATGCCCGCGCTGCCGAAAACGCTGCCCGGCCACCGCTTCAGGATGCCAGGGCCGAGCTGGCAAGGATCGAAACCGAAGCGCGCACGCTGGCAAAAATCCTCAATGCCGCCAGCGGCGATCTCTTCCCGGCCGTGCTGGAGCAGATCAGCGTCGATCGCGGTTTCGAAACGGCGCTGGGTGCAGCCCTTGGCGAAGACCTCGACGTGCCGCTCGACCGCAGCGCGCCGGTGCATTGGGGCGAAGGCGCGATCCAACCCGGCGACGCGGCTCTGCCGGAAGGCGTGAAGAGCCTGGCCAGCGTGGTCCACGCGCCGGCACAGCTCGCCCGCCGCCTGGCGCAGATCGGTATCGTCGATGCCGCCGGCGATGGTCGCCGGTTGCAGCCGCTGCTTGCTCCCGGCCAGCGGCTGGTCAGCCGCGAGGGCGCACTGTGGCGCTGGGACGGCTTTACCGCCAGTGCCGACGCGCCGACCGCCGCGGCGCAACGGCTGGCGCAGAAGAACCGGCTGGCTGAGCTCGATGCCGAGGCGATACAGGCGACGCTCGTCTTGCGCCAGGCCGAGGAGGCGCTGGGAGAGGCCGAACAGGCGCTCCGCCTGGCAAGCGAGGCCGAGCGCAACACGCGCCAGGCCGGGCGTGACGCACAGCATCGGCTGGACGCTGCCCGCAATGCACTGGCCGAGGCCGAGAGGGCCGGCGGCGAATTGCAGAGCCGGCGCGCAGCACTCGATGAAGCGCGCGCCCGCATCGTCGACAGCCATGAGGAGATTTCGGCCGCCTTCGCCGAGGCGGAAATGCTGCTGCAGGACGCGCCTGATCTTGGCGATCTGCAATTGCAGCTCGAACAGTCCTCGGCCAATGTCGCCCGCGACCGCGCCGCGCTTGCCGATGCGCGTGCGGTGCATGAGGGGCTGCGCCGCGAAGCCGAGGCGCGCACGCGCCGGCTCGATGCCATTGGCGCCGAGCGCAGCAATTGGCTGGAGCGGGCCGAAAACGCCTCGACGCAGATCGCCTCGCTTGGCGAACGCAAGGCCGAGGCCGAGGCCGAACGCGAGCGGCTGGCCGATGCTCCCGATGAAATCGACGCCAAGCGGCGCGCCCTGCTGTCGCAACTCACCGAGGCCGAAACCTTGCGCAAGGCGGCGGCCGACCGTCTGCAGGAAGCGGAGAACCGGCAATCCGAACTGGACAAGGCCGCCACCGGCGCCATCCAGTTCCTGGCCGAGGCGCGCGAGACCCGCGTTCGAGCCGAAGAGCGGCTGACCGCGGCCGACGAACGCCGGCTGGAGGTCGAGGCGCGCATCCAGGAAACGCTGAACACACCGCCGCATCTGGTTATTCGCCATACCGGTCTGGAGGCTGACAGCCCGATGCCTGAGATGCCCGAGATCGAGCGTCAGCTGGACCGGCTGAAGATCGAGCGCGAACGGCTGGGCGCCGTCAATCTGCGCGCAGAGGAAGAGCAGAAGGAGCTTTCCGACCGGCTGGAGGCGATCGTGTCGGAGCGCGAGGACATCATCGAGGCGATCCGCAAGCTCAGGCAGGCGATCCAGAGCCTCAACCGCGAAGGCCGCGAGCGGCTGCTTGCCGCCTTCGATGTCGTCAACGGCCATTTCCAGCGGCTGTTCTCGCATCTGTTCGGCGGCGGCACGGCGGAATTGCAGCTGATCGAATCCGACGATCCGCTCGAGGCCGGCCTCGAAATCCTCGCCCGCCCGCCCGGCAAGAAGCCGCAGACCATGACGCTGCTGTCGGGCGGCGAGCAGGCGTTGACGGCGATGTCGCTGATCTTCGCGGTGTTCCTGACCAATCCGGCGCCGATCTGCGTGCTCGACGAGGTCGACGCCCCGCTCGACGATCACAATGTCGAGCGCTTCTGCAACCTGATGGACGAAATGGCCGCCACCACCGAGACGCGCTTCGTCATCATCACCCACAATCCCATCACCATGGCGCGCATGAACCGGCTGTTCGGCGTCACCATGGCCGAACAGGGCGTCAGCCAATTGGTGTCGGTCGACCTGCAGGCGGCCGAGGCCATGCGCGAGGCAAGCTGACCCAGGTCGCGCTGGCTGGAATGGGCCGCACCGGAGCAATTTCAGGAAAAGTGTGCAAGCGGTTCTCGCCCGGCAAAAAATGTCAGGGCCGCGGACTGTGCCTGTGCGAATGATGTTTGGCCGGGGACCAGACGAAATAGAGCGATCCCAGTTTCAGCACAGGCACCCTGCGATCCCGCTCGCGATCACGCAGTTCGCGGTAGGTCTTCACCTTCAGTGTGCCCCCCGGCAATCTGATTCGCAAAGCCATGATGCATAGAGCTTACGTGCTTTCTCCAGACGATGGAAGATTCATTTCAAGTTCCTCATCAGTATTCGAGCTCTTGGATGGTCGATCAGGAATTGTACTGGGCCACCAGATGACGAAATATTTGCCAAACTGCCAGACCGGGACTTCGCCCTTGTGCTCCCGCCGCCGCAACTCATGACGTTGCTTGACCTTCAACACACCGCCCGGAAGCCTGATCTTGATCGTCATCGTCCCTCAATACTGATGGCGAACTTCCTGGGTGCCGCGCCCAAAATATCTGTCCGGCCAAGTTAGAAAAATTGCTCACTCTCGGATCGGATCGTTGCAATCCGATTTCGCTGAGTCAATGGAGCCGAGGGCGAACTCCTGTGGCTATCGGCGCCGTGCAGATAAGGCTTGAGAGCGGGCTCAACCTCTGCGCCGCAAGATCCAGTTCACACAGATCACGGCCACGAGGCCACATGCGATGCCGGCGCAATCGGCAAACCAGTCGAACACATCCAGATCGCGCCGTATCAGCGCCGTGCCCTGCAGGACCTCGATCGCCGCTCCAATCATGGCCAGGAAGACGATTAGTCTTGTTTTTCGATCGGGCCAGCCGAGCCCTCCAAGGAAAGTCATGACGGCAAAGGCGCTGGCGTGGTTCAGCTTGTCGGAACGGAAACCGATATCGATCCCGTACTCTTCGAGTCGGGGTATAGGCAGCAGTGCAAGGGCAAGAACAGCGGCAAGCGTGGCGAAAAAGGCGATCCGTTCGACGGCTGGATAAAATCTCATTCTGTTCCAATCTTTGCCTGGCCGCCGGGAAAGTCGAATCCGGCTCGGTATTGGCAGTTCAGGCTGAAACTCGGATCGACGGCGTTGTTCTTCTAAAGCCGCAATTTTTGCTTGAGCTTTTTCAGCCAGGTCTGTTCCGCCTCATCCTGATTTTGATGCGCCGGGACGTAGCGCGGCCGTATCTTTTTTCCTTTGATGTAGAATGGCTTTTCGACTTCTCCAACCAGATTGACGAAAAGCCGGGATTTGTTGGTGGGTTGGCGGACTGTGACGCCGTGGACCGATTCAATCGAATTGATGAACAATACAAGAATGTTCTTGTCGTATTGAACTGTTTCGACGCATTCCAAATGGGTGTCGTCGACATAGGCATCATTGAAGAGTGTCGCTTTGGCTTTCAGCGTGGCGTATTTGGACTGGAAACGACTAATTGTCAGGTCCCCGCCAACGGCATCATAATCTTCCGGCCTCATATAAAACAGGCCAGAAAATAGCTTGTCGCCATTGTCGATGTGGCTTGTCCGCACCGATCCGGCATTGGTCACCGGCGTGTTCCCGCTGAGCATCGCATCCATCAGTATGTCGCGCGTTGCATAGGTGTCACTAAACCTGATGCCCGCTTTCATATTCTTGAGGCGTTCATAATTGGGGTAATAATCAGGGTAAAGCTTGTGAATATCGTCGTAGAACAGGTCGGCGACCTCGCCGAAAAATCCTTGCGATACATGGTAGGCGATAAAATCGCGCCATATTTGCGGCACGGCTTCGTTCGACCGAACGCGGTGGGCCTCATAATCCCACCTGGTGTTGTTGCGGCGTGTATCGATTTCGAGCGTTTCCGGAGCGGGAAACGTGCCGGCCAATTCCTGGTAGAGATCGAGGGGAAGGGCGTCAGGCAGGATGATGTGTGGAAACGGCTCCGATCGAACGTCGGCCTTGGTGGCTCGTTGAAGGACTGAAAGCGGCTTTGACATCGATGGTGTCCCAGATCGAGTTTGTCCGAATTTGGACAGCGAGGATCGTGTTCAACCTGTTCGGGTTACCGCCTTTCAACGGATCCCTTTCTGCGTCTCGTTCAAAGATTGGAGCGTTGAAAAGGGCTCCGCATGGGCTTTTACCATTTCGCTCATTAGAATATCCGCGCCAGTCATGAGGGGGATCAGGGTTTCCGCAAATGTGTATGTTTTGATGCCGTAAAGCCACTTCAGGTAAAGAAGGGCAGCTGACGTGCCGGAGACGCAGCCAACGATGTTCATCCGGGATACGACAAGCTCTATCGGATATATGTGTGGCAGGTTAGCTGCCATGATCCTGGTGTTGGCGTCGGCCGTCACATTGCCAACTGCATCCAGCAATTCGGGGAAGAAGGGCTTGCTTATTCTGGGATGTTCCTTCCAGACGACGTCGTATCCCCTCTCGACGATCTGCTCCGCAATTCGTCTATAGATCGCCGCCTCTTGCGCGTACGACATTATGCGGTTTCGCGACAATGCCTGGCCGAGCAGCAGGATCCGTGGGTTGGCTGACGCACGGCAATGTTCATCGCCGCCGGAAAGCGCATCCCTGCAGGCTTCATCTATTACGTCGCGCATCAGCGAAGCGCCGACCTGAAATCTCGGTACGTTCTCCAGTGCATCGTGAATGGGGATTTCGTGAAGCAAAGAATAAAACTTCGTCACCCGTCTCAGATGGTGTCTTTCTATCCTGTCGGCCGCTTTCCTCAATCGGAACGCCGGTGAAATTGCAGAGAGTCCTGCAATCAAGGCCGCGGTGATGCGTCGTCGAAACCTTGTGCCCGGCGGCCGTGACATGGTTGCCATCTCGAATGGAAGGTATGACGTCAAGCCATCCTCATACAAAACGATCTTGGCTTCAGGGTATGAATCCAGCAGTATTTTTTCCGACGGCCGGTTAACGAAGCAGGCCCAGATTTCAGCTACGGAACTCGCGTCGAGACCAATTGTGTCTCGGATCAGACGATGGATCCGGAAAATTTGCAGTTGCCCATATTTACGCTCGGACGTCAGAAGGTCGTACGCCCATATGATCCGTCTCCAGGTCCATACTTTAGACGCAAGTTCAGCAAGACCGGTCTTGAAATGCTCGGAAACGCCGGCCGTTTCATAAAGCAGGAGATAGTCCTCATGCTCCTGATCCGCCGGGGAGCTTCCATCCATTGTTGATTGGCGAAGTGAGGCAACCAGGCTGAGCAATTGCCAGCTGCCAAAGACGCAGCATATTCGAGCTGGCAATTTAAGATCTCCAGATCGGATGGAAATAACGCTGCATGTTCCGCGATCTCAACCGCAAAATTGCTTCATATCCGACAGGCCGTGTGGCTCGGGGCGTCCCACCCGCTTCGTAATACTGCCTATCGCGTCAGCAGGAAATATCTTTCAGATGGCGGGTCTAACGTCCAAGACAGGCTAGAGTTCCGCACAATAGGCAGGCGAATTCACTTCAACTGAGCGGCAGAGACCTGTCGAGATCCGGCAATAGCACCCGGTGCGGCAGACCGCTCATGCGGTCGTCTTGCTGCTTCGGGTCCCTCTCGGCACCAAGAGCACGAATTCTCCCGGTTTTCGGGAAGGTCGTTGCCCGGGAAAGCGGGTTTCGCTTCCCCCAGTCAAAAGTAAGCTCCAGCCATGAACCGGAGCTAGATGATGACAGAGGCAGAAACCAGAATGTTTCACACGCTTGATGTGCCGCCCGGTCCGGTGCGGCGGCCTGCAATCCCGGCCGACCTGCCAAGGCAGGGCATGTGTGGGCGCATCTGCGCATCATGTCCGATGCGAAGCCCGCACTGCCCCTCGAACGCCCTTGAGGCCGACGCTTCGGCGCAACGTCCCCGGTGAGCAGGCCAGAGCAATTCTAGGAAAAGTGTGAAGCGGTTTTCCGTCGAAAATTGCCTCAAAACAAAGGGTTAGAGCAGGTCGCCGTTTCCGTGACACGGTGAACTGCTCTGAGGGCGGTGCCGGAAAATGCGCCGCCCCGTCGGAGGGGTCGTCCGCGATCAGGCGGCGAGCCAGGCCCGTGTGAAATCCTGCTCATAGGCCTGATGCATCTGGTAGCCCATCAAGGCAGGTTTCATATGGCAGAACAGCTTTCGCCAGTAAGGCTGAACGATGATGCCGGAATCCTGCAGCATGACCTGCAGTTCCTTCATTACCACACGGCGCTGCTCCGGATCGGCGATGGAATTGGCCTTGTGGACCTTGGCGTCGAAGTCTGGATCGGCGAACCCCGTCTCGTTCCATGCCGAACCGGTCTGATAGGCAAGTGCATAGGTCTGGATGCCGAGCGGTCGGGCGTTCCAATTGGTCGTCGCGAAGGGATACTTCGTCCAGTCGTTCCAGAACGCCGATTCCGGGATGACGGTGCGTTTCACCTTGAAGCCGGCGTCGCGCATCTGCTGGGCGACGGCATCGGAGCTTTCCTTGCGGTAGTCGGCTTCGACCGAGATCAGATCGAACTCGAAATCGAGCTGGCCGGCTTCCTCGAGCAATGCCCTGGCCCGGGCCGGATCACGTTTGATCGGCGGCAGGTCGGCGTGTTCGGGATGCATCGGTCCGACATGATCGTTCTGCGCGACGATGCCCATGCCGTCGGCGCCCAGTTGCAGCACCGCTTCGTTATCGACCGCAAGCTGTATGGCGTTGCGCACGCGCTTGTCGTCATAGGGTTTGGCGTTGACGTTGCAGCGCGAGACCAGGGTGGCGGCGGTGACGATCTCGCTTTTCTTCAGGCCCAGCCTGTCGAGCATGGCGACGTCATAGGACTGCGTCTGGCCGTTCAGGTCGATCTCACCGGATTCGAAAGCGGAGACGGTGGCGGCCGAGTCGGTGCCGTAGTCGGTCCAGTCGATGCCGTCGAGGAACACCTCACCGCCCCACCACGACCCGTCCGGCCGCTTGCGCACCGAGGCAGCAACGCCGACATCGAGTTTTTTAAGCTCGAACGGACCCGTGGAAACGGGGTTGGCCGACAGTGGCGCTGCCTTCGGATTGAACGTGCGGTGGACGATCAATGCCGGGTAGTCGGTCATCGCAGGGATGATGGTGATGTCGGGCTGCGACAGTTTCAGGACCACGGTGTGGTCGTCGCGAACCTCGATGGCACCAGTGCGCGCCACCTTGGTGTCGGGATCGATCAGGGCGGTCATGCGCCCCGCCATCGAGTTGCCGGCGGCATCCTTCTCACACCAGCGCGTGATGTTGAAGGCGACATCCGTGGCGGTGAAATCGTCGCCGTTCGACCACTTCACCCCTGGGCGCACCTTGAGCACATATTCCGTGGCGTCCGCATTGATCTCCCAGCTCTGCAGCAGCACCGGCTCGAAGGTGAAATCCGGCTTCCAACGCACCAGCGGTTCGAGAAACTGCATCGCGATGTTGCCCATCTGCGAAACCTTGAACTTGCGCGGGTCTTCCAGCTCCATCACCTGCATGGCAACACGCAGCACGCCGCCCTTTCTGGGTTGGGCGGCTTCCTCGGCCCGCGCCGGGACCGGTTGACCGATGAGCCCATAGGCAATCGCCGTGCTGGCGCCGAAGGCGCTGGCCAACGCCAGGAACTCGCGGCGGCCAAGCGCGCCGCTCTTCGCGCCTTTCGCAAATGCGCCGATCGCCGGATGAAGAGGTCTGGATGTCATATCGGTTCTCCCATTGTTGATTTTACGCCCAAATTCGGTGGAATGCCCTTGCCGCGTCGTTGCTGGGCGCTGTTTTCTACAAGACGCAGCCGATGGCGGCGGGGCCGCGACGGCGAGGGGAAGGCAAGATGAATCTTCTGACGGCGATGCGGGTGTTCGATCGGGTCTGCCTGCTGGGCAGCCTGTCGGCGGCGGCGCGCGATCTCAACATGTCGACGACGGCCGTCAGCCGCACCATCAAGGAACTGGAAGACGACCTCGGCGTCCGGCTCATCAATCGCACCACAAGGCGCCTCAGCCTCACAGAGGCGGGCCGCGACTATGCTCCGCGTGCCCGCATCCTGCTCGACGACATTTCCGAACTGCAGGATTCGACGCGCGGCCTTCACAAGGAGACGCGCGGCCTGATCCGGGTTTCCTGCTCCAATGTTCTGGGCCACACGCGCATAACCAAGCTGGTGCCGAAATTCCTCGAAGAGAACCCGCTCACCACGATCGAGTTCGACCTCACCGCGCGTTATGTCGTCGGCATTGTCGAGGAAGGCTACGATGTCGCCATCCGCTTCGGCGGTCAGGCCGATTCCGCCTTGATTGCCCGCCGGCTTGGGGAAGTTCGCAACTATGTCTGCGCCACGCCCGATTATTGGGACACAAACGGCCGCCCGGTCCACCCGGATGAGCTGGCAAGCCATTCCTGCGTGCTGAGCAATTTCGCCAAGCGGCTTGGCACATGGCCTTTCATCGGACCAGACGGCCCTTTCGATGCGGCTGTCGGCGGGCGCATCTCGACCAACAGCGTCGAGGCCGCCTACCAGATGACCACCGCCGGTTTCGGCATCGGCAATCTGCCCAGCCTGCTGGTCGATGCTGCGATCAGCGACGGCCGGCTGGAAGTGCAGCTGGATGAGTTTCGCCCCGGCTCCAGCCCGATCTACGCACTCTATCCGCACCGCACCTATATTGCGGCCAAGGTGCGCGCGTTCGTCGATTTCCTGATCCGCGAACTGTCGGCCGACTTCACCGCCTGAAATGCTGCCCGATTGCCGGCCAACGCCGTCAGGGGCCTGGCGCGAACGCCAGGCCCCTGCTGCCCCCGTCGCCCGACGCGGCAGCGTCATTTCCACCAGGCGGTGGTGTCGTACATCGGTCCCGGCTCCTCGAAGAGCTTTTCGTATTTGCACAATGCCGGCGTCTTGCCGAGCGGTACCGAAACACCGTCCCTGAACGCCCATTCGCCACGTTGCGTCGTATCCGCCCGCACATAGCTGGACAGTGCAAAGGCGCGGTCGTGCTGTGACCTATTGGGCGAGGAGCCGTGCACGGTGAGCAGCCCCCATAAAGCAAGGTCGCCCGGCTCCAGCACCAGCGGAACGATGGTCGCCGGGTCGATGCCGACCTTGCGCAACTCTTCTTCGGCGGTCAGACCCTTCATCAGCTCGCCGGTTCCCTCGTCCGACAGGCCGAGATAGCCGAGCTTGTGGCTGCCGGGCACGACCTGAAGACAGCCATTGTCCAGCGTCGCCCGATCGACCGCGAGGCCTGTTGTCACGGTGGCGTCGGCGACATTGTCGAAGGCGGCCTGGTTACGGAAGCGCAGATCCTGGTGGAAGCGATAACCCGTGACATTGGCGCCGGGCGGCTTCCAGTGCAGCTGTTGGGCGATCTGTTTTATGTCGCGGCTGATCAGACCCTCGAGCAGCTTCAGATAGTCGGGATTGCGGCGGAATTGCTCGAAATAGGAATTGATCCAGGAAAACCAGTAAGCCTGCAGCACATAGCGTTGGCCAAAGTCCGATTCAGGCAGGATCTGGAAATTCAGGTTGCCGTGCCGGAAAGTGGCGTGATGCTTGAGGCCTTCGGCATAGACCGCATCGGTTTCCTTCTTCAGCCGGATCATCTCGTCGCCGTCGACGAATTGTCGAACGACCGCATATCCTTCCTCGCGGTACTGCTCCACCGCTTCGCGTGCCTGCCTGTCCGTCAGCATATCCGTGACAACCCCCGTCTGTGATCTGTGTCGATCGTAACAAACGGGTTGCCGGCGATAAGCCGTGGATTTTGGCATCGACTTTCCCGATTATCGGGAAATTGAGCGGGGCCTCAAAGGTGCATTGGCCGCAACCGGCTGATCAGATACGTGCTGCGCCGGCAGGCCCTAAAAATAGGTTCGCGGCGCGACAAGGTTCTTCTGCTGGCGAACATAAAAACAATAGAAGCCGAACGCCGCGGCAAACCACATGAAGGCCTCACCCATGGCCAGCCGGTTGTTGGAATTGGTAAGGATACTGAGGGCGAAGAAAACCAGTGTGGAGATGTAGCAGGACCATGCGGCCGGAGCGACAAGCTTGGCTCGCATGGCCAGCAGAACCTGCCTGGCCGACCAGGTGTAGAGAAAGGCAAAGAACGCCAGTCCGACCACACCATAGCGCACGGCAATTTCCAGATAACCATTGTGGAAGACGTTTAAGATCATGGGATGATAGGTTCTGTTCTCCCACTCGGTCAGCCAGCTGGAACTGGCTCCGAAGATCGGGTGGCGTTTCCAGATATCGATCGCATCCGCCCACAGCATCAGCCTTTCCTTGGCTGCAAGCGGAACCGCATCGCTCGCGATGGCGCGGTCGAATGCGGGAAGGACGCCATGCCTGAACACATCCGGAACCAGGGTTTTGACGAAGGTCATGGTGTCGCCGGCGGTGGACGAGAAGATGTTGTGTGTTGCGACAATGCCGGCCGCCACGATCGCCAGCACGCCACCCGAAACCAACAGTTCGCGGCGATGGCCTCTCGCCAGGGTCATGACCGTCAACAGGAGCAGCGCAAGCGCAAGCGCAAGCCACACGCCCTTTGACCGCATCTCGATGATATTGACGACGGCAAGCAGCAGGACGGCTGTCGACAGCGCCCAATAAAGGTTCTTGGTTGCTTTCCCGAGGTCCGTTCTCTGGGCCGTGTAAGCCATGAATTGCAGCGTGCAGAGGAAGATGAAACCGGCCGCCACCGACGCGTGGATGGGATTGTTGAAAAGCCACGGGGCCGGTTGGATATCCTGAAACATGTTCGAACAGGCGGTGTCCGCCGCCAGGAAGACAAGACTGAGGATCATGAACCAGAGGACCAGCCGTGCGGGCTGCCTGACAAACAGCAGAAAGGCGAATCCGGTCGTCGCATAGAACAGCGGAAACATGTAAATGCCTTCGGCGCCACCCAACTGGTGGGTGCCGAAATAGACGATCGCCAGTCGGATGAAGACATAGAGCGACCAGCCCAGACACAGGAAGCCGACCCAACCGATCAGTGGTTTGCTGTAGGTCCACAAATCCACCCTGAACCAGCGGATGACCGCGACCAGGGCCAGCGCCAGGCCCGCATAGCGGTAGGTGTCTGCCTCGCGCCACACCGCGGAAACCATGGCGAGAACGGCGAGTGCCGCAAGCAACAGAAGCAAGGTGTGGCGCGGCGCGTTGTCCTTGGCATAGTCCAGGGTATCTCGCGGCAAAGGGGGCCGCAGCAGGACGTGATGCAGGCGGCGCAACTCGTCACCGGCCCGCAACACCCCGGCACGTAGCCGGCTCGGCCCGCCCAACCTTGCGGATTTGTAGCTTCCCGAGGGACCGGCTATGCCGGAGATCTCGCTGCTGGCGGCGAAGCCAAGCACGTTTTGGCGGGCGGAATAGACCTTCAGGCCGGTATCCCAAAAGCGTTCGAGCGCGACATCCCATGGCATTTTCATGACGGCGAGCGCCGACAACAGACCCTGCGCGCCCTCCCGCGTCACCAGATAGGCGGCGGCCGAGCCTTGCGGGCCATGCAGCGCACGACCGATCTCGTCGCCTTCCGCCGTCTCGACGGCGCGCATGAAGAAGCTGATGCGATGGTTGACCAGTTTGATGACGTCGAAATCCGGCACCGCCGCGATGACGGCCTCGATGCGCCGCATGGTGTTTTCGCTGAAGAGGACGTCGTCCTCGACGATCAGGCCATGGGCGCTGCCACCGGCCACGAACGTTTCCAGCGCCTGGATATGGCTGCGGTAACAGGCATATTCGCCGGAAAGGATGTCGCGCCCGCTCAGCTTGCGTGCGGCTGGCAGATCGATCTCCGTCCAGGCCTCTTTGGCAAGCGCATGGCCGTCGACGGCGGCAATGCGCTGCAAGGTCAGGCCTGCCGCTTCGGCGCTGGCGAGCAATTCGCTCCAGCGCTGGGTCTCGCGATCGAGGTTGATGGCGAAGATAGGAAGGTTCATTGAAGTTCCATGTTGAGCCGCCACCCACCCGGCCGACCTATGTATGGAAAGAAGGAGATGTTCAAGGCGAGACTGTCCAGATCATGTGCAAGACCTGAATTTGCCGCGATGGCTTTGGCTCATCTGAATTTATGACACAATCGAACTGTTAGCCGATCGGCTTCATGGAAGATCGCAAAGGTACTCTCGGTCCTAAGTGTCCGGAACGGACCTGAGCGGGATGGCTGGGGCGCCAGGATTCGAACCTGGGAATGTCGGTACCAAAAACCGATGCCTTACCACTTGGCGACGCCCCAATTGCCGTCAGAGTCGCTTGTGCGGCGCGTTATTAGCAGAGCAGCCAAAAAGCACAATGCCCCATGAATGGTGGTGAGAACGCCTGTTTGGGCAGCAAAAGCAACGCCGCCAGACGGCACGAGCTGGCTATTCGGACCACACCGCCATCTCGTTGCCGGCCGGATCGGCAAAGTGGAAACGGCGGCCGCCAGGGAACGCGAAGATCGGTTTGACGACCGTGCCGCCGGCGTTTTCGACAGCCTCGAGGGTCGCCTCCAGATCCCTGCTGTAGAGCACCGGCAGCGGCTTTGATGGCGCTTCGGCGGCGTCGGCCTGAAAACCCCCGTCCAGGCCTTCGGCAAAGGCCGAATAGGTCGGCCCATAGTCAGTGAACGACCAGGCAAAGGCGGAACTGTAGAAGGCCTTCAGCCGGTCCAGCGTCCCGCCCGTCGCCGGCATTTCCAGATAGTCGAGTTTTCCGGACAGTTTCATAGCCACCTCTTTGTTCACTATATGTTCTACTCCAGAATCCCCTGAATAGCAAGTCTTTTTGCCGCATCCTGAGGCACGGCTTTGCTTAATCGATTGTAGTGGCCGGACGGCTTTACCGACGCCTTGCCTTTCGCACTGCAGCATCATATCGCTCCAAGGACGGACCGGCGGAACTTTCCGTTTCGCCAATCTTTCCAATCTCCTGCAACCGGAGAGCGATGCATGACCAAATGGGTTTTCACCTTTGGCGATGGTGCGGCGGAGGGCCGTGCCAGCGACAAGAATCTCCTGGGCGGCAAAGGCGCCAACCTGGCCGAGATGTGCAGCCTGGGGCTGCCGGTGCCGCCGGGCTTCACCATCACCACGGAGGTCTGCAACGCCTACTACGCCAACGGCCGTATTTATCCGGCCGGGTTGGAAGCCGATGTCGCGGTCGCGCTCGATCACATCGGCCGGCTGACCGGTCGTCGGTTCGGCGACCCGTCGAAACTGCTGCTGGTGTCGGTGCGTTCCGGCGCTCGCGCCTCGATGCCCGGCATGATGGACACCGTCCTCAATCTCGGCCTGAACGACGAGACGGTCGAGGCGCTGGCCGCCGATTCCGGCGATGCGCGCTTTGCCTATGACAGCTACCGCCGCTTCATCCAGATGTATTCCGATGTCGTCATGGGTCTCGACCACGAAGTGTTCGAGGAAATCCTGGAGGACCAGAAGGGCGGGCTCGGGCACGAACTCGACACCGAACTGACGGCGCTCGAATGGCAGGGCGTCATCGCGCTCTACAAGGCCAAAGTCGAGGAAGAGCTTGGCAGGCCGTTTCCGCAGGATCCGCATGAGCAGCTCTGGGGCGCGATATCAGCCGTGTTCTCGAGCTGGATGAACAACCGGGCCATCACCTATCGCCGCCTGCACGATATTCCCGAAAGCTGGGGCACGGCGGTCAACGTCCAGGCCATGGTGTTCGGCAATATGGGCGAAACCTCGGCCACCGGCGTTGCCTTCACGCGCAACCCGTCGACCGGCGAAAAGATGCTCTATGGCGAGTTCCTGGTGAACGCGCAGGGCGAGGACGTCGTTGCCGGCATCCGCACGCCGCAGAACATCACCGAAGCGGCGCGTATCGCAGCAGGCTCGGACAAGCCGTCGCTGCAGAAGCTGATGCCTGACGCGTTCCAGTCCTTCGTCACCATCTCCGATAGTCTGGAGAAGCACTACCGCGACATGCAGGATCTCGAATTCACCATCGAGCGCGGCAAATTGTGGATGCTGCAGACCCGCTCCGGCAAACGCACCGCCAAGGCGGCGCTGAAAATTGCCGTCGAGATGGCGCAGGACAGGCTGATCACGAAAGAGGAAGCCGTTGCCCGTATCGACCCGGCCTCGCTCGACCAGTTGCTGCATCCCACCATCGACCCCAAGGCCGCGCGCGACGTCATCGGCATCGGACTGCCGGCCTCGCCCGGTGCCGCTACCGGCGAGATCGTCTTTTCCTCAGCTGACGCCGAGGACTTGAAGACACAAGGGCGCAAGGCGATCCTGGTGCGCATCGAAACCAGTCCCGAAGACATCCACGGCATGCATGCGGCGGAAGGCATCCTGACCACGCGCGGCGGCATGACCAGCCACGCCGCGGTGGTGGCGCGCGGCATGGGCAAGCCTTGCGTCTCGGGTGCCGGCTCGCTGCGCGTCGACTACAGGGCCGGCACGCTGCTCTCGATGGGGCAGACCTTCCGCAAAGGCGACATCATCACCATCGATGGCGGCAACGGCCAGGTGCTGAAGGGCGCGGTTGCCATGCTGCAGCCTGAACTGTCAGGCGATTTTGCCGCCATCATGGAATGGGCGGACGCGGTGCGGCGCATGAAGGTGCGCACCAATGCCGAAACACCGCTCGATGCGCGCATGGCGCGCTCCTTCGGCGCCGAAGGCATCGGGCTTTGCCGCACGGAGCACATGTTCTTCGACGGCGACCGCATCGTCGCCATGCGCGAGATGATCCTGGCCGACACCGAAAAGGACCGGCGCGCCGCACTCGCCAAGCTTCTGCCCATGCAGCGCTCGGATTTCCTCGAACTGTTCGAGATCATGGCCGGCCTGCCGGTGACGATCCGACTGCTCGATCCGCCGCTGCACGAATTCCTGCCCAAGACCGAGGCTGAAATCGCCGAGGTCGCCGCCGCCATGAACGTGTCGCCCGACAAGCTCAGGCAGCGCACCGAGGCGCTGCACGAGTTCAATCCGATGCTCGGCCATCGCGGCTGCCGCCTGGCCGTCTCCTACCCCGAGATCGCCGAGATGCAGGCGCGGGCCATTTTCGAGGCGGCCGTGGAGGCAGGCAGGAAGGCCGGCGCCCTGGTGGTCCCCGAGATCATGGTGCCGCTCGTCGGCCTGGTGAAGGAGCTCGACTACGTCAAGGCGCGCATCGATGCGGTTGCCAAGAGCGTCATGGAGGAAACCGGCGTCAAGATCGACTATCTCACTGGCACGATGATCGAGCTTCCCCGCGCCGCCATCCGCGCGCATGTCATTGCAGAATCAGCCGAATTCTTCTCCTTCGGCACCAACGACCTGACTCAGACGACCTTCGGCATCTCGCGCGACGATGCGGCCTCGTTCCTGGAAACCTACCGCCAGAAGGGCATTATCGATCAGGACCCGTTCGTCTCGCTCGACATCGAGGGCGTCGGCGAACTGGTGCGCATGGCCGCGCAAAAGGGCAAGGCGACGCGGCCCGACATCAAGCTCGGCATCTGCGGCGAACATGGCGGCGATCCGGCCTCGATCCGCTTTTGCGAAGAGGTCGGCCTCGACTACGTGTCCTGTTCGCCCTATCGCGTGCCGATCGCCAGGCTGGCGGCAGCGCAGGCAGCGGTGCTGGTTGCGAAAACAGGCCGCGGATAGGATCCATCCAGCTTACCGTTTTGTAAGACAATTCACGCGAACGTGCTGGCGGCGTCGCGTAATCTCGACATTGTTCCTGCCCAATTTGCGGCCATCCGCAAATTGCTCCCGGAAACAGATGCTGCAGATCTCTCCCGCGCCGCTCCGCTCGATCCTGGTCATTCAAACCAAGTTCATAGGAGATCTCGTCCTCGCCTCGGCGCTCGCCAAGAACCTGCGGCTCGAATTCCCCGGCGCCAGCATCGTCTTTCTGTGCGAGGCCCGCTTCGAGAGCTTCGTGATCGCCCATGGTATCGCTTCCGAGGTCGTCGCATTCAGGCGCGACCGCATGCGCGGCACCCCCTTGGAGCGAGGGAAGGAGCTCTACGCCATGGTGCGGGCGTTGCGCCGCTTCTGCTTCGACCTGACCATCGACCTGACCGATTCGAAGACGTCGCGCATCCTCACCGGGCTCGTCCACGCAAAGACCCGTGTCGGATACAATCCTTCCGAAAGACCCTTGCGTATGCTGGAGCGGCAGCCCGCCAACGTCCTTGCCAAGCCCTACGGCTTTGATGGCCAGCATTTCCTGTACCGCTACCTCTCGCCGCTCGAAGCGCTCGGCATTGAACTTCGCACGGTGATTCCGAACCTTCAGCCGCTGCCATTGGAGACGGCGAAAGCATTGGCGCTGCTGGATAAGCACCATCTGCGGCCAAATGCCTTCATCGCCGTGCATGCGGGTGCAAGCTTCGAGGGGCGACGTTGGCAGCCGGAGCGGTTTGCAGCAGCGATCGTCGAGATTGCCGGCGAGACCGGCCTGGACGTCGTCCTGGTGGGCGGCCCGGACGAGCGCGAGATCGCCGAACGCATCGTCGCCAGGACCGCGCCGCCGGTCGTCAATCTCGTCGGTGACCTGTCGCTTGGAAGCCTGCTGGCGGTGCTGAAACAGGCCCGGCTGTTTCTCGGCAATGAGAGCGGCCCGATGCACATGGCGGCAGCCACTGGGACCCCGGTTGTCGGGCTGTTCGGTCTGACGGAGCCGTCGCGCTGGGGTCCCGTCGGCGTGCCCAGCATCTCGCTCCAGCCGCCGATGCCTTGCGCCTGCATGGCCGAGGACCTTTGCCGCGCGCCGGATCCCAGCAAGGCATGCTGCGTCTGGGGCCTGGAGGTCAAGCCGGTGGTCGAGGCGGTGCGCGAGGTTCTTTCGCGCACCGAAATGCAGCTGGAACGCGTCATCTGAGATCATGCATCGCATGCACGACTCTCGACGCGGTAGAATGACCCCTTCGCCGCAGGAACGGTCACATTGTCGCGTGGAGCGCTTTTCTGCTATGCATCATCCTGATTTCCGCCTTCATGCGGGTCTTTGGGATGCCTGCTTGAAATGACGGGTCAGGAAATCGGTTTGATGCGCCTGCTGCAAAAAAATCTCTGGATGATCGCCATGTCGTTGGCGATGGCATCCGCCGGCCATGCCGCGCCGCTCGTCGAGCCGACGCTGCACATCAGGCCGCAGGCGAGCGGCGCCGGCCGTGTGGCACTCACGCTCGATGCCTGCGGCGGACAGACCGACAGCCGGATCCTTTCGGCGCTGGTGGACAACAAGATCCCCGCCACCATTTTCGTGACCGGCATCTGGCTGAAGCGAAACGCCGCCGCCGTCGAGATCATGCGGGCGCATCCCGATCTGTTCGAACTGGAAAATCACGGCGGCCACCACATCCCGGCGGTCGACACGCCGCGGAAAATCTACGGCATCCGCAGCGCCGGCAGCCCCGATGCGGTGCTGGCCGAGGTCGAATCGGGGGCCGCCGCTCTTGCCGGGACCGGCGAGCCGGCGCCGAAATGGTTTCGTGGCGCAACCGCCGAATACAGCCCGTCGGCAATCGCCATGATCCGCAAGCTTGGCTTCAAGGTCGCGGGATTCTCGATAAACGGCGACGGCGGCTCCTTGCTCGGCGCCAAGGAAACCGCGCGGCGCATCGCGGCGGCCAAGGACGGCGACGTCATTATCTCGCATATCAACCAGCCGACCCATGCGGCCGGCGAAGGCGTGGTGCAGGGGCTGCTGGCGCTCAAGGCCAAGGGCTTGACCTTTGTGCGGCTCGACGATGCCGAGGGCATCGGCAATAACGGCACCACGGAGTGAGTGGCCAGCCGAGCGTATCCCGCTTCGGCGTTGGCTCAGTCCGGTTTGGCTTCGATCGTGACCTTGCTGGCGTAGAATGCGCCGTGGTTGCCGATTTCAGCCATCTCGTCGAAAGGCCGTTCATAGGCCCACATGGCGTTCTGGCCGGTCTCGCCGGCAGGCAGCACGCTCCAATAGCTTGCATCGCCCTTGTAGGGGCAATGGGTCGAGTGGTCGGTGCGGCCAAGCTTGCCGAAATCGATGTCGGCGAACGGAATGTAGAAGGCCGCCGGATAGGGAGCTTCGGTCAGCACCTTGGCCTTCGCTGTTGAAGCGATGACCACGTCTCCGGCGCGGACGGTAACGGTGCCGGCATAGGGCTCGATGGTGATGATTTTGTCCGGGTTGCGTTGGAAACCGGGTGCGGGGTTGGCGATCTGATCCATGCGGCGGCTCTCCTTGCGTCGACTTTGAGATGTGTCGCGCAAACGCATTGTTCAAGGCCTGCCGTCGCCATGCAACACGCAAACACCTGCCCAGGCCGGCACTGCCGGATCGCGCCTCCGAATATCCTCGATACTTGTCGTCAGCTGTCAGGCAGCGGCCTTGAACACGTCCATGAGACCGGCATAGGCGGCAGCGATACCGGCGACCGGGTTGCTGCTTCTCGATACGGTCTCGACCTTCAGGGAACCACCGCCGGTCGGCAAGGTGAGCAGCAGGAACTGGCGGTTTCCGCCATCGCCGACTGACGCGGCTGCGACGTGCTGGTCCTCGCCCTGGTTCTGGACGCACATCTTGAACAGCAACGTGCCGCCGACCGCTTCCAGCGCGCCGCCGACAACTTCAACAAATTCATCTTCGGAAACAGTCTTTGTGTCCGGCACCAGATCGGCCAGACTTTCGGCAAGCGTACTCTCGAGAGCCTTGTCGTCGAGCTGCGCGTCCATGCGAACCTCTTTCAGTCGCCAATCGCACCCCTTTGCCCGTTAACGAAGCTTAACGCCGACGATGGCCGGATTGTGGCGGTTGTTCCCAATGCAGTGCTCGGCCGTATTGGCGGCTGGACAATCCGTCGGTTCGCTCCACAATGGGACAAAAAGCACAACGCAAAAGCGTGAGGGAGGATCGAATGCTGGGACTGATGCAGGAATGGCCGCTGCTTTGCCATAAGCTCATCGACAATGCCGAGCGGCAGCATGGCATGCGCGAGATCGTGTCACGCTCGATCGAGGGGCCGATCGTGCGCACCACCTACGCCGACATCCATCGTCGCGCCCTGAAGGTCGCCCAGCGGCTGGAGCGCGACGGCTATGGGTTGGGCGACCGCATCGCGACGCTGGCCTGGAACACCGCCCGCCACATCGAGGCCTGGTACGGCATCATGGGCATCGGCGCCATCTACCACACGCTCAATCCGCGGCTGTTTCCCGAGCAGATCGTCTGGATCATGAACCATGCCGAGGACAAGGCAGTCTTCGTCGACCTGACTTTCGTGCCGCTGCTCGAGAAGATCGCCGGCGCCGTCAAGTCGCTGAAACAGGTGATCGTGCTGACCGACAAGGCACACATGCCGCAGACGACGTTGCCCAATGTGGTCGCCTATGAAGAGTGGCTTGAGGAGGCGGATGGCGACTTCGCCTGGAAGACCTTCGACGAAAGCACCGCCGCAGGCATGTGTTACACCTCCGGGACCACGGGCGATCCCAAGGGCGTCGTCTACAGCCACCGTTCGAACGTGCTGCACGCCATGATCGCCGCCATGCCCGACGCCATGGGGTTGTCGTCGCGCGACACGATCCTGCCTGTCGTGCCGATGTTTCACGCCAATGCCTGGGGCCTTGGCCAGAGCGGGCCGATGATCGGCGCCAAGCTGGTCATGCCCGGCTGCAAGATGGACGGCGCCTCGATCTATGAACTGCTCGATATCGAGAAGGTGACCTTCAGTGCGGCCGTGCCGACCGTCTGGATGATGCTGCTGCAGCACCTGGAGGAGACCGGCAAGAAGCTTCCCTATCTCAATAAGGTCGTCATCGGCGGCTCGTCCTGCCCGCGCGCGATCATGACGAAGTTTCAGCAGAACTACGATGTCCAGGTCATCCATGCCTGGGGCATGACCGAAATGTCGCCGCTCGGCACGCTGTGCACCCTGAAGCCGGACTATGCTGGTCTTGAGGGCGAAGCCCGGCTCGATGTCCAGCAGAAACAGGGCTATCCGCCGTTCGGCGTCGAAATGAAGGTGACCGACGACGACAACAATGCGCAACCCTGGGACGGCAAGACATTTGGCCGCCTGAAAGTGCGTGGGCCGGCCGTTGCCCGTGCCTATTATGGCGGCGCCGGCGTGGAGCAGTTCGACGGGGACGGCTGGTTCGATACCGGCGACGTCGCCCACATCGACGCGGGCGGCTATATGCAGATCACCGATCGCGCCAAGGACGTCATCAAGTCCGGCGGCGAATGGATTTCGACCATCGACCTCGAGAACCTGGCTGTCGGCCATCCCGATGTCGCCGAGGCGGCAGCCATCGGCGTCCACCATTCGAAATGGGGCGAACGGCCGCTGCTGGTCGTCGTCCGCAAACCGGGCAAGGAACCGAGCAAGGCTGATATTCTCGACTTCATGGACGGCAAGGTGGCCAAATGGTGGATGCCGGACGATGTCGCCTTCGTCGGTGAAATTCCGCACACCGCCACCGGCAAGATCCAGAAGATCACCTTGCGCCAGCAGTTCAAGGATTATCGCCTGCCGACGGATTGACGCGATGTCGCATGTTTCGGCTTCATGGCATCGCAAAAAGGTTCTAAGTCTCCGTTCGGGTTGGGGTGGTGCGGCAATCGATGGCAAGTATTCCTGAACGGCAAACGTCGAGGGCGGCCGGATGGTCGCGGCGCACGGCCGCTTTTTCGTTGGTGCTGCTGCTGACGGTCTTTGTCGGCCATCGCTTCGATCTCGTCGAAACACCTGTCTTTCTGTGGGTGCTCGGCATTGTCGCGCTGCTGGCGGCGATGGCGCTGTTGTTTGCCGGGTTTGCCTTTTCGCGGCTCTGGAATTTCGGCGACCGCGGCGGTCGCGACCTGACGGTCGGCGCGCTGCTGGCGCTGCTGGTGCTCGCACCCTACGGCGTCGCCGCCTACTGGGCGACGATCTATCCGCCGCTCAGGGACATCTCGACGGATTTCGACGAACCGCCGGCGCTGGACGTGAGCGACCGCACGAAGGATATGAACGTGCTTGCGCCGTCGACGCCTGGGGAACAGCGGCTGCAGACCGATAGCTATCCGCTGGTCAGCGCACGCAGCTACGACCTGCCGTTCGAGACTGTCGTCAATGCCGTCGAAACTGTACTCGATCGGCGCGACTGGGATCTATCGGAACCTTATCCTGATCTCGCCGGGCAAAGCGAGGTGACCATCACCGCCGTCGCCAAGGGCTTCGTGATCGGCCTTCCCGCCGATGTGGCGATCCGCGTGACGGACGATGGCGATACGGTCATCGTCGACATGCGGTCGGCGTCCCGCTACGGTCGCTACGACCTTGGCGACAATGCCGCGCGTATTGTCGATTTCCTTGCCGAGCTCGACCAGGAAGTCGCCGGTCAGGTTGGCGCCGCGCCGGCCGAGTGAGGCACGGGCACTTGGCAGTGGGCTGCGTTGCCTATCCGGCCGGCGTGAAAATGCCGTCGATGGCCGGTGCGGCATCGGTCACAACCAGACCGCGCGCCGTCAGATCCTCGAGATGGGCAAGCACCGACAATCCGGCGGCGCCATGCAGCCGCGGATCGGTATCCCTGTAGATCGCCCTGACCATGTCGGGAATCGTCCGGTCGCCGGCCCGGACCCGCTCCAGGATGGCGCGCTCGCGCATCTTGCGGTGCGTCTTCAGCCCGCGCATGAAAGCGCGCGGCGCCGTCACCGGCCCGCCATGTCCGGGCAGCAGCAAGCGGTCCTCGCGGTCGATCAGCCGGTCCAGCGAGGCCATGTAATCGGCCATCGCCCCATCCGGCGGGGCGACGATGGAGGTTGCCCAGGCCATGACATGATCGGCCGAAAACAGGATGCCGGTTCCTTCCAGTGCGAACGCCGCATGATTGGCGGTATGGCCCGGGGTCAGAACCGTCCTCATCGACCAGCCGTCGCCATCGACCGCCTCGCCGTCGGAAAGGGCGATGTCGGGAACGAAAGCCATGTCTGCACTGGCGTCGAGCGCATTGGTCTCGCCGATGTGCAGGGCTCTTGCCGGCCGGTGCGGCCCCTCGGCCAGCACGATGGCGCCGGTGCGCTCTTTCAGCCGGGCCGCCAGCGGGGAGTGGTCGCGATGCGTATGGCTGACGAAGATATGGCTGACCGGCCGGCCTGCGATCACCTCGAGCAGGGTCCGCAGATGCGCCTCGTCATCCGGCCCCGGATCGATCACCGCCAGCGTATCGCGGCCAATTATGTAGCTGTTGGTGCCGTGAAAGGTGAAAGGGCTTGGATTGCGGGCCGTGATGCGCTGGACATCGGGCGCGACGCTCACCCCCTGGCCATAGAGGGGGTCGAAGCCGGTATCGAACTTCAGTGCCATGCATCGGTGCCTTGTTTGGGGAAACGGCAAAACCGATTGCCGCATAACACGCAAGCCAATATAGGAGGATGTGAGGCCGCGAACATCTGGTAGCGGCAATCGGATTGGGGAAATACCATGGCAATTGCAACTACGATGCGTCCGCTTGTTTCTCTGGCTCTGCCGCAAAGCGGCGCGGCGCGGCTGGCAACGCAGCTTTTCCTGGCCATCGCCGGAACGCTTGTGCTGACACTGTCGGCCAAGACCAAGGTGATGCTCGGGCCGGTCGACATTTCGATGCAGACGCTGGCCGTGCTGCTGATTGCCGCCGCCTTCGGCATGCGTCTCGGCGTCGCCACCCTGCTGCTCTACATGGCCGAGGGCGCCATGGGCTTTCCCGTCTTCCAGAGCACGCCTGAAAAGGGTCTCGGCATTGCCTACATGCTCGGCTCGACCGGCGGCTATCTCGCCGGCTTCGTGGTCATGGCGGCCATTGTCGGCTGGGCGGCGGATCGCGGCTGGGACCGCCACCCGATCAAGCTTTTCAACGCCATGCTGGTTGGCGAAGTCGTCATGATGGCGATGGGCTTTGCCTGGCTGGCGCTGCTCATCGGTCCGGAAAAGTCGTGGCAGTTCGGCGTCGTGCCGTTCATCGTCGGCGACCTGATCAAGGTGGCTCTCGCGGCAAGCCTGGTGCCGGCCGTCTGGACGCTGCTCAAGCGCGGCTGAAGCCCGAGCAGACCAGCGGCTTGAGCAATCAAGCCTTGGCTGGCATGGGGTGATTGGCGGATTTCAGCGTGGCGTCTGCCAAGTAGTCACACTTAGGTTTCTGGAAACAGCTTCGGAAACAGTGAATCCAATGCGTCGGCCGGAAAGCGTAGCGACACCGGACCTTTGGGTGTTTCCGACGCCAACAGACCGAGTGCGATCACCTCATTGAACACGCGACGCGCCGTGCGTTCGGGCAGTCCGCTAATGCGAGACGCTTCGCCGCGTTCAAATTCGCCGCGCATTAGCGCTTCCTCCAGGAGGCGGGCGGCTTCGGGTTTGAGGCCACTGCGCTCGACGTAGCGACGCAGCCGCTTCGCGAGCGTGTCGAGATCGAACAAGCCGGTCATAAAGTTCACCTGATCGATGCACACCTGCATGAACCATAGCGTAAAGTCGCCGAGTGCGCGCTCGGAGAGGTTGCCCCGTCCGTCGAGATCACCCTGGCGGGGCATATCGGCATGATCCATCATGCGCTTGTAGTCCGTGCGGCTTTTCACGCCGCGCGCTAGACCGCGTGAGATCGACCACAGCCCGTGCGCGGCGATCCCAGCCTCATGGGCCATGGCGTGGCTCATCAAACGGCTGACGCGGCCATTGCCGTCGGGGAACGGGTGAATGTAGTTGAAACGCTTTCTTCCATGTCTGGCCGATCTTGGCTTCTGCTAAATACGTAATTATAAAGATATATTTCGAATTTGCCCGGATATTTGGCCGATCTTATGGCCGATGATCGGTACCGTGCCGGCTTCCGCCGGCCATACGCATCTGACTAGGTTGCCGTCCCGACGACACCAACATACAGCCGCTTCGGAACGCAATATCTCCGCTCTCTAGATCGATCTGTCTCGGCTCCCAGGCGACTTGCCAAGGGGTTGATCGCCGAAGCGGTGCTGGAAATTACATCGCATTATTGGCCCTATCGTTCGGCGTTGGTGCGTTGCAGACGGTATCTTTTCAATCGCATCAAGCAATGCTGTTGACCAAAAGTTCCCGCACTGTCGATCCGAGAAATAGATGCTTGCTGGAGCAGCCGCGCTGTCGTAGCTCTTGGTCGTTGGCAGTCGGATTCTGGTGATGGGGGTGGCCTTTGAGGAAAATTGTCCGGACCTGAGGAATGAAGGACATTGACTTCGTTATCGTGGCCATCGGCCACAGGCAGTTCCGCGCGCTGGGCGTCGACGGCCTGCAGGCTCTTTGCAAGACCCCCGGCGTCATTTACGACATCAAGGGTCTGTTTCCCAGGCATGTCACGGATGGGCGCTTCTGATGAAGGTTCTGGTCACCGGCGCGGCCGGCTTCATAGGGTATCACGTAGCCAAGCGGCTGCTGGAGCGCGGTGACGAGGTCGTCGGCATCGACAACGTCAACGACTACTACGATCCGGAAATCAAGGAGGCGAGGCTGCGGCTTCTGGACGAGGCGAGCCGCAAGACCAATGCCGGCTACCATTTCATCCGCGGCAATCTCGCCGACAAGAGCGTGGTCGACGCCTGCTTTGCCGACCACGCATTCGACCGGGTGATCCATCTCGCCGCCCAGGCCGGGGTTCGCTACAGCCTGGAAAACCCGCATGCCTATGTCGAAAGCAACATCATCGCCTACACCAACATGCTGGAGGCCTGCCGCAACAGCGCCGTCGCGCACCTGACCTATGCCAGCACCTCGAGTGTCTACGGCGCCAACACCGATATGCCGTTTTCCGAGCACAGGCCGGCCGACCACCCGCTCCAGTTCTACGCCGCGACCAAGCGCGCCAACGAGCTGATGGCGCACAGCTACAGCCATCTGTTCGGGCTGCCGACGACCGGGCTTCGCTTCTTCACCGTCTATGGCCCCTGGGGGCGCCCGGACATGGCGCTGTTCCTGTTCACCAAAAACATCCTTGCTGGCGAGCCGATCAAGCTGTTCAACAACGGCAACCACACGCGCGACTTCACCTATGTCGACGACATCGCCGAAGGCGTGATCCGTGCCAGCGACAACCCGGCCACGGGCAATGCCGCCTGGGACTCCAGCCGTCCCGATCCGGCCACAAGCAGCGCCCCCTGGCGCATCTTCAACATAGGCAACAACAACCCGGTTAAGCTGACCGCCTATGTCGAGGCGCTGGAAAACGCGCTTGGCCGCAAAGCCATCGTCGAACTCTTGCCGCTGCAGCCCGGCGATGTGCCCGATACCTTCGCCGACACCTCGGCGCTGGAGCAGGCGGTCGGCTACCGCCCGACAACGACGGTGACCGAGGGCGTCGGGCGGTTCGTCGAGTGGTACAAGGCGTATTTTGCGCGGGCATAGCGGAAGACGCCGGGTTTCATGCTCAGATTTTAAATGGTGTCTCGTTGCCTTCGTCAAGCTCTAGCGGAACAGGCAGATAAGCATTGGCAATTAGCCAATCGCTGACGATCGTTTTGATCAAATCGGACTTGGAAACTTCCATCTCCGCTGCGATTCCAAAAAGTAATTCGTCTGTTCTCGTGCCCAGATCGACACCGGCGACGTTTCTAAGCATCAGGGCGGCCCTACGAAGTACAATTTGAAGGTCGGCGCGGGATATGTCCGCTATCTGGTCGGCGGCGCTCTCAAGCTCTCCTGCAAAGATCAGGCGGCTCATTGAAGGTCACTCCAGCACAGGCGGAGTAGGATCGTACCCGATTGAAACTATCCCCGGATGCCGATGGGCGATGGCGAGTATCTGGGTCTCAAGCTCACAGTTGTAGGCCATGAGCGCCTTCACGGTCTCAAGAGGGCTGTCGTAGCGGGCGATCAGCTTCACCGCTTCAGAGTGCAGTTCGGATTTGGCTTCGGTGTCGAAGTGCATTCTGCCCATGGTGCCTACTCCTAACGCGTCGCGCGGCGCTGCGGGGTGAGTGCGTCAAGTCGTTCCTGAAGGTGCCCGTTGAGCACGATCATTTCCTTGAGCGCTTTCATCACATCACCCTTGTGGACTGCAATGAAATCCTCGGCGTGGGCCTGGAGGGCAGCCTCCTGGCGGCTGTTCAGTGTCACAATTCGATCCATGGCATTACTCCATACGCTGCATGGGCGTAGTGAACAAAAAGGGAACATAAATGTCAAGAGTGAATTGACTCGGCGAGGAACTCATTCCTATTTTTGGCTATGCCGGAACAGAGCAGACGACCGCGCCGCCTTGTCCAGACCCTGTGCCGAGCGCATGAGGTTGGTCAGCTAATCCGTGTCCGGTGCATCAACTGCAACATTACACGCCACTATCTCCCCGGGGACCTCGCCAAATTGGTGGGGGACATTCCGTTTTGGGACGTTGACCGGCACATGCGCTGCGAGCGCTGCAAACGCCGCGAGCTTGATGTGGACATTCTGCTGCCAAGCGCATCGGAGGGCATGAAGATACGCGTGAGGCGACTTGTTGAAATCCGCATGGTACGACGCGTGATCTGGAGGGATGAATAACTGGCGCTAACAGCCCAACATTTCAATCACGTGCCGCCGATTTGCTTAGCGCCGCTTACGACGAAAAAACATCACGACCAAGATTGTAAGAAAGATGGCAATCGCAAGGCCCGGTGCAACGTCCGAGAGTATCCGAAGGCCAGCCATCTAGAACAACGAGCCTTGGCTTGGCGGTACTGGTGCCTGCTCGGGAAACTTGATCTGTGTGGCAGGCTTCTCGACAATCACAAGAGCATCATCCGGCGCCGTGCGTTGTAGCCGCTTCGCTTCCGACCATGGCGCTGTCAGCCAAGTCTCTGTTTCCTCTTGCGTCCTCAGGATCACCGGCATAGCTTTTTCATGGATCGGCTTGATGAGGGCATTGGGCGCGGTCGTCATGAAACCGTAAAGCTCGAAATCGCCGGGGCCGTCCTTTACCTTGCGGACCCCATGCCATGGCGTCCAGAGGCCAGCGAAGAAGAATAACGGGCGGTCCTCATTGAGCGCGAACCAATAGTTCCGCTGAATGCCTGTCTCGCGGTCTTTATCGCCGGGAGTTGGGCTGGGCTCTGCGAAGCTTGTTACCGGCACCACGCAACGGTTCTCGACGCCGACATACTGTTGCCAATGGCTGTACTGCGGGTTGCGAATGTTGGTAGTGCCGTAGTCAGCCTTGCCCTTGACGCGCTCGGCCGGCGTCGGCATTCCCCACAGGAGATTGGCTAGCTCACGGCCTTCAGGGGCGTTACGCACCACTGGGCCGGGCTGGTTGGGATAGATGTCAACGGACGGTTCAAGGTTGCCTAGGATGTCCCGCAAAGTCCGGGTCCACTGGCGGACCGCCTCTTGTGACGTGGTGATGTTGTAGAGATTGCACATGCGGTGAATGTGCCTAGCAGCGAACCGATCAGCAAGCCCCAACGGGGATATCCTGTTGCGACTAGCCCCGGTAATAGATCACCGTAGGATCAAACCAGTGTACCCGCACCGACCAAAAGAGAGAAAGAGGGGCTCCGGAATTTCTCGACTGTTGGGCCACTGACCAGTCCTCCGTCGTTCTCGGTATCTAGCAAAGCGTTTCGCACGCAATCCCGTCACTATCGCGATCCAGCCTGCCGCCCCATGAGCAGTTGCTGAGATACCATTGGGCTTCAGCGCAAGAGCTTATCTGAGAGCATTTACGGCGAGGCTCGCACGAATAGCCTTGTGACTGAGCCTGACGGCCTATGATACCGAGAGGCTGATTGGCCGCGGGCTGCGTATCTTCGGCGTGCTCGGCGCGCCACGTCCATGGGTCTTCGAAGAAGCCTTTCCACAGGCCGAGCTTGGCAGCCTTGGCGACCGCTTGTTGGGATGCATAGCCGCCATGGCTGTATTTGGGCCAGTCGAGGGCCAGCCCATTCTTGACGAGCCAGGCCGCCACGTCGGCTCCGTCCGCCCGGTAGCAATTGCCAACGAAGCGTCCGTATTGATCCCAAGTGACAAACTCGCATCGTAAGGGCTTCGATTTAGCCATGAATTTTTCGAGGGAAGTTTTGGCCTGCCATCCACATGAATACCGAAAGTGCTTCGCATCCTCGCACTGTTGATCATACTCGGGTGCGTCGATGCCGTTGAACCGAACGCGCGTCCCATTGATCTCAATTGTATCGCCATCAACTGCCGATGCGCGGCCTTGAAGCACTTCCCCGTTGGTTTGCTGACCGGGTGCGGCCGGTTCCTCGACCTGCCGTGTAACGCTCTGGGTGAGATTGCTGGCCTCCGGTCTGATCTCAACGGTGGCCTTTGGATTTGGCGAGGCAATGCCCGGTCTCTGGTACGGAACGGGATAATAATACGCGGCCAACGCAATGACTGCGAGCCAGCCTAGCCCTCCTTTCCTTGTTCGAGACAACCTATTTTCCCTCGCACCCAATGCCGTCGCGATCACCATCGAGCCCGTTAGGATCAGAGCCTGTGATCTGCACCCCAGGGGCAACCACCGCATTGTTTCCGCTGCCGCCTGCACAGTCCAAATCAGCGCTACGGGCTCGGGTCGCACCTCGGTATCCGTTGAAGACTGCCACCGCGCGCGCTCCGTCGCCTTCAATACGCGTGTTTTGGCTATTCGGATTGAACGGATCGACAGTTTGCAAAAGCATATTTGAGCGGTTCGCATCGCCGGCAGCGAGCGTCACCGAGTCATAATTATTCAAATAGTCGGCAGTGCAGCCTGAGATGAACGCAACAACTGTTGCGGTCGAAAACCAACGCCAATTCATGAAGGTATCCCCCGACACCAAACCCATCATGCACCTTTTGAATTTTGTTGTCGAATCCACTCTCTAATCCGTTTGCCTTGTGACTGGGCGTTTTCCCATACAAGGCGCCGGGAGTGCTTTATTGGGTAAGGTCGATTCTTGAGCTATTGGGTATTTTTGGGTATTTTTTTAGGTATGGCCATGAAGATCGGTTTCCTGCAAATCACCCCTGAAACCCTTGCTTTGGTCTCGGAGATCGACGAATTCAAAGGGGCCGTGTTCTGTTTTCAAATCGTGCCGCTGCCCGCCGCCCTGTTGAGCGGATTGCGGCCTGAGGTTCTACTTGCAAATCCGTGGCTGAGCGGTGAAACCGGGCTGCGTTTCGTCAGTGTCGGCGTGGGACGTACGATCGAGTGTCTGTTGTATTTCGTGGCGATGGCTGCATTCTTTCTGAGCGTCACCCGCTTGCGCCCAGATCAGGTCTACGGCCTTCTGCCCTTCTTTTTCATGGGTGTCATCTGTAACGGACTGGCTGCGGCGATCCAGTATTCGCTCTCCGATAGGGTTGCCATACAGGGTTTGTTGCCGTTCACGATCAATGCGGGACTGTTTGCCAACCAGAACCATTTTTCAGCTTTGCTCTTCGTCTCCATCCCCTTCGTTGTCTACTACGGCCTGTTTCGCGGGCACCTTCTGTCCGGGTCGCTCGGCTTGATAACGCTGCTGCTGTTGCTTCTGGCCGCCGGTTCGCGCGCCGGTATTCTGATAGGGCTGGCGATCACCATGGTATCAGTCGTCTTTCTGTCCGCGCGCTCGAGGCTGGGCGGGTATGGAATACCCGCTGTCTTCATCGGGCTTTCACTCTACACGATCGGGGCGTGGACGAAGATCGATGCGGAAGTGGTTGACCCGGCCTTTGGACGGGCCGAATTTGCCCGCACGACGATCGCGGGAATTGAAGAGAACTGGGCGACGGGCGTCGGCTTTGGCAGTTTTCCGAAGGTCTATCAGATTTACGAAAAGGGAGAGATGATCTTCAAGCCCTACGTCAATCACGCCCACAATGATTATCTGGAATTGGCGCTTGAAGGTGGCGCTCCTGTTGTCTTTCTGGTCGCAGCTTACGCGATATTGCTTTTTGCGTTTTCCGTTACGGCACGGCGAGATCCGCTGCAGAAAATGGCGTTTCTCTCAGTATCGTTTCTGCTCGTTCATTCCCTGGTCGATTATCCCTTGCGAACGGCGGCACTGGCGATGACCTTCGCCTATATGAATGGCGTTATCTTTCACAAGGGACTTGCTGAGCGGCTGAGCCAGAGAGGCGAGTCGACCGCCGCCCATGATGACAATCTGCTTGTTCACGCCAGGCCGGCTTTGGCAAGACGATAGCAATGCGTCGCCTGAATTGGCCATGGATTGGCGCCGGATCGTGACCCAGTCATTTGACGAACGCCGAGATTGACAAGCCAGTGCATGGAACCTAAGCACGGGCGGCTAGGGCCGGGGGGTTCAGGCATGTCAAGGAGAGCTTCTTGAAAGGAATTATCCTTGCTGGAGGCAGTGGAACGCGTCTTTATCCACTAACATTAGCAGTCTCTAAGCAAATTCTGCCGATATACGACAAGCCGATGATCTATTATCCGCTGAGCGTTCTGATGCTCGCGGGTATCCGAGAGATTCTGATCATTTCGACGCCGCGTGACCTGCCGGTTTTTCGCGATCTGCTTGGCGATGGATCGGAGTTCGGGCTCGACCTGTCCTATGCCGAGCAGCCGCAGCCCAACGGGCTGGCGGAAGCCTTCATCATCGGCCGCAATTTCATCGGCAAGGACAACGTGTCGATGATCCTCGGCGACAACATCTATTTCGGCGATGGGCTGTCGCAGCTTTGCCGCGACGCTGCCTCGCGCGAAAAGGGCGCTTCGGTGTTCGCCTATCATGTCGAGGATCCCCAGCGTTATGGCGTGGTTTCCTTCGACAAGGCCACGGGAACGGCGCTGACGATCGAGGAAAAGCCGCAGGTGCCGAAATCCAACTGGGCGGTCACCGGTCTCTACTTCTACGACAACGACGTCGTCGACATCGCCCCTGCCATCCGTCCCTCGGCGCGCGGCGAGCTCGAGATCACGGCGGTCAACAACGTCTACCTTGAGCGCGGCCAGTTGCATGTGCATCGGTTGGGGCGCGGCTATGCCTGGCTCGACACCGGCACCCATGACAGCCTGCATGAGGCCTCGTCCTTCGTGCGCACCATCGAGCACCGCCAGGGCATCAAGGTCGCCTGTCCCGAAGAGATCGCCTTCGAACAGGGTTGGCTGTCTGTGGACCAGGTTCTGCGTCGCGCCGACCATTTGGGCAAGAACGAATATGCCGCCTATCTGCGCCGGCGTGTCGTCGACCTGTCGGAGGGCTAGGTGCTGGAAGTCAGGCCCCTTGGCATCGATGGCGTGCTGGAAATCGTTCCGAAGCGACATGGCGACGCGCGCGGCTTCTTCGTGGAAACCTACAATGCCGAGCGCTTTTCGCAGGCCGGCATAGACTTGGCTTTCGTGCAGGACAATCATTCCTATTCCGCCGCGGCGGGCGTCTTGCGAGGGCTTCACTATCAGCTTGCGCCGCGCGCCCAGGACAAGCTGCTGCGCGTCATCCGGGGCAGCATTCTCGACGTTGCGGTCGACATTCGCCGCAGTTCCAAAACTTTCGGAAAATGGGTCGCTCTCGAAGTGTCGGCCGAAAAGGGCAACCAGATTCTGGTGCCGAAAGGCTTCGCGCACGGCTTCGTGACGCTCGTGCCCGACACCGAGGTCCTGTATAAGGTGACCGATACCTATTCGCAGGCGCATGACCGGTCGATCCGTTTCGACGATCCCGCCATCGGCATCGAATGGCCGTCATTGACTGGCGGGTTCCAGCTCTCGGACAAGGACCTCAAGGCGCCGCTGCTGGCTGCCGCCGAGGTGTTCGCCTGATGGGTTATTTGAGGACAGCGGCATGAATTTTCTGGTGACGGGCGGTGCTGGCTTTATCGGTTCGGCGGTGTGCCGGCATCTATGCGCCAACCCGGCCTGTCGGGTGACCAATCTCGACAAGCTGACCTATGCGGGAAACCTGGCCTCGCTGCGGCCGATCGAGAACGCACACAATTATCGCTTCGCGCAGGCCGATATCTGCGACGAAAGGGCCGTGCTCGACATCCTCCGGCGCGACGACATCGACATCGTCATGAACCTTGCCGCCGAGAGCCATGTCGACCGCTCGATCGATGGGCCGGGCACTTTTATCGAGACCAACATCGTCGGCACCTACAAGATGCTCAATGCCGCGCTGGAATACTGGCGCGGCCTGCCCGAGGACAGGAAGAGCCATTTCCGCTTTCATCACGTCTCGACCGATGAGGTGTTCGGCGATCTTCCCTTCGATGGCGGCATGTTCGTCGAGGAAACGCCCTACGCGCCATCCTCGCCCTATTCCGCCTCGAAAGCGGCTTCGGACCATCTGGTGCGGGCCTGGCACGAAACCTATGGCCTGCCGGTCGTGCTTTCCAATTGCTCGAACAATTACGGACCCTATCACTTTCCCGAAAAGCTGATCCCGCTGGTCATCCTCAATGCGCTCGACGAAAAGCCGCTGCCGGTCTATGGCGCCGGCGCCAATGTGCGCGACTGGCTGTTCGTCGAGGATCACGCACGCGCGCTGGAACTTGTCGCGACCAGGGGACTGCCGGGCGAAAGCTACAATGTCGGCGGCAATTCCGAGCGGACGAACCTTGGCGTCGTCGAGACGATCTGCGATCTGCTCGACAGCAGGCGGCCGCGGGCAGGGGGCAAGAGCTATCGCGACCTGATTTCCTTCGTCACCGACCGCCCCGGTCACGATCGCCGCTATGCCATTGACGCCTCGAAGATAGGCCGGGACCTGGGCTGGACGCCCAATGAGAATTTCGACAGCGGCCTCGCCAAGACCATCGACTGGTTTCTCGACAACAAATGGTGGTGGGGACCGATCCGCGAGCAGCGCTATGCCGGTGAACGGCTGGGCGAAGCACGCAAGGGGGCGGCGTGAGGCTGGTTGTCACCGGGCGCGACGGACAGGTCGCGGCAAGCCTTCTGGAGGCCGGCCAGGCGGCCGCCGGCGTTGAGGTCATCGCCATTGGCCGTCCGCAACTCGACCTTGCAAGACCCGACACGGTGATCGAAGCCATCGCGGCCGCGAAGCCGGATATCGTCGTGTCGGCTGCCGCCTACACGGCGGTGGATCAGGCCGAGGACGAGCCCGATCTGGCATTCGCGGTGAACGCCGTCGGCGCCGGCAAGGTGGCGCAAGCCGCGGCGGAGCTTGGCGTTCCCATCATCCATCTTTCGACCGACTATGTCTTCGACGGCACCGCCCCTGGCGCCTATGTCGAGACCGACGCCACTGCACCGCGCAGCGTCTATGGCGCCTCCAAGCTTGCCGGCGAACAGGCGGTTGCATCGGCCAATCCGCGCCATCTGATCCTGCGCACGGCATGGGTCTACAGCCCGTTCGGCAAGAATTTCGTGAAAACCATGCTGCGGCTGGCCGCCGACCGCGACGAGATCGCGGTGGTGGCCGATCAGTGGGGAAATCCAACATCGGCACTTGATATCGCCGACGCGATCCTGCATGCGGCGGCACGGCTGCACGAGGGCGCCGCCACATCCGGCATCTATCATCTGGCCGGAACCGGCGAGGCCAACTGGAGCGGCTTTGCCCGCCATATCCTCGACACAAGCCGCGTGTTGGGTGGTCCCTGGGCGCGGGTACGGGACATTGCTACGATGGACTACCCAACCAA
The DNA here is from genome assembly GCF_020165455.1 of Mesorhizobium sp. BR1-1-3. Classification (NCBI taxonomy): domain Bacteria; kingdom Pseudomonadati; phylum Pseudomonadota; class Alphaproteobacteria; order Hyphomicrobiales; family Phyllobacteriaceae; genus Mesorhizobium; species Mesorhizobium sp. BR1-1-3. The sequence goes on from NZ_JAIUIC010000004.1 coordinate 289,135, forward strand.
GGCGCGCCGCCCCGCCAATTCCCGGCTATCGAGCGCGAAATTCGCCGACGTGTTCGGCTGGAATGCACCGGAGTGGCGTCAATCGACGGAGGCGGTGGTGCGCCGGCTTCTAGCCGGTGAGACGAAACAGGCATTGACGGCATGAACAAGCATCAGAGGATGCTCCCTTAGAAGGTACAAGCCTTTGATGGAGCACGATCCCCTCGGACGGCAAATTGGGTCGCGATCGGCAGCTTACGATTGTCCCTGAAGTGGATCTTCCGGATTCTGAGGCCAAGGCCAAAGCTGTCGGCCCCATCTGGCAACGCGCATTTGTTGTGCTGATTCGTTACATGGACGCAGTCTTCGTTTTGTGGTTCCGGAGAAACTTGGCGATTGAAATTTCAGACTTATCGAGAAGGCTTTGATACTGAGTGTTCTTGAAACCCCACAGAGTAGAGTGCAGTTCCTCGGCGTGACCTACCAGATAGGGATAGGCCATAATAACGCGAAGTTTTTTTGACTCGAGGTATCGGTCGATAGTGTTTGAAAATTCAGTATTTGTCTGGGACCATTCACATATTTCTTCAATAGCCCGACTAGAATACACATTATAAACGAAACTGATGCATCGATCGAGCCAGATAAATTGAACCCCGTCCTTCTCTTCTACTTTTATAATTTTAACGTCGTCGCCGATATCGGCCATAAATCCTGAGAAAACATCCCATTTTCCGTCGTTCTCAAGAAGGTACTCTTCCACCGCCCGATTTCTTCTATCAAAATCCTGTGGGAAACAAACGTCGTCCTCGCAGATGACAAGTCGGTTCCAGTCACGTTCTTTTGCTGCCTGCATGATGGTCTTGTAACTAAGGCCACATCCGATCCATCCCGGATTATGTCGAATGCCATCGAACTTCTGGAATTGTGAGGCCTGCGGCATCAGGTTGAAGGCAAGAGTTCGGTCAGGTGTCTCAGACAACGTCAGGCATATCCGCGGGATGCCATCAGCAGGGCTCTGGGGGACTGTGGGCAAAACAACCGCAGTGAGGTCATTCAGGCCGATCATGTTTTGCGCGTAAAGGAATCGAAAGAATTGGCGCTTGAAAAGGGCGTGACGGTCTGTTCTTATTTGCGCGGCAGCCTGAGTCATCGATTGCCATATTTTAGGCGACAAGACCTTGCGTAGGGCGTCCGCTAGTTCTTTTGGCTTGTCTGCAGGCGCGAATTCCACCGCGCCATCAAATAAGGCCATCTGATTCGCGTCGGTCGATGTCTCGCTAACGATAGGTGTTCCGAGAGACAGACATTCACAAAGCCGTGTCGTTTCCAGAAGAGCGTCTTCGTAGTAGTGAATATTCAGAACTGCCTTGCTACGACGCACTAATGCATGTAACGGTGGGCCGAACAGGTTGCTTTCAATGCGAATAGAGAATTCGTTCGACAATTGGTCCAATATAATCTTGCGCCGATCACAATGAATATCTCCATAGAACAACACGTCAATGTCGCGCTCTTCGTAGGAAGATTCTGCGATTCCTGCGGAAGAAGTGCCAACTGGAACGTGGAAAACCTTATTCAAGGGAAAACCAATATCTCGCAAGAACGCTATGTTTTCGATGGAATAATCGATGATTACTGACGCTTGAGTTAGCTTTGCGATGTAATCGTCATTGAACCATCGCGAAGAGACGCACTGTTCCATCTGAACAGCAAAATACCCCGGGCGAATGTCGTTGAACACATTGGGGCAAAACACAAACAGATGCTGATACGCGGCCTGATGTTCAAGCGAATCCGAGACAGTAACTGCGAACCCGCACTCTCGCAGCAGTTCGGCATAGAGATTTGCCAAATGCGCCGTATGGGGGGGGGTTACAATTAGGCAGCCGATCTCGCTAAAGGCGGGAGCGACCGATGGCAGGTTGCTGCCGACGAGGATGCGCTTGGTCTTATTCGCAACGATACGTGCGACCCGATGGGGGGGCATATTGCGCAGAGATTTGATTTTACGAATTATCTCGGTGTAGCGCCATGATCGGCTCTGCTGGATCATGCCGAGTTCGGCCATTGCTTGATCGCGGCTGGAATTGGCAGTCTTGGCGGCGCGCCGAAGCGCATCGTTGATTCTCTTGAGATCATCAACACGCTTTGTAAGCGCTGGAATTTGCACAGCATTAATGGACTGAATAACCGCCAAATCTGGATCTTCCGCAGCATTGTGTAAAAACGGGTCGGCGGCGGCAGAGATTTTATTGATCTTCCTCATGGCTGTGGTGGGGGAGGCTCGCATTTCCAGCATGGCAGCGAAAGCATCCTTCACCCAAGGTGTAATCGCTTGGCTCTTATCCAGTTCCGCAAGCGTCTCACCATGGTGTACGCGATCATAGGAGATCGTCTTCTCAACTTCTGACGCGGCCTCCTGCAGGCTGACTGGCCAGACGAGGCTAAGCGCTTTAGCAATGTTTTCGACAGTCCCACGCCAATCGCTTAGAAGTTCATCAAACGTAATGACCGCGCGGCTCAGGCCGCGTGTATCGCGTTCGAGGTCAATCACATGCCGGAGCCAATAAAGCTGCGAAGCAGAAATCTTAAGACCGTCACGCGCTCCAAGAGATGCCGACACAGACAATGGGTTGCGCAGGATAATGATAGGACAGACGCGCACCCCCAATTGCTCCAGAACACGCCGGTACAGCGCGGCCAATCTACATATACGCGGATCCTTCAGTACCATTACGGCGGCGTCGCCGTATTCCTCATCAATAATGTCACGAATTCGTGTCTCGTAGTAGACTAATCGTTCGGGTGACAAGGTCGATAAATTCAGCGCCCGCCAGTCATTCCATGAACTGCCAAGCTCTGCCAGCAGTTCATCATTAAGTAGCACCAGGCGCCTTGGCTCCCAATGGCCGGTAGGATTTGTCGGGTGTTCCCCAATTCTATCTTTCGGCGGTGCAGCACCGAGGAAGCTTATTACCTGCGCCAAAGCGCTTGTGCCCGAGCGGTGCATCCCAAGCACCAACAGGCACACTCGGTTCCGCGGGCGATCAACGTCGCGTGCGTCAAATTTTGAAATATCGTCCATTCCTGCTCCTGGGCAATCAACTGGAAACTGCTTAGTCTGGCCCACCGCCCGTTCGCAGCATTTCCTATACCGACCTTGCTGCGTCTAAACAATTGGGTTCGGACGGCTCGAGTTCCAGGCTGTCTCCGGCGCAGTCAGGGTCCAGGGTAGCACTTGTTTCGAGGGCGACATGTCGTTTATCGGGTGCTAAGGGTATCGGCAACGATTCGATCCGTCGTCACTGATGTTGATATGCAACTATGTACATTTCGCACCGATCAGAGCTGTAAATTAAGATATGACTAAAATGACTCTTGATGAGGATATCGAGACGCTTCGAGGTCTGGTATCAAAATACTTATGGGCTGATGAACGGACCAGATCCCTACTCGAGGTCAACGGAATAAACTTGACAAGAGCGGACTTCTATTCGGAATCGCCGACGATTGCCGAAATAGACCAATCCTTCGAATACGACGGGGCTGGTACTCAGCTTTCTGTTTATGATGATCCATTGATTTTTGACGTAGACCAAATGGACGTTTTTGCCCGGTCGCTATCGCCGTTTTTGGCTGGGTTCGACCCGGCACTAGATGACGATGGCAGTTCACGTTTCTACTGGAGAAATGAGCAATTCAGCTACTCAGATGCCGCCGCACTCTTTGCGTTAGTTGTGTCGAGACGCCCAAAAAACATCATCGAGATCGGATCGGGGCACAGTACCAGGCTGGCGAGTGAAGCGTTGGCGTTGACGGGCGGTGGACGTATAGTGTGCGTAGATCCGGAGCCTCGAGCCGAGGTTGCACGTTTGCCAGGGGTTGAATTTATTCGACAGCCGGTCCAATCGATATCGCCGGACTTTTTCCGCGATGCTATCGCTCCTGGCGATTTCGTTTTCTATGACGGCTCTCACACTATCAAATCTGGTAGCGACACGGTTTTTTTCTATCTGAGCATCCTCCCTTATTTGCCAGTTGGCACATTGGTACACGCGCACGACGTTAGCCTGCCATTCGCAACGCCCAAGGCAAATTTGATCCATCGCAGGATGAATTGGGGGGAGCAGTACATACTGATGGCTCACCTTCACAATCGAACCCGCTACAAAGTGCTGCTGGCGAATGCGCTGCTTCGAAAGCGGCGCCCCGACGCTCTTGATGAGCTAATGAACGGCAAATTCGAGTCGGGTGGACAGAGTCTCTGGTATGAGGTGGTCGATACCTTTGCCAAAAAATAGAAGGCGCCAAGATACTACCGGTCGGTAGTGCGTCTAAAAATATCTGGCGGCAACGCCAACTTCGCAGTATGCGAGCGATACGGCGGGGGCCGGGATAGAACTGTGACATTGATTGGCCACGATGATCCGTGTTCGTGCTTTGCCGTCGCCCATCCCTCAAGGCCGGAGCTACCATCATCTCATGAATCGTCATTTGAAAGCGTTCTTCGGGTTTAGTCCGAATTTGGCCGTGTGCCTTAGTGGTCCAATGGGTGACTGGTTGGGTGGCACTATCTTCCTAGGCACTGTTCGTCGAGCCCGTCCGGCGAGACCGACCTGATCATGCTCGCTTGGTCGAATCCTTTGGATCGAGTCAGATGCTACTGATTTTTTCCCTCATCAAGCGCGAGATCACCGGTCGCTATCGCGGCTCTGTGTTGGGGCTGTTATGGTCGCTGCTGAATCCTCTGTTTATGCTCGCTGTCTACACCTTCGTGTTCGGCGTCGTGATGAAGTCGCGCTGGACAATGCCTGATCAGCATAGTGCTGCACATTCGACGGGCGAGTTTGCAGTCATCCTATTTTGCGGATTGATTGTCTTCCAGTTCTTTGCCGAGGTGGTTTCGCTGTCACCCAACCTGATCGTTAGCAACGCCAATTATGTCAAGAAAATCGTGTTCCCGATTCAAATTCTGCCGGTTGTTTCATCTGGCGCAGCATTGTTTCAGGCCGCCGTCAGTTTGCTGATCCTACTCGTTTTCGGGTTTATCATCTTCGGTCGCGTTCCCGCGACGGTTGTCTTGGCACCAGTGGTTTTTGCGCCGCTGATTGCCCTTGTGCTTGGCATCGCTTGGATATTGGCATCGATCGGCGTCTATTTTCGTGACATGAGTCAGATCGTAACGCCGGTGGTGACCGCGACCATGTTCCTGTCGCCGGTTTTCTTCCAGAGAACGTCGCTGCCAACTTGGTTGCAACCCTGGCTATCTCTCAACCCGCTCGCCATTCCAGTAGAGAGTTTCCGCGACGTCGTCATTTTCGGCACGATGCCAGACTGGACCTCGCTTGCTTACTATTCGGGCGCAGCGATTGTGGTGGCCGGCTTCGGCTATCAATTTTTCCAGAAGACCCGCAGGGGCTTTGCCGATGTCCTCTAACGAGTTTGACGTCGAGGCACGCAGGCATGCTTCGGATTTTGCCATTCGCGTGCGCGATGTGTCCAAGCATTATGTGATGTTCGAGCGACCGGAAGATCGCTTCAAACAAATGATCGTGCCGCGGCTGGAACGGCTGATCGGTCGCCCGCCGCGTCGCTATTTCCGCGACTTCGCCGCTTTGTCCGGAATTTCTTTCGAGGTCGGTCGTGGCGAAACCATCGGCATCATCGGCCGTAACGGCTCAGGCAAGTCGACGCTGCTACAGATCATTTGCGGAACGCTGCAGCCAACAAGCGGTTCTGTCGAGGTTAACGGCCGCATCGCCGCGCTGCTGGAACTTGGTGCTGGATTCAATCCCGAATTCACCGGGCGCGAAAACGTGTTCCTCAACGCATCCATCCTCGGCGTGCCGCGCAAGGAGATGGAGTGGCGCTTCGATGACATAGCGCGCTTTGCGGACATCGGCCCTTTCCTCGATCAGCCTGTGAAGACCTATTCATCTGGAATGTATGTCCGGCTGGCCTTTGCCGTCGCTATCAATGTCGACCCGGATATCTTGGTGGTCGATGAAGCACTTTCCGTCGGCGACGAGGCATTCCAGCGAAAATGCTATGCCCGCATCGAGGACATTAAAGACAAAGGTGGCACAATCCTGTTTGTTAGCCACGGTGCTCAGGCCATTGTCCAGCTATGCACGCGAGCTATTTTGATTGATGGCGGGAATAAGATTCTCGAGGGCACTGCGAAAGCAGTTGTGAACCAATACCAAAGGCTTGTGAATGCGAGCCCGCAGGCTACAAGCGGAATCCGTGCCGGGATCCTCGAAATGCAAGATTCCAGCCATCAACAAGGGGCAGCAACGCAACAGGCTGAAACCGCTATTGTCGATTATCTGTGGAGTGAAATCACGTCCGACAGAATCCCAACATCGGAATTACCGAATGAAGCTTCGGTCGCGCGATCAAAAAATCAGGTTCAAGTCCTAGTACAGGCTGAACATTTCGATTCAACGCTCCTATCGCAATCCATTACCCATCTGGACGAACGGGGAGCGCGAATCCGAGATGTAAACATCCGCACCCTGTCGGGGGAGCGAGTAAATACAATGCAGGTTGGTAGGCGATATCTATTCCAGTATTTTGTAGATTTCTTGATTGATGCTAATAGCGTCGGTTTTGGAATGTTCATCAAGTGCCTGAACGGTGCTGGCCTTGGAGGCGCCAACAGCAATCGCACATCCGGATCACTGTTGAAATCGGTATCGCAGGGGACGACATATTGCGTACAATTCGAGTTTGATTGCAGATTTTTGCCCGGGACCTACGTTGCAAATTGTGGGGTAACTGGCACCATCGCAGGCGAAGGCTGCATAATGCACAGGGTTATGGACGCTGAGCTTTTTCGCGTTTTGCCTGAACCAGATCTCCTTGCGATTGGGTATGTCAATTTGGAACCAATGCTAACGGTATCGTTAGAAGGGCGATCATCGGGTTCTCTGTAGCGGGCTAGCCAATGTCGGCGAATGCTCTGCTTTCCAAAGGTCACACTCGGTTTCATTTCATATGTGGGTAAAAGATGAGCAGCCTCGGTATCATAATGATAGTTAGGGATGAGATTGATATAATAAAAAAGAATATATTTTTTCATGCGAATCAGGGATTTGATTACTTCGCAATAATGGATAATTCATCAAAAGATGGAACTCGGGAACTTATCGAGGAGATCTCTAGGGACGTTCCGATGAAAATATTCTCAAAATTGGAGACTGATTATAGACAGGATATTTGGGCGACAGAGCTAGCTGGATATCTTTCTCAGATAGGTATAGATTTTGCAATTAGCTTGGATGCCGATGAGTTTATAATGCCAACAAAGTCTACGTTTAGAGAAATTTCATCTGAATCGAAAACGCCTTTAATTCTGCAAAGGCACAACATGTTACCAGCGAAGTCTGATCTCGGTAGGTTTATGGTAGCTCCATTCGACGCTACCAGATACCGGGTGGCTAAGCCGCTCCAAACTCAGTTGCCAATAATGCTTCGGAGAATGCCCGGAAAAGTGTTTTTTCCTTTGCGAGGGCTGCGCTCCATTGCTCGTGGCAATCACGGCGTTGAACACGAGATAAGCGAAAGGGTCACTTCCGAGGATGCTCTAATTCGGCATTTTCCCGTAGGGAGGTATAGCCAATTCTTAACGAAGCTTGACCACGCAAGAGAAAGGTTCCGGCAAGAGTGCAACGTCTCTCCTCTTGTCTCTTGGCACATTCGTCGTTGGCTGAAACTGCAAGACGAAGGAAAGATTGAAGAAGAGTACAATTCATTCTTTTTGAGCGACGAGGATTTAGCGACACACATTGCGAATGGGACGGTCAAGAGAGATGATTTCTGCGAGAAGGTTGAATGAATCGTAAAGAGAAACCCTTTCCATTCATCGTCTGTTACCCGCGCTCCGGATCAACGTTGCTTAGGATGATGCTCGATGCGCATCCTGACATGGCAATACCTCCTGAGACGCATTTTTGTGATCTATTCAAATTTTTGTCGTCATCAGGACCTGTAACGCCGGCTTTGCGTAGTGGGCTCCTACAGAAGATTGTGCAGCATCCCAGATGGAACGATTTTAATCTGAGTGAAAGTGAGATGAGTGCAAGCATTGCAAGCGTTCCGGAGGGGGCTTCTGCCGGAAGATGCTTTGCGGAATTCTGGAAATTATATGCTGAAAAGCAGGGAAAGCGAAGGTGGGGAGACAAAACGCCGCAGCATGTAATCTGTTCCGCCGAGATTTTCTCTATCTTGCCGGAGGCGCACTTCATACACATTGTGCGTGATGGTCGTGACGTAGCGTGCTCGGTTCGTGATAGTTGGTTCGGCAGCCGAATGACGATCAGCGATATCGCTCGAGGCTGGGTGGACCGTCTGTCGCGATTTGATGCTGACAGCCAAGCATTCCGGCATCAGACCATGGTCGTTCGATATGAGGACTTGGTGTCTCGGCCGTCGGAAACAATAGCCGACATCTGCAAATTTATAGATATTGAATATGATAACGGCATGCTTTCTTACTATGAAAGGGCGAGAGTTCGGTTACAAGAGCTGCGTGATCTGACTGTTGGAACCGGTGTTGTCTCTCGTGAACTGAGAACTAAGATACACAAGAATGTTTTATTGCCTCCCTCAGAAGGGAGCATAGGTCGGTGGAGATCTGAATTGGACAGTGCCTCGGAGAAGATATTCCGGGACATAGCGGGAGAAATGCAGTCTAGACTTGGATACTATTAGATACATGGGAGGGGGGCTGCTTCTTGGCCTCGCCATCAAATGGCTCAAGCGATTTGATGAGACATGATTTCCCACATGACCAGATGTTGCTGCGAGTATTGCAGAGATAAAAGAGGCTTGCTTTCCGTTGTGCCTGTTGCTCTAAGCCGCCATGCCTCGACAGAAACCATATTCTGCTCGGATTCACACCGGGCCCTCGAGTGGGAGGCGTCTCTAGCGGACCGCCTGTCGAAAAAACCTCTGGCTATGCCCTCCGCGCCGCAGTATGCGATACACCACGGCGGGGGCCGGGGATGGCACTTAAGGTGGATTGGTCGCGAAGTATCTTCGTGTTCGCACTTCGCTGGTGTCGATGCCCTTGAGCCTGGAGTCTAGTGCCGTCCAATGAATTCCCACCTTGAAGCTGTGTTCGGGCTCAGGCCACAGATGCGGCGCGCCTTCATCATGGTCCAGGACGTGGTCATGGTCCTGGTCGCCGTGGCACTCAGCCTTATTCTTTCGCGGTCGAATCTTTCGTTCGAAGCGTTCTCCAACGAGGGTCTGGCGACATGGGCGGGCATCGTCGTCATCAGCCATTTGTTGTTCCGCTACAGTGGCCTCTACACCACCGTGTGGCGCTTCGCCTCGACGCCGGACTTTTTCAACATCCTGAAGAGCTGCGCGATTTTGACGTTCACTCTTTACATGGCGTCGCTGCTGCTGCGTTTTTACCGGCCGGTGGCGGGGCTCAACGAGCGTCAGTTCATCGTCTTCTTCCTCGTCTCCTTCACCATCATATCGGCACCCCGGCTGTTCTACCGCTTCCTGCGTGACGGCGCGAGCTGGGGGATTCTGAGCCGCAAGACCGACCAGCAGGCCAAGCGCGCTCTGTTCGTCGGCCGGCTCGGCGAGGCCGACCTGATCATTCGCTTCACCCGCACGGCGCAACCGGCGGACTATTCCATCGCAGGCATCATGGCCACCGAGCGCGGCGCACCGTTGGGCACGCGGATTCAAGGTGTTCCCGTGGTGGCGACAATGCCGCGCCTGATCGATGTCCTGGAAGACTATGCGACCGGCACCAAGAGCCTGGACTTGCTGATTTTCGGTAGCGGCGCCGAGCACGAAATCGAGGACTATTCGGAACTTGTGCGCATTGCCCGGCACGGCGACATAAATGTGGTGCAGTTCTCAGGCCTTTCGGAGTTGGAACAGCACGGAAAGCTGGTTCTCGACACCGTCGAGATGGAAACGATCCTGCGCCGGCCGACGGTCGCGTCCGATATCCAGCGCATCGGCGCCTTTGTCGGCGGCAAACGCGTTCTGGTGACCGGCGGTGCCGGTTCTATCGGTCAGACGCTGGTCAGGCGGTCGCTGGAACTCGGAGCCGAGGCGGTGCTGGTCGCCGACAACTCCGAGTTCGGCATTTTCCAGCTGAGCCAGTATGTTGACGAGAAGGACCACGACCGCCTCAAGGTCCGCATCGTCGATGTCGCGGACCGGCGCCAGATAACGCGTGTCGTCACGGAATTCCGGCCGGACATCATCTTTCATGCCGCGGCCCTCAAGCATGTTCCGCTGCTCGAGGAAAACTGGGATTCGGCCATCCAGACCAATATCTTCGGAACGCTCGTCTGTGCCGAGGTCGCCGCCAAGTGCGGGGTTGCGCAATTTGTCTTGATATCGAGCGACAAGGCGGTGGATCCCTCGTCAGTGCTCGGCATGACGAAGCGGGCCGCCGAACAGATCATCAGCGCCTTGCATGGCACGCCGGCAGGCGAGACAAGCGGGCGTCGCCCGGCCACCAAGTTCATTGCAGTGCGGTTCGGCAACGTCTTCGGCAGCAATGGTTCGGTGGCGACCATATTCCAGGCGCAGATCGAGGCCGGAGGGCCCGTCACAATCACCGACCGGCGCATGACGCGCTATTTCATGACCGTGGCCGAAGCCGTCGATCTCGTCATCATGTCGGCGGCCGATGCCGCGTCGCGGCAGAGCGGAGACGATTATGCCGTCTATATGCTCGATATGGGCAAGCCGGTACCGATCCTTGAAGTGGCCGAAACGATGATCCGCTTGTCCGGAAAGAGCCCATACAAGGACGTCGCGATCCGGTTCACCGGCATAAGGCCGGGTGAAAAACTCCACGAAACGCTGCATGGCGAAGACGAGGAACTCGTCGAACTCGGCATCTCGAAGATTTTCGGCCTCAGCACGGACGTCGTGGAATGGTCGGATGTCCAGGTCGCGCTCACGGCGCTGCAGCAGTCGGCGAAAAACCAGGACAAGGCTGCCGCGCTCGCCGCATTGGCAGGTCTCGACCGCGCCAAGAAGGCCAGGGCAAGTGCACGTCAAGACGCGATTCCGAAGACGGCCGGGCAGGCGACCTAGAACAATTCCGGGAAAAGCGCACGGCGCTTACCTTTGGGAATTGCGCCAAATCAAAGAGATAGATCCAATCAGAATCAGAAAGCGATCTTGCTCGTGAGCAAAGATGATCTGCGCATCGCGGTCCTGATGGGCACGAAAGACGGCGCCGCCTTCATCGAGGAGCAGCTGCAGTCCCTGCTCGAGCAGTCGCACCCTCTGGTCGACCTGTGGATATCCGACGATGGCTCCACCGATGGCACGACCGCCATCATCGAGACATGGAAATCCCGCTGGCGGCCCAAGGGTCGAATGACGCTCGTCGAGGGGCCGCGGCAAGGCTTCGCCGCCAATTTCCGCTCCATGATCGTCGATCGACGCATCGAGGCGGACTGCTATGCCTTCTGCGACCAGGACGATATCTGGGAGCCCGACAGGCTGGAGAGCGCTATCGACTGGATGCGGACCCAGGATGCGAAAATCCCGCTGATGTTTTGTTCGCGAACCGCGACCATGACGGAAACGGGAAGCCTTGTCGGCCATTCGCCTTTGTTTGCCCGGCCGCCAACCTTTCGCAACGCGCTTGTGCAAAGCATCGCCGGCGGCAACACCATCCTGCTCAATGCAGCGGCACGCGACCTGCTGGCCATGGCCTCCACGCGGACCGGGTTCGTCAGCCACGACTGGTGGGCCTATCTCATCGTGACCGCTGCCGGCGGCATCGTCCGCTACGATCCGCGGCCGCTGGTGCGCTACCGGCAGCATGCGGCAAACCTGGTCGGCGCCAACGTGTCCTGGAAAGCAAGGGTGTCCCGGCTTGGCCGCCTGTTCAAGGGGGAATTCGCCGGCTGGACGGACCTCAACCTTGATGGCCTCGCCGTCAATCGCGACCTCCTGACCGAGGACGCGGCGGCGTGCCTCGACCTTTTCACCCGCGGGCGCAGCGGCGGCCTTTTCCGCCGCTTGGCAGGCCTGCACCAAAGCGGCGTCTATCGGCAGACCGTTTCCGGAAACCTGGGGCTCTATCTCGCCTTCATCCTGGGGCGCATCTGAACATTGCGACGGCTGCGTGGCGCGCTTGGTCAAGAGATCGGCTCATGCTACGTCGACCGGATTGACGGCATTGGCCTGCGGCATTGCCTCGGGACTTCGGCAGGGAGCACTATCGGCCGTTCATGAAGGCAGCCAAGCAAATCTTCGATCTTGCCGGTGCGGCTCTGCTGCTGGTGGCGACATCTCCTGTCTTGGCGCTCACCGTCCTTGCCGTTCGGGCATCGTCGCCGGGCCCGGCTATTTTTTCACAGGTGCGGGTCGGCCGTGACGGTCGGCTTTTCCGCTGCCACAAGTTGCGCACGATGTATGTCGGGACGCCGTCGCTACCCTCGCATGAGGCGCCGGCGGATTCCGTGACATCGGTTGGAAAGGTCTTGCGGAAGTTCAAGCTCGATGAGCTGCCGCAATTCTGGAACGTCTTGAAGGGGGAAATGAGCCTGGTCGGGCCGCGGCCCTGCCTGCCGACCCAGACGGAATTGATCGAGTGTCGCAGGCGGCTGGGGGTTTTGGCGGCGCTGCCGGGCATAACCGGCCTGGCCCAGATCAGGGGCATCGACATGTCTAACCCGGAGCTCTTGGCGCAAACGGATGCTGCCTACCTCCGCACCGCGTCGTTCTGGCTCGATCTTCGGATCCTGTTTGGAACGCTCTACCGCTGAGCAGACCATGAAAAGACCATGGTCAAGCAAGAAAGTCAGGATCTGCTGAGCCGCGCCAGCTCGGCCAGCCGCTCAAGCGTGCCGGCTTCGGGCGTCCACCCCTGCGATACCAGCAGGGCGGGGTCGCATATTTGTGTCGCGGTCAGGCTGTCCCAGAACGCCCGCCTGCCGAGTGCGGCCACCACCGGCCGTATCAGCCCGGCCGGCATCGCCATCAGGCGCACAGGCCGCCCCAAACCTCTGCGAAAGGCGGCGATGACGGCGTCGAGGGCGACCGGCGGCACATCGGCGCCGACATAGATCGGGCGAAGCGGCCCGGAATGGCTAAGCAGGTGCGACACTGCTCGCACCGCGGCCTCGGAAGACATCAGCGAACGGATTCCGGTCAAGGCACCAGTCGGCAGCGGCAGCGGCGTATCGGCAAGGCGCATCAGCGTTGCCAGATTTCCCCTCATGCCACTTCCATAGACCGGAGGCAGGCGCAACACGGCGGCGTCGGAGCGGCCATGCGACGCATAGGCGTCCAAAACCGTGATCTCGCTTTCGCGCTTCGAGCGTCCATAGGCGCATTGTGGGGCAGGAAGCGTGTCCTCGTCGATCGTTGCGCTGACGTGCGCGCCGATCACCGCCCGGATCGAGGAGAGATGAATGAAACGTCCGCTTATCTGGGCCGCCGCTGCATGCGCCAGCCTTGCGCTCAGTTCCACATTGGCCGCCTGGTAATCGGCTTCGGTTGCATTTCCCCGATCATTGTTGAGGCCAGCGCAATGGACGACGTCAGTCATATGCCGGGTCAGTTCCAGGAAGGCGGCGGCCGGCGCATCGAAGCCGGGCATCGGCACAGTCTCGTTCTCCGAACCAAGCCTCTCGGGATGGCGGGAGGCGAGGCGAAGCTCGGCACCGGCTTCGCGTAAGTGGCGCACGACAAGACGCCCGATGAAACCTGTCGCGCCCGTGACCAGAACCTTCATGGCCTTGCCCGAGACAGGTCTTGCGTGACTGGTGCAAGTGCCGGTTCGTCCAGCAAAGGAACATGACGTCCGGAGGCGAGATATGTTCCGCTCACCAGGAAGACCATCAGCACCGAGTCCAGAATGTCATGGCCGACCAGGATGCCTGTCATTCCGGCCGTCAGATAGGTGATCACCACGACGACAATCATGGTGGCGCCGAACCGCTCGTTCGGATCGCTGCTGTTTCGCAAGACCCGGGCGGCATTTCCAGCGGCAACGATAAAGATCGCTGCCAGCGTCACGGCGCCCAGAATTCCTGCTTGCACCAAGGCGGTCAGGAAGCCGTTGTGGAAATGGTTGAAGCCTGTGTCCATCGCGAACTGCTCATGAAAGCCCTGTTTGATCAGAAGCTGGGTTGCACCCACACCGTGCCCGAACAGTGGCATGTCATGGAATGCTTTGAGGCCGATCTCCCAAAGCGCAACACGTATTCCCAACGAGGTGTCGTAGTTGCCGCTAGCTCCAAGCGCACCCCAATCGGAGCGCAAAAAGTCGACCCGCCCGGATATCGCCTGGAAGCTGGAAGCGGCGATCACGACGCCGACTGCCGCCAGCAGCAGCAGCAGGCGAACGGCATTCCTGCCCCTGAGCCTGTGCCGGTTGATCAACATGACGGCTATGCCGGCAATCAGCAGTGCCAGCCAGATGGTACGCGAGCCGGAATAGATGACGGCGATCGTCCCGGCCAGTGTCGCGTAGAAGAGGGGTGTCCGGGCTTGCTCAATACTGGACAAGGCGCCAGCCACACACGTCACCACGGCAAGGCAGACGACGGTTGCGAAGACGATCGGATTTCCGGCTCCCCCCTCCGCCCTGACGCCAATCCAATATTGCTGGATGACGGCCATGAGCAGCGCGACAAAGCAGGCGGCCATGCTGGAAAGCACGACGATGCGGGCAAGCGTGGTTTTCTGCGTGTTGCTCCAGGTCGAATAGGACACGGGAAAAAACAGGAAGGTGACGAGCGGGATAAGATGCGGCGCATCCCGGACAAACGAGTTGTTGACGATGGACGCCAGGAGATTGGCGGCGCAGTAGGCATAGATCGCGACCGTCATCCAGATCATGGGCCGGTCGGCGTTGAAGCGCCTTTTCCCTAAAGCAATCAGCAGGGCGGACGAAAGGCCTCCGCAATTGAACACAAAGCTGACCACCGACCCCAGAACCGGTGGAAAAAAGAAGCAAAGGATGGAGAAGTAGTTGTTGATCCGCGAAGGCGAGAATTGCTGTGTGAGGGATGAAAGCCGGTTCAATTTTCGGGCTCGCTGTTTTCGGCAAGTGTCATGCGGCGGATCTTGTTTAGCGAAGTTGAATGCGCTCGCCTTAAATTGCCCATGCCTCATAACGCGCTTGCCCGCTGCCGAAGCTGGTATAGCGGCCGCCCCCCGTTTTCGATAGTGTATCTGGTGGATTGCCACCGAAAATCGGCGGCAGGCGACGGTCGGCCAAGGGAAGTCGCTTGAAAGCCGTAGCCGGCCATTCAAGCAATATTTTCCCCGCGTTTTCTCGGTTGTTGAGCTTGCGGGCAGGAATTTCCGGGTTTGATGGTATCTGTGGAAAATTCATTCTCGAACCATGTGCGGCCGGGCCAGTCTTGCATTGTTCTTGACAACGGCGATCTGCTAGAACGCCGGCACGAGGAAGATTGTCCAGAAACAAGGCTCGAACCGGGCGCAAAAGCTCGATGATTTGAGGCAGGTCTTCTGTTGGAAATACGAAAGAACGCCCACGGTCCATGACAACAGCGCTTACGCATCTTCAGCGGCTTGAGGCCGAGTCCATCCATATATTCCGCGAGGTTGCGGCCGCCTTTGCCAAGCCGGTCATGCTCTATTCGGTCGGCAAGGATTCATCCGTGTTGATGCATCTGGCGATGAAGGCGTTTTATCCCGCCAAGCCGCCATTTCCCTTTCTTCACGTCGACACGACGTGGAAGTTCCGCGAGATGATCGCCTTTCGCGATCAGATGGCGCAGAAACTCGGCTTCGATCTCCTGGTTCATGTCAACGAAGACGGCGTGCGCGACAACATCAATCCGTTCGACCATGGTTCGAACACCCACACCCATGTCATGAAGACCGTGGCGCTGCGCCAGGCGCTCGACAAATACGGCTTCGACGCGGCCTTTGGCGGCGCACGTCGCGACGAGGAGAAATCGCGCGCCAAGGAGCGCATCTTTTCCTTCCGCAATGCCCAGCATGTGTGGGATCCGAAGAACCAGCGCCCCGAAATGTGGAAGATATTCAACACCCGCATCGCATCGGGTGAATCGATCCGCGTCTTTCCGCTGTCGAACTGGACCGAGCTGGATATCTGGCAGTACATCCTGCAGGAAAGTATCCCGATCGTGCCGCTCTATTTCGCCAAGGAACGGCCGGTGGTGGAACGCGACGGCATGCTGATCCTGCGGGACGACGAGCGCATGAAACTCCGCCCCGACGAGACAGTGGAGAACCGGCTCGTGCGGTTCCGCACGCTTGGCTGCTATCCGCTGACTGGCGCCATCGAATCGGAGGCCGACACGCTGGAAGCCATCGTCGGCGAAATGCTGACGGCACGGACATCCGAACGGCAGGGGCGCCTGATCGACCGCGATGAAGCCGGCTCGATGGAAAAGAAGAAGCGCGAGGGGTACTTTTGACCATGCGCCACATCATGGCAAAGAGCCTCGCCCCCACCGACGGCGTTCGCGACTATCTGGCGGCGCAGGAGAAGAAGTCGCTGCTGCGCTTCCTGACCTGCGGCTCGGTCGATGACGGCAAGTCGACGCTGATCGGGCGCCTGCTGTCCGACACCAAGCAGATTTTCGAGGACCAGCTCGCCGCGCTCGAACGCGATTCGCGCAAGCATGGCACGACGGGCGACGACATCGATTTCGCACTGCTGGTCGACGGCCTCGAGGCCGAGCGTGAGCAAGGCATCACCATCGACGTCGCCTACCGTTTCTTTGCCACGCCGAAGCGCAAATTCATCGTCGCCGACACACCTGGTCACGAGCAATACACCCGCAACATGGCCACCGGCGCCTCGACCGCCGACCTGGCGATCGTGCTGATCGATGCCCGGCAGGGTGTGCTTCGCCAGACAAGGCGACATTCGATCATCGCCTCGCTGCTCGGCATCCGCCACGTCGTGCTGGCCGTCAACAAGATCGATCTTGTCGATTTCGATCAGACGGTTTTCGACCGGATCGTCGAAGACTACGGGCAATTCTCGCGCGATCTCGGCTTCCAGACCATTGTGCCGATCCCGATGTCGGCCCGTTATGGCGATAATGTCAGCCGTCGGTCGGAAAGCATGGAATGGTATTCCGGCCCAACGCTGATCGAGCATCTCGAAACCGTGTCGGTCGACCAAGCGATGGTCGAACTGCCGTTCCGTTTCCCGGTCCAGTATGTCAATCGTCCCAATCTCGACTTTCGCGGCTTTGCCGGCACGGTCGCTTCCGGCTCGGTTGCGCCCGGCGACGAGGTCGTTGTCGCCAAGTCGGGCAAATCCTCGCGCGTCAAGCGGATCGTCTCGTATGGCGGCGATCTCGCCCAGGCGGCTGCCGGACAGGCCGTCACGCTCGTCCTCGACGACGAAGTCGAAATCTCGCGCGGCAACATGCTGGTTTCGCCTGCCGCACGGCCGCAGGTCGCCGACCAGTTCGCCGCCAACATCGTCTGGTTCGACGAGCATGCGCTGCTGCCGGGCCGCTCCTACATCCTGCGCACCGAGACCGACCAGACCAGCGCCACCGTCACCGATCTGAAATACCGGATCAACGTCAACGACTTTGCCCATGAAGCGGCCAAGTCGCTCGAAATGAACGAAGTCGGCATCTGCAACATCTCGACGCGGACGCCGATCGCCTTTGATCCCTTCGCCGAAAACCGCACAACCGGCGCCTTCATCCTGATCGACCGCATCTCCAACGCCACGGTCGGCGCCGGCATGATCCTGCACTCGCTGCGTCGTGCCGAAAACATCCATTGGCAGTCGCTCGATGTCGGCAAGCGCGTGCGCGCCGACATGAAGAACCAGCGGCCCGCCGTGTTCTGGTTCACCGGGCTGTCGGGATCCGGCAAGTCGACCATCGCCAACCTGTTCGAAAAGAAGCTGTTCGCCACCGGCCGTCATACTTATATCCTCGACGGCGACAACGTCCGTCACGGTCTCAATCGCGATCTTGGCTTTACCGATGCCGATCGCGTCGAGAACATCCGCCGCGTCGCCGAGGTGGCGCGTTTGATGGCCGATGCCGGGTTGATCGTCATTGTTTCGTTCATTTCGCCGTTCAGCGCCGAACGGCGCATGGCACGTGAATTGATGGCCGACGGAGAATTCGTCGAGGTGTTCGTCGATACGCCCTTCGAGGAATGCGCCAGGCGTGATCCGAAGGGCCTCTATGCGCGCGCGCTGAATGGCGAGATCAAGAATTTCACCGGCGTCGATTCCCCTTATGAAGCGCCGGAAACCCCGGAGATCCATCTGCAGACACTCGGCAAATCGGCCGAAGAGATGGTCGACGCCCTGGAACACTGGCTGAACGAGCGCGACATTGCCGAAGACCAATACGATAGCGGCGGCGGCATCTGACGACAGGCTGATGCTTGAAATCTTCGAGCGCCTGGCCTTGTCGGCCGGGCGCGAGGTGATGCGCGTGTTCCACGCCGGCTGTGCGGTTGACCGCAAGTCCGACGCCTCGCCGGTGACCGAGGCGGACCGCGAGAGCGAAAAGATCATTCTCGCCGGACTGCGTGCCGCATTTCCCGATATCCCCTGCGTGGCCGAGGAAGAAGCTTCCGCCGGTGTCGTGCCGCCCGACCTAAATGGGGCTTTCTTCCTGATCGATCCGCTCGACGGCACCAAGGAATTCGTCAACCGCCGCACCGATTTCACCGTCAACATAGCGCTGGTTCGCGATGGTGTGCCGGAGGTCGGCGTCGTCTTTGCGCCCTGCACGGGCCGCTTCTTTTCCGGCCTGCCGGGAAGGGCGGAATCTCTCGAGATCGATGGCGGCTACCAGATCGTCGGCCGCCGGCCGATCTCGGTGAGAACGGCCGTGGCGCCGCTGGCCGTCGTCGCCAGCCGTTCCCACAACACGCCGGAAACCGAGGCCTATATTCGCGACCTTGGTGCCGCCGAAATCGTCTCGGTCGGTTCGTCCTTGAAATTCTGCCTTCTCGCCAGTGCCGAGGCTGATGTCTATCCGCGCTTCGGCCGCACCATGGAATGGGACACGGCGGCAGGCGACGCCATCCTGCGCGCTGCCGGTGGCATGACGCGCACGCTCGATGGCCAGCCTCTGGTCTATGGGAAGCGCCGGCAAAGCGACGACGAGGATTTCGCCAATCCGCATTTCATTGCCAGCGGAGGGCAGGGGTCAGCCCCGCCTGAGAAGGCCCGGTAGCTTACTCGGCCGCTGCCTGCGCCGAATTCGAGCCTATATAGTTGCGGATCGTCTCGATGATGCGGTCCTGGTCGGCTTCGCTGAGATAAGGGTGCATCGGCAGGCACAGGATCCGCTTCGGCAGGTCTTCCGAAACGGCAAGGCCGGTCGGCGTACGCGGATAGTCGCGATAAGCGACCTGGGCATGCAGCGGCTTCACATAGTAGATGACAGACGGAATGCCCTTTTCGCCGAGATGCGCCCTCAGCCCGTCGCGCTTCGGCGTCTCGATAGCGTATTGCGCCCAGGCCGAACGGCTGCCGTCCAGATTGCGGGCGGCGGTAACGACGTCGCCAAGCCCATCGGCATAGCGCTTTGCCACGACCTGCCGGGCGACCATCTCGTCTTCGAGAATGGCCAGCTTCTCGATGAGGATCGCCGCCTGTATCGTGTCGAGCCGCGAATTGATGCCGACGCGGACATTGTCGTACTGCGTCTCGCCCTTGCCATGAAAGGCGAACGAGCGAAGCTGTTCGGCCAGCGCATCGTCATTGGTGAACATCGCGCCGCCGTCGCCGTAGCAGCCAAGCGGTTTTGCCGGATAGAAGCTGGTCGAGCCGACCGCACCGAAGGAGCCGCACATCTTGCCGTCGAGCGAACCGCCCATCGACTGGGCGGCATCCTCGATCACCATCAGGCCTTCGCGGTTGGCGATCGCCATGATCGCCTCGTAATCGGCGGCAAGGCCAAACAGATCGACGGGAATGATTGCCTTCGGCTTCAGCCTTCCTTCCTTCTTGATCATGGCAATGGCCGCTTCGAGGCTGGCAATGTCGATGTTGTAGCTGTGCGGGTCGACATCGACGAACACCGGCTCGGCCTTGGCCAGCGCCACCACTTCGGCGGTGGCGGCGAACGTGAAGCTCGGCACGAACACCGCGTCACCCGGGCCGACGCCGGCTGCAAACAGCGGCAACAGCAGCGCGTCGGTGCCGTTGGCGCAGGCCACGACATGCTTGGTACCGATATAGGCGGCAAGCTTGTTCTCGAATTCGGTGACTTGCGGGCCAAGAATATAGCGGCCCTCGTCGACGACACGGTCGATCGCGGCCTTCAGCCGGTCGCGGATTCGTTCGCGCTGCGCGCCAAGATCGATGAACTGCATGTCGGCCTCAAAATGGGTTAGCCAGATAATCGGCCGCTGGTACCAGAGTTGCGCTTGCCGAGAAAGCCGGGCAGGCGGAGCCCTAAATTGCGGAAGTGTCGCAGTCCGTTACCAGTTTTCCCGGCGAATGTCAGTCAGATGCCGGAAATCCGGGCTTCGTCGGGCGCCATCCCGCCCTTATAGCCTTGGAAAGAGCCCCTGCGAAACATAAAGTGATCGATTGGGCTCAACTTATGTTGAGCGTTGCTCAGGCGATTTCATGTCGCCAGGGTGGATTGGCGCCGGCCCGCGACACGGTCACTGCCGCCGCCTTCGCGCCGAGCGCCAGCGCCTTATGGATGGCGTCTTCCGACAGTCCGGAAATCGCCGCCTTCGTCAGCAGGCCTTGCTCGTGCAGCGAGGCGAGGATGCCGGCGTTGAACGTGTCGCCGGCGCCGACCGTGTCGACCACCTCGACCCTTTCGGGCACGACGGCAACCGCATGTTCCCTGGTATAGCCGACCGCGCCTTCGCCGCCATGGGTGACGACGATCAGCTTCGGGCCGCGGTCCAGCCAATTGCGGATGACATCCTCATGCGAGCCGGCTTCGCCGAACCAGTTCAGGTCTTCGTCCGACAGTTTCACGATGTCGGCCATCGCCATCATGGTGCGAATGCGCTTGAGGTGCTTGGCCTTGTCCGGGATGAAGTTCGGCCGGATGTTGGGGTCGAGCATCATGACGCGGCTTTCATGCTCGCGCCGCATGAACTCTTCATAGGCACTGCCGGCGGGCTCGGAAATCAGGCTGATGGCGCCGAACAGCATGGCTTCGATCTCGTTGCCGAGCTGCGGCAAATCGTCGATCGTCAGCATGCGTCCGGCGGTGTTCTCGTCATAGAAAGTGTACGTCGCCTGGCCGTTGGTGAGCTTGACGAAGGCCAGCGTGGTTGGCCGTGGCGAGGTGTGTGCATAGGTGGAACTGACCTTGCTCGCCCCAAGCGCATCCCGGAATTGGCCACCGAACAGATCCGACGACAGGCCGGAAAAGAAGCCGGCCGGCGCGCCGAGCCGGCCAAGTGCGATTGCCGTGTTGAACACGGCGCCGCCGACATAAGGCGCAAAGGCCGGCTCGCCCGCTGTCGTCGTGCGCGGCAGCATGTCGATCAGGGCTTCGCCGCAGCAGAGGATCATGGCTTCTTGGTCTCCGGCGGATAGATCACGCCCTTGCGTATGATGATGTTGGCGTAGAGCCGCGGCTCGCTTGTCGCGACGATGGCATGCGCCGATTTGACCCGTGCATAGAAGTCGGCGCCGGCCAGCGCAACCACCTTGCGGCCTGGTACCCGTTTGGCGCAGATCGCTTCGATCTCATGATGGACAGGATCGGCAAGCGAGGGATCGCCTCGGACCGAGGCGCGAAACAGCGCCTCCGGCACGGCGTCATCGACAGGCAGGACACTCAATATCGCGTCGAGTACCGGGATAAGAGGGTGGCCATCGGCGCGTACCAGTCGGGTTGCCTGCTGTTCCGCCGGATAGTTTCCGTCGACAAGGGCGATTTCGTCGCCATGGCCCATGCCGCGCAGGATCGCCAGAAGCTCCGGACCGAGCAGCGCCGGGATTCCGATCAGCATCAGGCGCTCCTGGAAATCGTCGTCGAGCCGATCAGGAAGCGTTCGGAAAGCGGCAGGCTGGCGCCGCCGAGCGCCCGGGCATGGATACCGACGGTTCCCTCGCGAATGGCGGGCAGCTTCAAGCCTTCGCCGTCGATCGTGGCGATTGCCACAATGATGGCGTCGACCAGCTGGCGGCGCACCGCCTTCGGCATCCAGCCGTCGATCACCGCCGCTTCGAAATCGATGATCGAGGATGCGGCGACGATGGCGTAAGCGAGCGCCCTTGAGGCGCTGGCGATCCAGCCGTCGAGTTCGGGTCCGATCTCGCCCCAGTCTTCCGGCGAGGTCCACAGATGCGAGGCCTCGATGCCGCGCGCATTGAGCGCCTTTTCGAGCATGGCGATGGAAGCGACATCGATCAGTTGGGTCGGCTTGCCGTCCGGCCCGGGCACGGGCATGGAGCCGAGCGCTCCGGCATTGCCGGTCGGGCCGCCGAAAAGCCGGCCGTTCAGCACGATGCCGCCACCGGCAAAGGCGCCGATATAGAAATAGACGAAGTCACGCGCAGCGCCCGCCTGCCCGAAGACGAGTTCGGCGCCGCAGGCCGACGTGGCGTCGTTCTGCAAATAGACCGGAAAATCGCATTGCGCCTGGATGTCGGCCCTGATGTCGCGGTGACGCCATTCGTCCATCACGTCGCGCGGGGCGCCGGCGGTATCGGCCCAGTTCCACAATTCGAACGGCATGGCGATGCCCAGCCCGGCGATGCGCTTGTCTTGCGCGGGCGTGAGCTCGCCGCGCATCTGCCGCATGCCGTTGCTGACGAAGTCCACCGTCTCGCGCGGCGCCGGGTAGCGATAGGAATGCTGCAGCATCGAACGGACATTGCCAAGGAAATCGATCAACACCAGTTCAGCGCTGCGGCGGCCGATCTTCAGGCCGATGAAGAAAGCGCCTTCGGGATTGAGCGCCATCGGGATGGAAGGCTGGCCGATCTTGCCGCGCAACGGCGCCTGACGCAGCAGGAGGCTTTCTTCCTCCAGCTCGCGCATGATGACGGAAACCGTCTGCGCCGAAAGTCCGGTCATGCGGGCGATGTCGGATTTTGCCAGGCTGCCGTGTTGACGCACCAGCGACAGCACCAACCGCTCATTGTGGTCGCGCATGCCGCTCTGGTTGGTGCCGCGGTGAATGAGACTGTCATTCACCTCGGGCGAACCGTGCCTCGCAATGGCCGTTTCCACCCTGTTCCTCCCGTCGTTTCCCCTCAATGCTTTTGGGCCAGAATGGGTGAACGAAGCAATGCTGTCAATAATAAATAAGAGTGATTTAATTATTGACAGGGGCTTCGGCCTGGTGTCTGTTAAGGCAGCGTCCACGCTGGGAGAATTTCGTTGGATGCGCTGCAGGTGCCGGTTGGCCGGCATCGGAATGGTTCCACTGGGAGGAAAATCGTGACCAATACAAAATTGTTGAAATCGACCGTGTTTGCCGCCGCGGCTCTGGGGCTGATGGCGTTTGCCTCGTCCGCATCCGCCGCCGGTGTCGGCGCCTGCCTGATCACCAAGACCGACACCAATCCCTTCTTCGTCAAGATGAAGGAAGGCGCGACCGCGAAGGCCAAGGAGCTCGGCGTCGACCTCAAGACCTATGCCGGCAAGATCGACGGCGACAGCGAGAGCCAGGTCGCGGCGATCGAAAGCTGCATCGCCGACGGCGCCAAGGGTATCCTGATCACCGCATCCGACACCAAGGGCATCGTGCCGACCGTGAAGAAGGCGCGTGATGCCGGCCTGCTGGTGATCGCGCTCGACACGCCGCTCGATCCGATCGACGCCGCCGATGCGACCTTCGCGACGGACAATCTCGAGGCAGGCAAGCTGATCGGGGCCTGGGCCGCCGCCACGCTCGGCGACAAGGCCAAGGACGCCAAGATCGGTTTCCTTGACCTGACGCCTTCGCAGCCGACTGTCGACGTGCTGCGCGACCAAGGCTTCATGATGGGCTACGGCATCGACGTGAAGGATCCCAACAAGATCGGCGACGAGACCGATCCGCGCATCGTCGGCCATGACGTCACCAACGGCAACGAAGAGGGCGGCCGCAAGGCGATGGAGAACCTCCTGCAGAAGGACAACACCATCAACGTCATCCACACCATCAACGAGCCGGCCGCTGTCGGCGCCTACCAGGCGCTCAAGGCTGTCGGCCTCGAAAGCCAGGTGCTGATCGTTTCCGTCGACGGCGGCTGCCCCGGCGTGAAGTCGGTGGCCGAAGGTGTCATCGGCGCCACTTCGCAGCAATACCCGCTGCAGATGGCTGCACTCGGCATCGAGGCGATCGCCGCCTTTGCCAAGGACGGAACCAAGCCGAAGCCGACCGAAGGCAAGAACTTCTTCGACACCGGCGTCAACCTGGTGACCGACAAGCCGGCCACCGGCGTCAAGTCCATCGACACCAAGGAAGGCCTCGCCAAGTGCTGGGGCTGATGCCGTTCTGACCGGCATCCAAGGAACCTGAGCGGTCGGGGCTTGATCCCCGGCCGCTTCGGGTGGACGATGGCTCGCGTGACCGCGAACAATCCCGGCAGCAGACCGGAAAGGCGTGGACTGGCGTCGGCGTTTGGCTGAAGCCTACGGGGAGAAAACATGGCTCAAGCTCAGGAATTCGAGAAGGTTCTCTCGAGCAGCGACACCAGCGTTGCTGCTTTTGACGAGCACAAATCGGCCGTCAAGCGTATCCAGCATTTCTTGCATTCGACGCCGGCCGCGGTGCCGCTGATCGTCCTGGTTCTGGCGATCATCGTCTTCGGCATCGCCATCGGTGGGCGTTTCTTTTCGTCCTACACGCTGACGCTTATCCTGCAGCAGATCGCCATCATCGGCATTCTGGGGGCTGCGCAGACATTGGTCATCCTGACCGCGGGCATCGACCTGTCGATCGGTGTGATCATGGTGATTTCAGCGGTGATCATGGGCAATTGCGCGGTCTCCTACGGCATGCCGAGCGCGCTCGCAGTGGCGATCGGGCTTGCCGCCGGCGCCGCCTGCGGGCTGCTCAACGGGGTGCTTGTCGCCTACATGAAGCTACCACCCTTCATCGTGACGCTTGGCACCTGGAACATCGTCATGGCCACGAACTTCATCTATTCGGCCAACGAGACGATCCGCGACACCGACGTCGATACCCAGGCGCCGCTGCTGCATCTCTTTGCCATCAGTTTCAAGGTCGGCACTGCGGTGCTGACGCTCGGCGTCATTGCCACGGTCCTGCTCGTGATGATCCTCTGGTACGTGCTCAATCACACGGCGTGGGGCCGCCATGTCTACGCCGTTGGCGATGACCAGGAGGCGGCGAAGCTGTCGGGCATCCAGACCAAGAAGGTGTTGATGACGGTCTACACCTTGGCCGGCCTGATCGCCGCTTTCGCGGCCTGGGTCTCCATCGGCCGCAACGGCTCGATCTCGCCGTCGGCTGCCGTCACCGACTACAATCTGCAGGCCATCACCGCGACGGTGATCGGCGGTATTTCCCTCTTCGGCGGACGCGGCTCCATCCTGGGCACGCTGTTCGGCGCGATGATCGTCGGCGTCGTTTCCATGGGCCTCAACATGCTGGGCGCCGATCCGCAATGGAAGGTGCTGCTCACCGGTGTGCTGATCATCGGCGCCGTGGCAGTCGACCAATGGATCAGAAAGGTGTCGGCATGACCATGACCCAGGAACCCATCCTCACTGCGCGTGGCCTGATCAAGCGCTATGGCCGTGTCACCGCCCTCGACAATGCCGACTTCGACCTTTATCCCGGCGAAATCCTCGCCGTCATCGGCGACAACGGCGCCGGCAAGTCGTCGCTCATCAAGGCGATTTCCGGCGCGGCCGTGCCCGACGAAGGCGAGATCCGGCTTGAAGGCAAACCCGTCGCCTTCAAATCGCCGATGGAGGCACGCGAAGCCGGCATCGAGACCGTCTACCAGAATCTGGCACTGTCGCCGGCGCTCTCGATCGCCGATAACATGTTCCTTGGCCGCGAGATCCGCAAACCGGGTTTTCTGGGCGATTGGCTGCGTATGCTCGACCGTCCGGCGATGGAAAAGCGCGCCCGCGACAAGCTTACCGAGCTTGGCCTGATGACCATCCAGAACATCAGCCAGGCTGTGGAAACGCTCTCGGGCGGTCAGAGGCAGGGCGTTGCGGTGGCGCGCGCGGCCGCCTTCGGCAGTCGTGTGGTGATCATGGACGAGCCGACGGCCGCCCTTGGCGTCAAGGAAAGCCGCCGCGTGCTCGAGTTGATCCTCGACGTCAAGAAGCGCGGCCTGCCGATCGTGCTGATCTCGCACAACATGCCGCATGTCTTCGAAGTGGCCGACCGCATTCACATCCACCGGCTCGGCCGTCGCCTCTGCGTCATCGATCCCAAGCAATATACGATGTCCGATGCCGTGGCCTTCATGACCGGAGCAAAGGTTCCGCCCGAGGCAGCGCTGGCGGCCTGATACATGTCGCCCAAGTGCTGGAGGGTTGGCGGCACGGCAAGCACGGAACAGGAATTTGAAGCGCGTCGCGCGACCGTCTTGGCGCGTCACACTTGCGAATTGCCAAATTGCCGCAGGGGGCATGCCGGTTCGGGCATGTTTAAATCGATTGAATATATAGCGGTATCAGCTAGCATGGGCTGGGAGGAGCGATGAAAGCCGGTATGATCATGGCAACCGCACGAGAGGCATCATGACGAGCGCGATGACATCCGAACCCCTTCCTCCACTGCTCGAAAATCCTGATCCCAAGACACTCGCACGTGAAGTCTTGGTGGCCCTCAAATACCGGGTCGGCAAGGATACCACCGTTGCGACCCAGTACGACTGGCTGACCGCCTCGATCAAGGTCGTGCGCGACCGGATCGTCGATCGCTGGATGCAGGCGACGAAGGAGGCGTACGATCAGAAGGAAAAACGCGTCTATTATCTGTCTCTGGAGTTCCTCATCGGCCGCCTGATGCGCGATGCCTTCTCCAATCTCGGCCTGATGGACAACATGCGCGAGGCCCTGTCGTCTCTGGGCGTCGATCTCGATCTCATCGCCGCACTCGAGCCGGATGCCGCACTTGGCAATGGCGGCCTCGGGCGGCTTGCGGCCTGCTTCATGGAAAGCATGGCGACCGTCGACATTCCCGCGCATGGCTACGGCATCCGCTATGCCAACGGCATGTTCCGCCAGGAGATTCACGACGGCTGGCAGGTCGAATTGCCTGAAACCTGGCTCGATCACGGAAACCCGTGGGAATTCGAACGCCGTGAGCGCTCGTTCGAGGTCGGTTTCGGCGGTTCGGTGGAATCGATCACCTCCAAGGACGGCCGCCTCGAACGCCATGTCTGGAAGCCGACCGAGCATGTGCTGGCCGTCGCGTATGATACGCCCGTCGTCGGCTGGCGGGCCAACCGCGTCAACACGCTGCGGCTCTGGTCGGGCATGCCGGTCGATCCGATCCTGCTCGACAAGTTCAATGCCGGCGACCACATCGGCGCGCTCGCCGAAAGCAACAAGGCCGATGCCTTGTCGCGCGTGCTCTATCCCGCCGATTCCCACAAGGCCGGGCAGGAACTGCGGCTTCGGCAGGAATATTTCTTCTCCACCGCATCGCTGCAGGACATCGTCCAGCGCCATCTCAGCCAATATGGCGACCTGAAGTCCTTGCCCGACAAGGCTGCGATCCACCTGAACGACACCCATCCGGCCATCGCTGTGCCGGAGTTGATGCGCCTGTTGATGGACGTCCACGGCATGGACTTCGATCAGGCCTGGGACATCACCCAGCGCACCTTCGGCTACACCAACCACACGCTGCTGCCCGAGGCACTGGAAAGCTGGCCGGTGCCGCTGTTCGAGCGGCTTTTGCCGCGCCACATGCAGATCGTCTATGCCATCAACGCTGAAGTGCTTCTGGAGGCGCGTGCGTCCAACCAGTTCTCGGACGAGCAGATCGGCCGCATCTCGCTAATCCAGGAAAATGGCGACCGCCGGGTGCGCATGGGCAATCTGGCCTTTGTCGGTTCGCACTCGATCAACGGCGTTTCGGCGCTTCACACCGACCTGATGAAGGAGACGGTGTTCGCCGATCTGCACAAGCTCTATCCCGATCGCATCAACAACAAGACCAACGGCATCACGCCGCGGCGCTGGCTGATCCAGTGTAATCCCGGGCTGACGTCGCTTGCCCGCGAGGCGATCGGCGACCGCTTTCTCGATGACATCGACGCCATCAAGGATCTCGACGGTTTCGCCGGCGATGCCGCCTTTCGCGACAAGTTCGCCGCCGTCAAGCGCGCCAACAAGGCGCGGCTGGCCAACCTCGTCGCCGACCGGCTCGGCATCAAGGTCGATCCCTCGGCGCTGTTCGATATCCAGATCAAACGCATCCACGAATACAAGCGCCAGCTTCTGAATATCCTCGAGGCGATCGCCCTCTACGACCAGATCCGCTCGCATCCCGAGCGCGACTGGATGCCGCGCGTGAAATTCTTCGGCGGCAAGGCGGCGCCCAGCTACCACAATGCCAAGCTGATCATCAAACTCGCCAACGATGTCGCCAAGGTCATCAACCGCGATCCGGCCGTGCGCGGTCTGCTGAAGGTGGTGTTCGTGCCGAACTACAATGTCAGCCTTGCCGAGATCATGATGCCGGCCGCCGATCTGTCCGAACAGATCTCGACCGCCGGCATGGAAGCGTCGGGCACCGGCAACATGAAGTTCGCGCTGAACGGTGCGCTGACCATCGGCACGCTCGACGGCGCCAATGTCGAGATCAAGGAATGCGTCGGCGACGACAACATCTTCATCTTCGGCCTGACCACCGCCGAGGTCGCCGAGCGGCGCAACAACGGCTACGATCCGCGCGCCGTCATCGAAGGCTCGCCTGAGCTGGCGCAAGCGGTTGCGGCTGTTTCGTCAGGCGTCTTCTCGCCGGACGATCCGGAGCGTTACCGCGATCTCATCAACGGTCTCTACAACAGCGACTGGTTCATGGTTGCCGCCGATTTCGATGCCTATGCCGCCGCCCAGCGCGCGGTCGATGCGGTCTGGCGCAACAGTCCCGACTGGTACGCCCGGGCAATCCGCAACGTTGCGCGTGTCGGCTGGTTCTCCTCCGATCGCACGATCCGCCAATATGCGAAAGAAATCTGGAACGTGCCTGTCTGATGTGATTGCATGAGGCCGCAAACAATGTGGTCCCGGTGATGTGAATTGAATGTCGGATTCACATCACTAGAAACAAACACTTGGTGCCCGGGGAGGGACACTGCCTGATGAAGAAGCCGCGCGCGACCGCTGCGACAAGCGGGCCGGATGGACTGGCGCCAGCCGGCGATGTCGCGGCGATTGTTGCCGGCACGCACGGAGATCCCTTCGCCGTCCTTGGTGTCCATGAGGTCGGCAAGAGCCTGTATGCCCGGTGCTTTGTTCCGAATGCCGAATTCGTCACCGCCTACACGCTGACCGGCACCATCGCGGGTGAACTGTCCAGGCGCGACGATGGCGGCTTTTTCGAAGGCAAGCTCTCGATCAAGAAGCGGCAACCCCTGCGCTATCATGCCAGGAACGCCGGCGGCGACTGGTGGCTGACCGATCCCTATTCGTTCGGTCCGGTGCTGGGCCCGATGGACGATTACTACATCGCCCAAGGCTCGCATCTCAGGCTGTTCGACAAGCTCGGCGCCCATGTCATCGATCACGAAGGCGCCACCGGAGTGCATTTCGCCGTCTGGGCTCCCAATGCGCGGCGCGTCTCTGTGGTCGGCGACTTCAACGAGTGGGACGGCCGCCGGCACACCATGCGAGACCGGCGCGACACCGGTATCTGGGAACTGTTCGTACCCGACATCGGTGCCGGACGACCCTACAAATACGAGATCATCGGCCCCGATGGTGTGAGGCTGCCGCTGAAGGCCGACCCGTTCGCCTTCAAATCCGAACTGCGTCCGGCTACTGCTTCGGTCGTGGCGGTGCCGCCGGCGCACGAGTGGGGCGACGAGGCGCATCGCAATTTCTGGCGCAATGCCGATCACCGGCGAGAAGCCATCTCGATCTACGAGGTCCATGCCGGCTCCTGGCAGCTTCGCGACGACGGAACGTTCCTGTCATGGGACGAGTTGGCCGACCGGCTGATCCCCTATGTGGTCGAAACCGGTTTCACCCACATCGAATTCATGCCGATCTCTGAACATCCCTACGACCCGTCCTGGGGCTACCAAACGACCGGCCTTTACGCGCCGTCAGCCCGCTTTGGCGACCCGGACGGCTTTGCCCGTTTCGTCGATGGCGCCCACCGCGCCGGCGTCGGCGTCATCCTCGACTGGGTGCCGGCACATTTCCCGGTCGACGCGCATGGCCTGGCCAATTTCGATGGCACCGCGCTCTATGAACATGCCGATCCGCGCAAGGGTTTTCATCCCGACTGGAACACCGCGATCTACAATTTCGGCCGCCGCGAGGTGGTGTCGTTCCTGGTCAACAATGCGCTGTTCTGGGCCGAGAAATACCATGTCGACGGTTTGCGCGTCGACGCGGTCGCCTCGATGCTCTACCTCGACTATTCGCGCAAAGCCGGCGAATGGATCCCCAACGAGAAGGGCGGCCGCGAGAATCTCGAGGCGGTCAGCTTCCTGCAGAAGATGAACAAGGAGGTCTACGGCCATCATCCGGGCGTCATGACCATAGCCGAGGAATCGACCTCATGGCCGAAGGTCTCGGCACCGGTGCATGAAGGCGGCCTCGGCTTCGGCTTCAAGTGGAATATGGGCTTCATGCACGACACGCTGGAGTATTTCTCCAAGGAGCCGATCTTCCGAAAACACCACCACAACGACCTCACCTTCGGCCTGACCTACGCCTTCTCGGAGAATTTCGTGCTGCCGCTCTCGCATGACGAGGTCGTGCACGGCAAAGGCACGTTGCTCGGTAAGATGGCCGGCGACGACTGGCAGAAGTTTGCGACGCTGCGTGCCTACTACGCTTTCATGTGGGGCTATCCCGGCAAGAAGCTGCTGTTCATGGGACAGGAGTTCGCGCAGCGCCGAGAATGGAGCGAGGCGCGCGCGCTGGACTGGAATCTGCTGGAGTTCAGGCCGCATCGCGGCGTCTGGCAGACGGTGCGCGATCTCAACTATCTCTACCGTTCGCGCCCGGCGCTGCATGGCCGCGACTGCGAACCGGAAGGGTTCTCCTGGCTGATCGTCGACGACAGCCAGAATTCGGTTTTTGCCTGGCTGCGCAGTGCGCCGGGCGGCAGCCCGGTGGCCGTCATTTCCAATTTCACGCCGGTGCCGCGCGATAATTATCGCGTGCCGTTGCCGACATCAGGCAAATGGCGCGAGATCATCAACACCGACGCTTCTGAATATGGCGGTTCCGGCAAGGGCAATGGCGGCATGGTCGAGGCGCGGGCGGAGGAAGGAAGCATCGCCGCGACGATGCTCTTGCCGCCGCTGTCCACGATCATGCTCGAGCTCGTCGCCGACTGAACCCATCGACACTGAGTAACATGTCGAGATCGAGTAACTTGGGAGGGTAGAAATGGCAGACTTGAAACGGACCCAGCCGCTGGCGCGCGATGCCATGGCCTATGTATTGGCCGGCGGCCGTGGCAGCCGCCTCAAGGAACTGACCGACCGGCGCGCCAAGCCGGCCGTGTATTTCGGCGGCAAGACGCGCATCATCGACTTCGCGCTCTCCAACGCGCTTAACTCCGGCATTCGACGCCTCGGCGTTGCCACCCAGTACAAGGCACATTCGCTGATCCGTCATTTGCAGCGCGGCTGGAACTTCCTGCGCCCCGAGCGAAACGAAAGCTTCGACATCCTGCCGGCCAGCCAGCGCGTCTCGGAAACGCAATGGTATGAGGGCACGGCTGACGCCGTCTATCAGAACATCGACATCATCGAGGCCTACGGACCCGAATACATGGTCATCCTGGCTGGCGACCACATCTACAAGATGGACTACGAGATGATGCTTCGCCAGCACGTCGACGCCAATGCCGACGTCACCGTTGGCTGCCTCGAAGTGCCGCGCATGGAAGCCACCGGCTTCGGCGTCATGCATGTCGATGGCAAGGACAACATCATCGCCTTCGTCGAAAAGCCCGCCGATCCGCCCGGCATTCCCGATAAGCCGGAGTTTGCCTTGGCCTCGATGGGCATTTACGTCTTCAAGACCAAGTTTTTGATGGAGCAGTTGCGCCGCGATGCGGCCGAGCCGGGGTCGAGCCGCGACTTCGGCAAGGACATCATCCCCTATATCGTCCAGCACGGTAAGGCGATCGCGCACCGCTTCGCCAAGTCCTGCGTCCGCTCGACCGCCGAGAACGAGGCCTACTGGCGCGATGTCGGAACGGTCGACGCCTATTGGGAAGCCAATATCGACCTGACCGATATCACGCCGGAGCTCGACCTCTACGACCGCGACTGGCCGATCTGGACCTATGCCGAATTGAAGCCGCCGGCAAAGTTCGTGCATGACGAGGATGGCCGCCGCGGTTCGGCTGTGTCTTCGCTGGTTTCGGGTGATTGCATCGTCTCGGGGGCTTCGCTGAAAAAAAGCCTGATCTTCACCGGCGCGCGCATCAATTCCTATTCGACGCTCGAAGAAGTCGTCATGCTGCCCGACGTTCATGTCGGCCGGAACGCAAAGTTGAAGCGCGTGGTCATCGACCATGGTGTTAGGATACCGGAAGGGCTGGTGGTCGGCGAAGATCCTATTCTCGACGCCAAGCGCTTCCGCGTTTCCGAAAAGGGCATCTGCCTGGTCACCCAGGACATGATCGACAAGCTGGGGCTCTGACGCATGCAGGTTCTGTCGGTCACGCCGGAAATTTTCCCGCTCATCAAGACCGGTGGGCTTGCCGACGTGACCGGCGCGCTGCCAATTGCCTTGGCGGCCAAGGGCGTGACCGTGCGCACGCTCATGCCCGGCTTTCCGACCGTCATGGCCGCCTTCAAGAAAAAGCGGGCGGTTCTGCAATACCCCTTGCTGCAGGGCGGCAAGGCCTCTGTCCATTCCGTCCAACTCGCCGGGCTCGAACTGTTCGTGCTCGATGCGCCGCATCTGTTCGACCGTCCCGGCGGCCCCTATGGCAATGCGACTGGCGTCGACTGGCCAGACAATTGGCGGCGTTTCGCGGCGTTGAGCCAGGTCGGCGGCGACATTGCCGGCGGCGCCATCTCGGGCTACCAGCCCGACATCGTGCACGCCCATGACTGGCAGTCGGCGATGACGCTGGCCTATAT
Organism: Mesorhizobium sp. BR1-1-3; assembly: GCF_020165455.1. Taxonomy (NCBI): domain Bacteria; kingdom Pseudomonadati; phylum Pseudomonadota; class Alphaproteobacteria; order Hyphomicrobiales; family Phyllobacteriaceae; genus Mesorhizobium; species Mesorhizobium sp. BR1-1-3. The sequence continues at coordinate 322,319 of NZ_JAIUIC010000004.1, forward strand.
GCGCTATGGCAAGGCGGTCGGCGTGCCTTCGATGATGACCGTCCACAACCTCGCCTTCCAGGGCCAGTTCGGCGCCGGCATTTTCGGCGAGCTTGGCTTGCCGGCGGCGGCGATGGCGCTCGACGGCGTCGAATATTATGGTGGTGTCGGCTTCCTCAAGGCGGGCCTGCAGGCCGCCTGGGCGATCACCACGGTCAGTCCGACCTACGCGCAGGAAATCCGCTCGCCCGAATTCGGCATGGGCCTCGACGGCCTCATCAACATGCGCTCCAGCGATCTCTATGGCATCGTCAACGGCATTGACACCGGCATCTGGGATCCGGAAACCGACAAGCATCTGGTGTCCAACTACACGGGCAGCACGCTGAAGGCGCGCGCACCCAACAGGGCTGCCGTGGAAGATCGCTTCAGCCTTGAGCGCGATGACAGCCCGATCGTCTGCGTGGTCAGCCGCCTGACCTGGCAAAAGGGCATGGACATATTGGCGCTGGTGGTCGACGGCATTGTCGCGACGGGTGCGCGGCTCGCCATCCTGGGATCGGGCGATGCCGGTCTCGAAGGCGCGCTGCTTGCCGCTGCCGCCCGGCATCGCGGCCGCATCGGCGTCGTCGTCGGCTACGACGAGGGGCTGTCGCACATCATGCAGGGCGGCTGTGACGCCATCGTCATCCCCTCGCGCTTCGAACCGTGCGGGCTGACGCAGCTTTACGGCCTGCGCTATGGCTGCGTGCCCGTGGTTGCCCGCACCGGCGGCCTCGCCGACACGGTCATCGACGCCAATGAGGCTGCCGTCTCTGCCGGCGTCGCCACCGGCTTCCAGTTCGCGCCCAACAATGGCGGCGCCTTGCTGCACGCTATCCGCCGCCTCGTCGACGCCCATGCCAGTCCGACGGTCTGGGAATCACTGCAGCGCCAGGGCATGAAAGCCGATGTGTCGTGGGACAAGAGCGCGGAAAAATACGTCGAACTCTATCGTTCGCTGCTTTCGAAAAGGGTTGCCTGAAGCATGATACGGACCGTTCCCACCAAGCCTTATTCCGACCAGAAGCCCGGCACGTCGGGCCTGCGCAAGAAGGTGCCTGTCTTTCAGCAGGAGCACTATGCCGAGAATTTCATCCAGTCGATCTTCGACGCGCTCGACGGTTTCAAGGGCAAGACCCTGGTGATCGGTGGCGACGGCCGCTTCTACAACCGCGAGGTCATCCAGAAGGCCATCGCCATCGCAGCCGCCAACGGCTTCGGCAAGGTGATGGTCGGGCAGGGCGGCATCCTGTCGACGCCAGCCGCTTCGCATGTCATCCGCAAATACAAGACCTTTGGCGGCATCATCCTGTCGGCCAGCCACAATCCGGGCGGCCCGCATGAGGATTTCGGCATCAAGTACAATGCCGGCAATGGCGGCCCGGCGCCGGAAAAGCTTACCGACGCGATCTTCGAAAAGACCAAGGCGATTTCGAGCTTCAAGATCGCCGATATCGATCCGATCGACATCGACACAACAGGCACGGTCAAGGCCGCCGGCATGACGGTCGAGATCATCGATCCGGTCGTGGACTATGCCGCGCTGATGGAAAGCCTGTTCGATTTCGACGCCCTGCGCAAACTCTTCAAGTCCGGCTTCCGCATGCGCTTCGACGCCATGCACGCGGTGACCGGTCCCTACGCCAAGGAGATCCTGGAAAACCGGCTCGGCGCGCCCAATGGCACCTGCCGCAATTTCAAGCCGCTGCCGGATTTCGGCGGCCACCATCCGGACCCGAATCTTGTCCACGCCAAACACCTCTATGACGAGATGATGGGACCGGACGCGCCGGATTTCGGTGCCGCCTCGGATGGGGATGGCGACCGCAATCTGATCATCGGCAAGGGCATTTTCGTTACCCCGTCGGATTCGGTCGCCATGCTCGCCGCCAATGCGCGTCTGGCGCCCGGCTACAAGGCCGGTTTGAAAGGCATTGCACGCTCGATGCCGACCAGTGGCGCGGCCGATCGCGTCGCTGAAAAACTCGGCGTCGGCATCTATGAGACGCCGACCGGCTGGAAATTCTTCGGCAATCTGCTCGATGCCGACATGGCGACGATCTGCGGTGAAGAGAGTGCCGGCACCGGCTCCAACCATGTCCGCGAAAAGGACGGCCTGTGGGCGGTGCTTTTGTGGCTCAACATCCTTGCCGCGCGTGGCGAAAGCTGCAAGCAGATCGTCACCGAGCACTGGGCGACCTACGGGCGCAATTACTATTCGCGGCATGATTATGAAGAGGTCGAGAGCGACCGCGCCAACGCGCTGGTCGACGAACTGCGTGCCAAGCTCGGCTCGCTGCCTGGCAACAGCGTGCGCGGCCTGAAAATCGCCAGCGCCGACGATTTTGCCTATCACGATCCGGTCGACGGTTCGATCAGCGAGCATCAGGGCATCAGGGTTCTGTTCGAAGGTGGTTCGCGGGTCGTCTTTCGGCTGTCCGGCACCGGCACGTCGGGCGCGACGTTGCGCGTCTACATCGAGCGCTACGAGCCGGACAAGTCTCGGCACGATCTCGACACTCAGGCCGCCCTTGCCGATCTGATTGCCGCGGCTGACGATATTGCCGGGATTCACAGCCATACCGGCCGCCCCAAGCCGAGCGTGATCACTTGAGAGTGGCTGCGCGCGTTTCACCTTCTCCCCTTGTGGGAGAAGGTGGCCGAGCGAAGCTCGGTCGGATGAGGGGTGCTCCAGCTTGGCGCAAACCGATGTCCAGATCACCAACGCCGCGGTCCTTCCAACACCCCTCATCCGTCTCGGCGCTGCGCGCCGATCCACCTTCTCCCGCAAGGGGAGAAGGTGAGGCGCGGGCATGACCCAGCTCGGCGCCACAGTCACCCGCGAAGGCATCCGCTTTGCCGCCTGGTCGCAGGCCGCCCGTCGGCTTTGGGTCTCGATCTTCGACGAACAGGGCATGCGGGAAATCGAACGGCTCGAACTGCAGCGGGAAGGCGAGGGCGTCCACGCGCTGTTCGTTGCAGGTCTTGGCTCCGGAACCCGCTACGGTTTCCGCGCCGACGGGGACTATGCGCCGGAGCATGGACTGTGGTTCGACCCCGACAAATTGCTGACCGATCCCTACGCCGTCGAGATTGACAGGCCTTATGCCTACGACTGGCGGCTGGCCGATCGCCGGGGCGAGGGGGGCGATACCGCGTCGCTGATGCCGAAGGCGATCGCGGCTGCGCTACCGAAGCCTGTGCAGGCTGCGCCGCCGCTCTTCCGCGCCGGCGGCCTGGTCTACGAAATTCCGGTGCGCGCCTTCACCATGCTGCATTCGGACGTTCCCGAAAAATTGCGCGGAACAGTCGCCGCACTTGCTCAACCGGCGATCGTCGAGCACCTGAAAAAACTCGGCGTTGGCGCGGTCGAACTGATGCCGGTGACCGCGTCGATCGACGAACGGCATCTGCCGCCGCTCGGGCTGCGCAACGCCTGGGGCTACAATCCCGTGACGTTCATGGCCCTCGATCCGCGCCTTGCGCCGGGCGGCATCATGGAACTGCGAAACACGGTCGCTGTGCTGCGCCAGGCTGGTATCGGCGTCATCCTCGACCTCGTCTTCAACCACACCGGCGAGAGCGACAGGCTTGGTCCCACGCTGTCGCTGCGCGGCTTCGACAACCAGGCCTACTACCGGCACACACCTGATGGCAGGCTGGCCAACGACACCGGTACCGGCAACACAGTCGCTTGCGACCATCCTGTGGTCCAGGAGATGGTCCTCGACACGCTTCGCCATTTCGTCAGGGATGCCGGTGTCGATGGCTTCCGCTTCGACCTCGCTCCCATTCTGGGGCGGGTCGAGGGCACATTCGATGCCGAGGCGCCGCTGCTGAGAGCGATGCGCGATGACGCACTGCTGGCCGATCGCGTGTTGATCGCCGAGCCGTGGGACATCGGCCCCGACGGCTATCAGCTCGGCAATTTTCCAGCGCCCTTCCTCGAATGGAACGACAAGTATCGCGACGATGTAAGACGGTTCTGGCGCGGCGACGCCGGCATGGTCGGCGCCCTGGCGACCCGGCTCGCCGGTTCGTCCGATGTGTTTGCCGCGAACGGGCAAGGCGCCAGCCGCAGTGTCAATTTCATCGCCGCCCATGACGGCATGACGCTCGCCGACATCGTGCGCTACGAGCGCAAGCACAACGAAGCCAATGGCGAGCAGAACCGCGACGGCCACAATGAAAACCTGTCCTGGAACAACGGCGTGGAAGGTGATGCGGACAACCCGGCCGTGGCAGCGGCTCGCCAGAACGATCAGCGCGCGCTGCTCGCCACGTTGTTTGCCTCGCGCGGCACCATCATGCTGACCGCGGGCGACGAGTTCGGCCGCACCCAGCAAGGCAACAACAACGCCTATGCCCAGGACAACGAGATCACCTGGCTCGACTGGGCCGGCCGCGACCAGGCGCTGGAGCGCTACACGGCGGAACTCTCGAGGCTGCGCCGATCGATGCCGGCGCTTTCCGACACAAGCTTCCTCACTGGCCAGCCGCCGGCAGGTTCGGAGATACCGGACGTCGCATGGCTTGCTGAGACGGGCGCGCCGCTCGATGAACAGAGCTGGCAGGATCCGCAGCGGCACCGTCTTGTCATGGTCCTGAGTGGCGCCAGCGACGACGACCGCCGTCTTGCGGTGCTTGTCAACGGCGATCGCCGGGCCTGCATGTTCACCTTGCCTGAACGAGACGGATTCTTCTGGGCCCCAGCTATCGAAGCGCCGGATGCGGCGGATATCTCGCGGCCAATATCCGGGCGGACGATGATCTTCATGATCGAACGAGCGCAGGCCGGCACAAGGGAGAAGCGCAATGGCGGCGAGTGACAAGAAGGGATGGTGGCGCGGTTGCGTCATCTACCAGATCTATCCGCGCTCCTTCCAGGACACGACCGGCGATGGCAGCGGCGATCTCGCCGGTATCACATCGAGGCTCGCCCATGTCGCCTCGCTCGGTGTCGACGCCATCTGGCTGTCGCCTTTCTTCAAGTCGCCGATGGCCGATATGGGCTACGACGTGTCGGACTACTGCGATGTCGATCCGATGTTCGGCACGCTCGAGGATTTCGATGCGCTGGTCGCCGAGGCGCATCGTCTCGGCCTGAAGATCATCATCGACCAGGTGCTGTCGCATTCATCCGACAAGCACGACTGGTTTGTCGAAAGCCGCGCCAGCCGCGATAACCCCAAAGCCGACTGGTATGTCTGGGCCGATACCAAGCCAGATGGCAGCGCGCCAAACAACTGGCTCTCCGTCTTCGGTGGCCCGGCCTGGGAATGGGATTCTACCCGCCGGCAGTATTACATGCACAATTTCCTCCCCTCGCAGCCCGATCTGAATTTCCACAATCCGGAGGTTCAGGACGCGCTTCTGGAAACCGTGCGCTTCTGGCTGGAGCGCGGCGTCGACGGTTTTCGGCTCGATACGGTCAATTACTATGTCCACGACCGCTGGTTGCGCAGCAATCCACCCTTGGCATCAAGCGTCGCCGGCACCAACAGCGAGACCAACACCTACCTTTACCAGGAGCACCTGTTCGACAAGACGCAGCCGGAAAACCTGGCGTTCCTGCGCCGCTTCAGGGCGCTGCTCGACGAATATGACGACCGTGCTGCCGTCGGCGAGATCGGCGATGAAGGCCGCTCGCTGCAGACGCTCGCCGCCTATACCTCAGGCGGCGACAAGCTGCATATGTGTTACACCTTCGACCTGCTCGGTCCGCAGTTCTCGGCTGCGCATGTGCGTGGTTGCGTCGAAGCCTTCGAGGCGGCCGTCTCCGACGGCTGGGTCTGCTGGGCCTTCTCCAACCATGACGTGGCGCGCCATGTCAGCCGCTGGACAAGGCCGGACAGCGAGCCCGACGCGGTCGCAAGATTCTCGATCATGCTGCTCGCCTGCCTGCGCGGCTCGATCTGCCTCTATGAGGGCGAGGAACTCGGGCTGGAGGAGGCGGAGCTGGCCTATGAAGATCTGCGCGATCCCGTCGGCATCCGCTTCTGGCCAGGCGTCAAGGGCAGGGATGGGTGCCGCACGCCGATGGTGTGGGAGGCCGGCGCCGACAATGCAGGCTTCTCCACGGCCAGGCCCTGGCTGCCGATACCGGCCAGCCATCGCGCTCGCGCCGTCGACGTCCAGAATGCCGACACGGTCTCTGTGCTCGCGTCCTACCGGGCTGCGCTGGCCTTGCGCGGGGAGCATGAGGCGCTGATATCCGGCTCGATCCGCTTTCTCGACGCCGAGGGTGACCTGCTCGCTTTCATCCGCGACGGCGGCGGTGAAAGACTGCTCTGTGTCTTCAATTTCGCCGGAGGACCGGCCAATTGGCCGTTGCCGGGGGACATCCGAGCGGTTGCGCAGCTGGATGGCAATGCCGCGGTCGTCGAGACTGAGCTTTTGCTGCCAGCGCTCGGAGCCTTTTTGGGCAGGCTCGACTGATATCCCGACGTTACTGCACCAGCACGGCACGTCCGCATGTCGCGCCGGTGACCCGGACATCGGCCACGCCGAGATGCACGCCGAGCGTATCGAGCAGGCTGTAAAGCAATGTGTCGACTGGTGCGGTCACGGTTTTCAGAAGCGTCGTCACAGCTGGCTTCACGGTGCCGAGCAACGCCGTTACGTCAAGCCCGAGGATACCAAGCGCATTGACGGAAAGCGACAACTTGTCGACCAGTGACGTCGTCAGCGTCTGGGTAATGTCCCGTGTCGGCGTCGTCTTGATGGTTTTGGCGGCGATCTCGGTTTTGTTGAAGACCAGATTGGTCGGGCTGACGTTGGTGATGTCGGCTCCCGCCGAACCCTTCACCAGTATTAGCGGGATTTTTAACAGCAGCAGATTGAGGCTGACATCCGCGATGTTGGCGTCGGAGAACGACTGCGGGTTGCTGAAATCGGCGAAGGCGGTGGGGCTGTTATCGGCATCGCTGGCGGCAAGGTTCACCGCCGCGATGCCGGGCTTCGCGGCAATGGTAACCTTCAGGCTGTCGGGGCCGGTCGGGCAGTTGATGTCGGTCAGCTTGGCCTCGGCGTAGGCTACTTCGACATTCAGCGGCAGCTTGACCGACAGCAGGCTGATACCGCCGCCCAGGTTTGGGTTGCCGACGCCGACCGTGACAAGCAGCTTGATGCGCGTTTGCGCGGTGCGAACCACGGTGCCGGCTTCTCCAACCGCCAGCCATGGCGAGGATTGCGGCGGTTCGCCGATGGCGATGGCGAGCGTGGTCGACAGCACCCCGGGAATGGTGGCGCCGAGGGCGACGTCGACCTGTTTTGAACCGTTTGCCAGTCCGGCGGCGGCCGTCAGCATTCCCAAGGCGCTGGCGTCGACGCCGAGGCCGGCGGGCCTTTGCCCGAGGCCCAACTTGCCGACGGAGCCGAGATCGACCAGATGACTGAGCGGGATCTGGACCGTGCTGGTCGACTTGGACGCGATCGTCTGCAGGGCGACCTTGGCCGTGTTGCCAAGCCCAGGCACATTGGCCATGGCCGTGGCGATCTGGCCGACGGTCGCCTTCGATGCCAGCACATCCGAATACGAGACGCCGGTTAGGTTCAGCTGTGTGGCAAGGCCGTCCACGAAGGAGAGCACGCTCACATCCGCGGAGATCAGCGCGTTGTAGTCCATGACGCTGAGCGAGATGTTGCTGCCGAGAAGCCCGCCGAGAAGCGCGTTGAGGATACCGCCATCGAGGCTGGCGAGCCTCGATCCGACCGAGAATGTCGCCTGTGGCGTCATGCTGGCGGTGGCTTGGGTGCCGATGACGGGAGTGGGGATCAGCGAACTCGCGAAATAGCGGGCGGGGATCTTCTTCAGGGTGACGCGGACGGCATTGTAGGGGGTTATGCTGGCCTGGAAACGCTGGCCCACATTGGCCCCGGATGCCACATATCGCCCGGGCGTGACCGTCACGACGGTTTTGCCGACCGCCGGCTCGATCGTCTGTCCCGAGCTTTGAACGACAACCCCTGGCATGCCGTTGTCGGTCAGCGTGGTAACGACCGCTGTATTGACATTGGTCATGTTCGAGGCGGCGGTGATCGCCGCCAGATCCACCATTGCCTGCGCTTCGCGGCGCTCGGTGTAGATCGAGGCTTCGTCGATGGCCACTGCGGCCAGCGCCAGCGCCACCGGCGCGCTCAATGCCGCCATGACGGTGAAGTTTGCTTTCCTGTCACTCAGCATCAACCGGGCAAGCCGACCGATCCCATTGCACGCATGCAGCAGCATTCAAATGCCCCCGACCCTGATCGTTGACTGGCGCCTGATCGTGGTCCCGGGCATGGCGATGCCCGGGAAAAGGTTCCAGATCGGCAGGTTGCGGGCGTCGTATTGTATGGACACCACGAACTGGCTTCCATCGGCCGAGCTGTCGTTGGCCTGGTAGGTCAACTTGCTGACATCCACGAAGGGATATCCGCCGGCATTGTTGGTGACGAAGCTGGCTACGAGCGTTTGACGTTCGGTTTGGTTCAACCCGGCAATTGCCGTGCGGGCGGCATCCGCTGCGATCTGCTGGATCGAGTTGGCGGCGCCGAAGTATATACCGTATGCAACCATTCCGAGTAGAAGAAGAATGAAAATCGGTGAAAGTAAGGCAAACTCAACCGCAGAGGTACCGCGCTCTTCTTGAAATTTCCGCATTAGTTGACGGATTTTGGGCAATTTACTTGCTCCGTTACTCATAGCCGCCGCGCGTCTGAAGCTCGAACCGTATAGAAGGTACTCGTAATGTAACCTCAGGTTGCTTAAGAACGCATTAAGACATTCCGGCAAACTGGCATGGCTCCCGATTCGCGGTGAAAAATAGCGTCGAGGTGAAGAAACCAAGTCAAGCTTTTGGTTTCGGCTGGTGTTTCAGCGGCCACACCATAGCTTTCGTCCGCCTTACTTTGGGTGACCCAGAGAGTCTGTTGAAATAAAAATTCTCCGCGTTAGTGTCTGGGCACGAGCCGCAGGACGGGAACCAGCGGCGCGCTCAAAGGGGTCAGATATCGGCTCCAGGGCGTCAACACTTAATAGGCGCGCCAACGGCGGCGCCGACAGGGAGAACTTCATGCTGAAAAACATGCTGAAGGCGACTGTGTTCGCCACGACGATGACGCTGGCCGCCGGGACGTTCTACACGCAGGCCTTTGCCGAGACCGTCTATAACAGGGGCACCGCCGCTGAATCGGAGTCGGTCGATCCGCACAAGACCTCGACGGTTTACGAAGCCAATGTCCTGCGCGACCTGTTCCAGGGCTTGGTCATGCAGGACCAGAAGGCCAATCTCATTCCTGGTGCCGCCGAGAGCTGGACGGTTTCGGACGACGGAACCGTCTATACGTTCAAGCTGCGCAAGGACGGCATGTGGTCGGATGGCAGCCCGGTTACGGCTGACGATTTCGTCTATGCCTTCCACCGGCTGGAGGATCCGGCGACCGGCGCCGAATACGCCTCGATGCTGTATCCGGTAAAGGGTGCGGAGGACGTCAACACCAAGAAGGGCAAGCCTGAGGACATGGGCGTCAAGGCGATTGACGCAAATACGCTGGAGGTCACGCTGAAGGCGCCGACGCCCTACTTCCTGGAGATGCTGACCCACCAGGCGACCTATCCGGTGAGCAAGGCCTCCATCGAAAAGCTCGGCGCCGATTGGATCAAGCCCGGCAATCTCGTTTCGAACGGCGCCTATACGCTGGCCGAATGGGTTCCCAACGATCATATGAAGCTGGTCAAGAACCCGAAATTCTGGGATGCGGCGACCGTCAAGTTCGACGTCGTCAACTACATCCCGACCGAGGACCGCTCTTCGGCGATGAAGCGCTTCGAGGCAGGCGAACTGGACAGCTACGACGACCTTCCGACTGAACAGCTCGCCGATCTCAAGACCAAGTTTGGCGACCAGATCCACGTTGGACCGTATCTCGGCACCTATTATTATGCGATCAAGACCGACAAGGCGCCGTGGGATAATGTAGAGCTGCGCAATGCCATCTCGATGGCGATCGACCGCGACTTCCTCGCCGAAAAAGTCTGGCAGAACTCGATGCTACCCGGCTATTCGATGGTGCCTCCCGGCATCGAAGGCTACACGCCGGCAATGGCCAAATATGCGGACATGCCGCAGATCGACCGCGAGGATGCGGCCAAGAAGATCCTCGAGAAACTCGGCTATACGCCCGAAAAGCCGCTGAAGATGGAAATCCGCTATAACACGTCGGAAAACCACAAGAACACTGCGGTGGCGATCCAGGAACAGCTGAAGCCGCTTGGCGTCGACGTCACGCTGCTCAACACCGACACCAAGACCCACTACTCCTTCCTCGAGCAGAAGGGCAACTATGATCTGGCACGTGCCGCCTGGATCGCCGATTACAAGGATCCGGAAACCTTCCTCGGCATCTCGCGCAAAGCCAGCGGCAACAATTATTCGGACTACAACAGCCCGGCCTATGAAGCGGCCATGGACAAGGCGGCCGCCGCCGGCGGCAACCCCGAACAGCGCATGAAGGAACTGGCCGACGCCGAACGCATCCTGGTCGACGACGTCGGCCAGATACCGCTCCTCTATTACAGCTACCACGATATCGTCTCCTCGAAGCTGCATGGCTTCGTCGACAACGTGATGGACGTGCATCCGTCGCGCTTCGTCAGCAAGGACTAACCCTGGCCAAGCCACCGCGCCCTCCAGGCGCGGTGGCGATGGTTTGCCATCGCATCGGCCCGGGTACCGGAATTCGATTTCGGCAAATGTCGGTGCGAAGATTTGAAAGCTGGAGCGCGGCCGTCCAACTGGACGCGCGCGGCTCTGGATCAAGCGGGGCACCGATGCTGCGATACGTATTACGGCGGCTTCTGACCGCCATTCCAACGCTGTTCGTCATCGTGACAATGGCGTTTTTCCTGATGCGCGTCGCGCCGGGCGGTCCATTCAACCAGGAGCGGGGGCTCAGTCCCGAGATCAGGGCCAATCTCGAAGCCCAGTTCGGCCTCAACGACCCGCTCTGGCTGCAATTCGTCCACTATCTCGGCAATCTGTTGCGCGGCAATTTCGGTCCGAGCTACAACATGCCGGATTTCACCGTCTCGGAACTGTTCGCCAAGGGGCTGCCGATTTCGGTCCAGCTCGGCGCCTCGGCGCTTGTCCTGGCGCTGCTGCTCGGTTCCGTGCTCGGCACCATTGCGGCGCTCAATCAGAACAAGCTTGGCGACTATACGGTGATCGCGCTGGCGACGGCCGGCAGCACCATCCCAACCTTCGTCATCGCGCCGGTGATCCAACTCCTGTTCGGGCTGACCTGGAGGCTGCTGCCGATCGGTGGGTGGGGCGATGGCGCTTTCATCAACAAGGTCGGTCCGGTGCTGACGCTCGCCCTGCCGCAGATCGCCATCGTCGCCCGGCTGATGCGTGGCTCGATGATCGAATCCTTGCGGTCCCACCACATCCGCACGGCGCGCGCGCTGGGCCTGTCCGACTGGTCGGTGGTGGTCAAGCATGCTTTGCGCGGCGCCATCCTGCCGATCGTCTCCTTCACCGGTCCGGCGGCGGCGGCACTGCTGACCGGCTCGGTCATCGTCGAGACGATCTTCTCCATCCCAGGCGTCGGCCGCTATTTCGTCGATGCCGCGCTCAATCGTGACTACACGCTGGTGATGGGAACGGTGGTGGTGATCGCCATCTTTACCATTGTCTTCAACCTGATCGTCGACGTCATGTACGCGGTCGTCGATCCGAGGGTGCGCTATGACTGACATCGCGGCCACAGTCGCCCCCACCGTCATCGGCCGTTCGCTCTGGGGGGATGCCTGGGCGCGGCTCAAGGCCAATCGCGCCGCCATGTTCAGCCTGTATTACCTTGCCCTGATCGGGGTTGTCAGCGTGTTCGGGCCGTGGTTCGTGCCGCATCAATACACCACCATTTATGCCGACTATGTGCGCATGCCGCCAAGCCTGTCAGCCTATCCGAAGGCCGACATGATCGAGACGGCGCTCACCGAAGCGATCAAGCGCATGCGGGTCGACATCAAGGAATGGCGGCAGGAAGGCAACCAGGTCTTCGTCACCGTCAAGTCGACCAGGCCGATCGACGATCGCAACATCCGCTATCTTGACCGATCCGATGCCTTTGACGACACCAAGATCGAGAGCAAGTCGCCGGACGGTCTCGAAGTGACGATGAGCGCCTCGATCAAGCAGCAATATTTCCTGTTCGGCACCGACAACACCGGACGGGACCTGTTGTCGCGCACGCTGATGGCCGGGCGTATATCGCTGGCCATCGGCCTGCTCGCGGGCGTCGTGGCGGTGGTCATCGGCGTGGTCTACGGGGCCGCTGCCGGTTTTGCCGGAGGCAAGGTCGACGAGGTGATGATGCGCATCGTCGACGTGCTCTATTCCTTGCCCTTCATCTTCTTCGTCATCATGCTGGTGGTGTTCTTCGGCCGCAACTTCGTGCTGATGTTCCTGGCCGTCGGCGCCGTGCTGTGGCTCGACATGGCGCGCATCGTGCGCGGCCAGGCACTGTCGATCCGCCGCCAGGAATATGTCCAGGCGGCGGAAGCCATGGGCGTCGGCCAGCGCGGCATCCTGCTGCGCCACGTCATCCCCAACCTGCTCGGCCCGGTGGTCATCTACATGACGCTGCTGGTGCCGCAGGTGATCATCCTGGAAAGCTTCCTATCGTTTCTCGGCCTCGGCGTGCAGGAGCCGATGACCAGCTGGGGCGTTCTGATCTCGGTCGGCGCCAAGAACATCGGCACCGCCAACTGGCTGCTCCTGTTCCCCGCCTTCTTCCTCGTCTCGACGCTGTTTGCGCTGAACTTCGTCGGCGACGGCCTGCGCGACGCACTCGACCCGAGGGATCGCTAAGATGGGGATCGCTAAGATGCGGATCGATAAAGAGGGGGACCGCTGAGATGGCTGCTTCCGAAACGATCCTCAGCGTCAAGGATTTGCGTGTCCGCTTCCGCACGCTCGACGGCGCCGTCGAGGCGGTCAAGGGCATAAACATCCATGTCAAATCGGGCGAGACCGTTGCCGTGGTCGGCGAATCCGGCTCCGGCAAAAGCCAGACGATGATGGCGGCGATGAGCCTGCTGGCGTCGAATGGCGAAGCGACAGGCAGCGTCGACTATCGTGGCCGCAATCTTCTAACACTCAGCAAATCCGAGCTCAACAAGGTCCGTGGCCGCAAGATCAGCATGATCTTCCAGGAGCCGATGACTTCGCTCGATCCGCTCTATTCGATCGGCAACCAGTTGATCGAACCGATCCGCCGTCATCGGGGCCTGAATGTCGCGGAGGCGCGTGAAGAAGCGCTCAAACTGCTGCGGCTGGTGCATATTCCCGATCCCGAGCGGCGGATGAAATCCTATCCGCACGAAATGTCGGGTGGCCAGCGCCAGCGTGTGATGATCGCGATGGCTCTCGCCAACGACCCTGACATATTGATCGCCGACGAGCCGACGACGGCGCTCGATGTGACCATACAGGCGCAGATCCTGATGCTTCTGGCCGAATTGCAGCGCAAGCTCGGCATGGCGATCGTCTTCATCACCCACGATCTTGGCATCGTCCGCCGCTTTGCCGATCGGGTCTATGTCATGCGCCAGGGCGAGGTTGTCGAGGAGGGGGAGGCGGAGGCCATCTTCGTCAACCCACAGCATGCCTACACGAAAATGCTGCTGGCGGCCGAGCCGACCGGCAGCAAGGCGCCGCCGCCCGCCAACGCCCCAGTGCTGCTCGAAGGCAGGAATGTCGAAGTGACGTTCAGGATCGGCGGCGGGTTTCTTGCTGGCGAACCGCTGATGCTGCGTGCAGTCGATCACATCTCGATCCGGCTGCAGCGCAACCAGACCATCGGCATCGTTGGTGAATCCGGCTCGGGCAAATCGACGCTTGGCCGCGCCTTGCTGCGGCTGTTGCCGAGTGACGGGCTCATCCGTTTCGGCGATCGCGACATTTCCCAAGCCGACCGGCAGGCGATGCGGCCGCTGCGGCGCCAGATGCAGCTCGTCTTCCAGGACCCGTTCGGCTCGTTGTCGCCGCGCATGACTGTCGGCCAGGTCATCACCGAAGGACTTCTGGTGCATGAGCCTGACCTTTCGGGCAAGCAGCGTGATCAACGCGCGGTCGAGGCATTGCGCGAGGTCGGCCTCGACCCCAACGCCCGCAACCGCTACCCGCACGAATTCTCCGGCGGTCAGCGGCAGCGCATCGCCATTGCCCGCGCCATGATCCTGAAGCCCAGGCTGGTGGTATTGGATGAGCCGACTTCGGCGCTCGATCGCTCTGTGCAGAAACAGATCGTCGAACTGCTGCGCAAGCTGCAGGCGGACCACGAATTGTCCTATCTCTTCATCAGCCACGATCTGTCGGTCGTGCGCGCCATGGCCGACTACATCATCGTCATGAAACAGGGCAAGATCGTCGAGGAAGGGCCGACCGAGGCGATCTTCAGCAATCCGCAGCACGCCTACACACAGACGCTGATGGCCGCCGCGATCGACGTGACGCGATTTCGCCTGAGCGCCTGAACCGGGCTCTGCACGGAGGCGTTGGCTGTCCGCTCAATTCGCGGACCTCTGGCACTTGCGCGCTCGCACGGCGGCAATGGCATCCTGTTGCTGCTTAAGCCGGTCGATCCTGGCTGTTTCACGGTTGGCTACCGCGGTCTTCACGCGTGAGCCGCCGAGCAGCCAGCGTGGAACATTGGTGTTGGCGACCTTGCCGCGCGTGATTGCCGTTTGCGAGATGTCACGGGCGACGTCTCCCATCGCGCTGTTGAGGTCGGTGCACGTCATTGAATCGTATTTCGCTGGATCGACGGTTCTGCCGAGCGATGAACAGCCAGCGACGAGAACCAGCGTCATCACAAGAATCAAGGGCGGGGCTGTGGTTGAATTCAAATTCATGTCGCACTCGGCCCGCCGTTTCACTCATTCCATCAGGTCAATCGACCCTAGAGCCGACGGGCCTTTTCGTCAAAATATGCGGCCGCGAAGGAACCTGCCACAGGGTTCGGCCATGCGGCCGACGGCAGGAACATCCCCAGTCTGAATTGCTATCTGCCGGGTGTGGAGTTCAATCGCTGGCAAACGGAGAGTGCCGGTTCCGGCGACGTCGAGGCGGCTTTCCTAAGCTGCTTCGGCCACCAACGTCGACGGGGGACCGCCGAGCACTGTCTGAGCGATCTCGGCGTCATTTTCATCGACATGCGCCGTCACCAGGACGACGCCCTCGGCCACGTCCTGATCATCCGCCTTCATGGCGTGCAGGGCGAATGTTCCAAACAGACCGCCGGCAACGCCGCCACAGACCGCGCCAGCCACGGCTGTTGGCAATACGCTCGCAGCAACAGGATTGATGCCAACTGCCGCAACGGCGCTCAGACATGCCAACCCGCCGGCAGCAGCGCCCAGTACCGATCCCAAAGCGGAAACCCAAACAGATCCTGCCCCGTCATTGTAAGGCCCGATGATCGCGATCTGTACGCGAGGAATTCCGGCCGCCACCAGGTCGCTAGCGACCCGCGTCGCATCGGCGTGGGAATCAAAAAGTCTGCTAATCGTCGGCATGGTCGCTTAACGCTTCGGGCTGTTCAGCAGTGTGTCGGTGAGGAATGACGCGGCAATCAGGTCGTCAACCTCGATTCGGCCCTCGCCGCCCTCCATGATGGCCGCGACCTTCTGGAAGGTCTTCATCTCGTCTTCGGTAATCTGGGCTTGCTGCATCCTGGCCTTGATCTCTGTTACTCGCGTGCTCAGGGCATCGGATCGTTTGGTCTCACGGTTCGACATGCTGCTGCTCTTGGTTTCATCGATCATTTTTGCCCGCCACCCCGAATTTGGGGCAAGCGCATGCGTTTCCAACCTGGACTTCGGTCGGGCAGGGGTCAGACCTAAGTCTGGCTAGGGGCAATTGTCTTGCCGACGGTGCTGCCAAAAGCATGATCAAAGGGCCTCTCGTGGCCCGATTCCTTCAAGAATCGGGCCGGAGATCTGTGGTCAGTACCCGTCGTTCTCGATCACCACGGGATGGTGCCGATGGTGGTGGCGATGGGTGGAGACGGAACCTGTCACGACAACGGTATCGCGGTGATGATGCCGGCGCCCATGGTCGTAGAACGCCACAGTACCATGGCGGCGGTGGTGCAAGCGCTGACCCTCTTCGTTGATGATCTTGACGCTGCCGTGATGTCGATGATGGGTTCTAACAACCACATCGGCTTCGGCTGCCGAAGCCACGACGGGCAGTCCAATGGAAAGCGCCAACGCGCACATGATCATTGTTTTCATTGCAATTTCTCCGTTTTCTGGATTAACTGCCCCTGATCGCTTTGGTTCCGGTGGTCCGGCATCGGCCCGAACGTTCACTGTCACCGCCGGATCTCGTCAACGACGGAACATTAGACGTGCCTGATGGTTTTATTTCTCGCAGCCGGGATTACGATTTGGTGTCTGCTGCGGATCAGTCGGCAAAGACTGGTCGGCCCGCGTTCTCCGCAAGAGGCGCGGGCTTCCCCCAGGCAACAGGAGAGAGATCATGAACAATATCATTTGGCTCGTTGGAGCTGTGGTCATCGTGATAGCGATCTTGAGCTTTTTTGGCCTCCGCTAGCCGGACGCGCGTACCAGTTGAGATGTTTTCCGGAATCTGTCGCGAGCGCACGCACGAAGGCATCAGGCGGCCGGTTGAGACCGTCTGGTTGCTGTCCAGTGCAACAGGCATCGCTGTCGGCCGGCGGGGAGACGCGAGTAATCTCGCTTGAGGGGCAGGTGGAGCGCCGAAGTCGGGATGCGCTAACTCTTTGTTTTTTCTGGTCGGAGTGGCAGGATTTGAACCTGCGACCCCCTCGTCCCGAACGAGGTGCGCTACCAGGCTGCGCTACACTCCGTGACCAGACCGCGGGCTTATAGCCGCCACACTTCGTTCCTGCAAGCGGCATGGCAGCACTTCTGTCGCATTTCATCGGCTTTCGTCGAGCATAGCCCGAAAGGCTCGGATTCCCTCCTGGGATAAACGTGGCTTAAAGCCTTCTGTGCTAAGCCGCAGTCCT
Organism: Mesorhizobium sp. BR1-1-3; assembly: GCF_020165455.1. NCBI lineage: Bacteria > Pseudomonadati > Pseudomonadota > Alphaproteobacteria > Hyphomicrobiales > Phyllobacteriaceae > Mesorhizobium > Mesorhizobium sp. BR1-1-3. The sequence continues at coordinate 339,383 of NZ_JAIUIC010000004.1, forward strand.
CGACAACTCGTAATTTCCGCCACTCGGAGTTTTCCAGTCTTGTCCTTCAGCATCGTTGGCGACGCCCGGCCCAACAGTTTCGAGTTCGAAACCGAAGCGCTGATCAAGCCATCCGGCTTTCGAGAATATGATGCGCGCTGGTGGTTTGGCCATCCCGGCTCCGCGCAACTGCCGGAGCTCAATCTGATTGGCGTCCAGGCGCTCGGAATGGGGCTTGGCACGCTGATCCGCCGTGTCGGTGCCGGTCCCGATATCGTCACCGGGCACGATTTCCGCTCCTATTCGCTTGGCATCAAGCTGGCGCTGGTGTCCGGTTTGATGGCTGCAGGCGCTCGGGTGAGGGACATCGGACTGGCGTTGTCGCCGATGGCCTATTTCGCCCAGTTCGCACTGGACGTGCCTTCGGTCGCTATGGTCACCGCCTCGCACAACGAGAATGGCTGGACCGGCGTCAAGATGGGTGCGGCGCGGCCGCTGACTTTCGGGCCGGAAGAGATGAGCGCGCTGAAGCAGATTGTACTGGCCGGCGATTTCGATCTCGTCGGCGGCGGCTCCTACGATTTCGTTCGCGATTTTCGCGCTACTTATCTCGACGATCTGACCAAGGACAAGCGCATCACCCGAAAGCTGAAAGTGGTCGCCGCCTGCGGCAACGGCACCGCCGGCGCCTTCGCGCCGCAAGCGCTGCAGCGCATCGGCTGCGAGGTCATCCCGCTCGATGTCGAACTCGACCACACCTTTCCGCGCTACAATCCCAATCCCGAGGATATGCAGATGCTGCATGCCATCAGGGACAAGGTGCTTGAGACTGGAGCCGATGTCGGCCTTGGCTTCGACGGTGACGGCGACCGCTGCGGCGTCGTCGACAATGAGGGCAATGAGATTTTTGCTGACAAGGTCGGTGTGATGCTGGCGCGCGATATCTCCAGCCAGCATCCGGGCTCGACCTTCGTCGTAGACGTCAAGTCGACCGGCCTGTTCAACACAGACAGCGTGCTGCGCGCCAACAGCGCCGTCACTGACTACTGGAAGACCGGCCACTCCTACATCAAGCGCCGCGTCGCCGAGCTTGGCGCCGTCGCCGGTTTCGAAAAGTCGGGCCATTTCTTCTTCAACCCGCCAGTCGGGCGGGGTTATGACGATGGGCTGGTCACCGCCATCGCCATCTGCCAGATGCTGGACCGCAGCCCCGGCAGTTCGATGGCCGATCTCTACCGCGCGCTGCCGCTGACCTTCGGCACGCCGACCATGTCGTCGCACTGCGCGGACGATGTGAAGTATGGCGTTGTCGAGCGGGTGGTTGCCGACTTTCAGGCCATGAAGCGGGATGGAACGGTTTTTGCGGGCCAGAAGATCGCCGACCTCATCACCGTCAACGGTGCGCGCGTTGTCGCCGAAGACGGCACCTGGGGACTGGTGCGCGCCTCGTCGAACAAGCCGGAACTGGTCGTGGTCGTCGAAAGCCCGGTGTCGTCGCAGCGTCGACGGGAGATGTTCGAGGCTGTCGACACCGTGCTGCGCCGCAGCCCCGAGGTGGGCGCCTACAACCAGACCTTTTGAATGGTGGTTGAATGACCGAGCGGATTGTCAGTTTTGTCATGAGCGGTGGCGTCGGCTCGCGGTTGTGGCCGCTGTCGCGCGAGGACAATCCCAAGCAGTTCCACGATCTGTCCGGCGACGGCTCGATGCTGGCCAAGACCTTGCGCCGGCTGACGGCCCGGCCGGAAGGCGAAACGCCGATCTTCCTGATTGCCGCGGAGCGCCATGCCGACCGCGTTCACGCCGATCTTGCCGGCCTCGACCTCGCCGGCGGCGGGCCGCTGTTCGAGCCGACCGGGCGCAACACAGCCGCCGCCGTCGCACTGGCGACACTGCGCACACTGTCCGAGTTCGGCGACAGCCTGGTGCTGGTGGTGCCGTCGGACCATGAGATATCGACCCCGCGCCAGTTCTGGCAGAGCGTCGAAGCCGGCACCGAAGCAGCGCGTAGCGGCCGGCTGGTGGTGTTCGGCATCAGGCCGACACAGCCCGAGACCGGCTACGGCTATATCGAGGTTGCGGCCGAAAGCGGCGGCATCTTCGACGTGTCGCGCTTCGTCGAAAAGCCGGATCTTGCGACTGCGCAAAGCTATCTCAAGGCCGGAAATTTCTACTGGAACACCGGTATCTTCCTTTTTCGCGCCAGCGCCATGCGTGATGCCTTCATAGCGTTCCAGCCGGATATCTGGCAGGCCACCGAAGCAGCCTACAAGGCAGCGACATCGGATTTGTCCGGCCTTTACATGCCGCTAGAACTCTACGCCGCCATTCCGTCGAACTCGATCGACTACGCCATCATGGAGCGGGCAAAAGACATCGCGATGGTGCCGGCCGGCTTCCGCTGGAACGATCTCGGCTCATGGCAGTCGCTGCTCGATGTCGGCCCCGCCGACGACCGGGGCAATGTCATCATCGGCGACGTCGTCGCCATCGATTGCGAGAATTCCTACATTCGCAGTGACGGCCGCCTGCTGTCGGCGATCGGCATGAAGGACATCGCCATCGTTTCGACATCGGATGCCACCTTCGTCGCTCCGGTCAGCCACAGCCAACACGTCAAGAAGATCGTCGAGCAGCTCGAAAAATCGGGTCGCCTGGAAACCAGGTTCACGCCGGCGCATGACCGCGTCATCGAAAGCGGCGCCTGGCGGCGGCGCGTGCATCACTGGCTGTTTCAGGAGACCTTGCCGCTGTGGTCGACATCGGGCGTCGACGAACGCCATGGCGGCTTTCACGAAGCGCTTGGCCTGGACGCTTCGCCGTTGATGAAGCCCAAGCGCATGCGCACCACGGCGAGGCAGGTCTATGCCTTCGCCGTTGCCCGGGCGCGCGGCTGGGACGGTCCGGCCGACCGGCTGATCAGCCACGGCATCGCCTTCATGGCCGGCAAGGGCCGCACCGACAAGGGCGGCTGGGTTCGGACGCTGAATGTTGACGGTTCGGTTGCCGACGCCACCGAGGATGCCTACGATCATTCCTGCGTGCTCCTGGCACTGGCGCATGCGCATATGTCTGGCAATCCCGACGCCTTGCGCCTCGGCGAGGAAACCTTCGCCTTTCTCGATGCGCATCTCGAAGACAGCCGCATGACCGGCTTCCTTGAGACATCGGATGGCAAAGGCGAGCGCCGCTCCAACCCGCATATGCACCTGCTTGAGGCCTTCCTCGCCTGGCACCAGGCGACCGGCGAGCGCGCCCATCTGCGCCGCGCAGCGCGCATCATCGACCTCTTCCGCAGTCATTTCTTCGATCCGGAAAGCTGGACGCTTGGCGAGTATTTCGATGCCGAATGGAAACCATCCGCCGGCGAGAAAGGCTCGTGGACCGAGCCTGGCCACCATTTCGAATGGGCCTCTTTGTTGGTCGATTTCGCTGGGCGCAGCGGCCAGGCCGAGTTGAGCGGCTTTGCCAGGAAACTCTACGCCTCGGCCATCGCCAATGGCCTCAACCGCGCCACCGGGCTTGCCTATGGCGCCGGGGCGCGGCAGGGCCTGCCGCTCGACCTGATATCGCGCAGCTGGCCGCAGGCCGAAGCCGTGAAGGCGGCGATCGCACTGGATGGCTCGGGCGGCCCCGATCTGAAGCCCGAGATCGAAGCGCGCGTCGGCCGGCTGTTCCGCTGGCACATCGACCCGGCGCCGCTCGGCCTGTGGATCGACCGCATCGACGAGCGCGGCCGCTCACTGGCATCGGACGTTCCGGCCAGCATCTTCTATCATCTGGTCTGCGCGCTGACCCAGTATCTGGACAGCACGGCCGACCTGAAGGCGTAAGGGCAGCCTCAGTACGGGCTCGCCACATCCCCGGTCTCGACATAGATCGACTTCAGCTGCGAATAGAGCGCCAGTGCGGCCAGTGAATTCTCACGCCCGATGCCTGACTGTTTGAAGCCGCCGAACGGGATTTCCACCGGCGTCAGATTATACGCGTTGATCCAGCAGGTGCCGGCCTGCAGTTCGGCGATGACGCGGTGGGCGCGCGGCAGGTCGCGCGTGAAGACGCCGGCAGCGAGGCCGAATTCGGTGTCGTTGGCGCGGTCGATCACCTCGTCCTCGCCGTCGAATTTCAACACGCTCATCACTGGTCCGAAAATTTCTTCACGGGCGATGCGCATGCCATCGGTCACGCCGGTGAACACCGTCGGCTCGACGAAGAAGCCGCCCTGAAAGCCCTGCAGCGAAGGCACATTGCCGCCGCAAGCAAGCGTCGCTCCATCCTGCTTGCCGATCTCGATATAGCCGGCCACCTTGTCGTGCTGCGCCTTGGAGACCAGCGGTCCCATCTGGGTTTCGGGATCGAGCGGGTCGCCGATGCGGATTTTCTTGGTCCGCTCTATCAGACGGTCGACAAAGCGGTCGTGGATGCCGCTCTGCACGAAGACGCGCGTGCCGTTGGAGCAGATCTGTCCGGTCGAATAGAAATTGCCGAGCATGGCGCCGCCAATGGCGTTCTCGATGTCGGCATCGTCGAACACGATCAGCGGCGACTTGCCCCCGAGTTCCATCGTCGCGTGCTTCATCTTCGAGCCGGCAAGCGACAGCACCTTGCGGCCGGTCGGCACCGAACCGGTCACCGAGACCTTGGCGACGACATCGTGGCCGACAAGCCCGGCGCCGACATCGCCATAGCCCTGCACAACGTTGAACAAGCCGTCGGGTAGCCCCGCTTCGCTGTAGATCTCGGCCAGTGCCAGCGCCGACAGCGGCGTGTTTTCCGACGGCTTGAACACCATGGCATTGCCCATGGCGAGCGCCGGTGCCGATTTCCAGCCGGCGATCTGGATCGGGTAGTTCCATGCGCCGATGCCGACACAGACGCCGAGCGCTTCGCGCCTTGTGTAGGCGAAGGGTCCGCCGAGATCGACCGACTCGCCGTTGTAGGCGGCAACGGCACCGCCGAAATATTCAAGGCAGTCCGCAGCCGAGGGCGCATCCGCCACCAACGTTTCCTGGATCGCCTTGCCGGTGTCCAGCGTCTCGATGCGAGCGAGGTCGGCGTTGCGGGCGCGCAATATGTCGGCGGCGCGGCGCAGGATGCGCCCGCGCTCGACCGGCTTCAGCCGCGCCCAGGCGGGCTGCGCCGCCCGCGCGGCCTCGACGGCGAGTTCCAGCACGTTCGGCGTTGCCGAACGCAGCATGGCGATGGTCTCGCCGGTTGCCGGATAGATGACCGGCAGCGGGGCGCCGCCTTCGTCCTCGATGTAGCGTCCGTTGACATAGTGCGATGCCGTGGGCTGAGCGCGCATGGAAGTCTCCAGATTGTCTTTCGCGGCATGCGGATCGTGCAGTCACACGATCATGCTCTATCTGTCCGACGCCTGCCAGCGCGGATTGATCCATGGTTCCTGGTTGGACGGCGCCAGCGGCGTGCGGCCAAGGATGTGATCGGATGCCTTCTCGCCGGTCATGATCGACGGCGCATTGAGATTGCCGTTGGTGACGCGCGGGAAGATCGAGGAATCGGCGACCCGCAATCCTTCGACGCCGATGACCCGGCACTCCGGATCGACGACGCTCATCACGTCGTCGGCGCGGCCCATCTTGCAGGTGCCGCAAGGATGGTAGGCGCTCTCCGCGTGATCCCGGATGAAGATGTCGAGATCGTCGTCCGACTGCACGTGGCTGCCCGGCGATATCTCCTTGCCTCGATAGGGATCGAACGCCGACTGGCCGAAGATCTCGCGGGTCAGCCGGATGCAGTGGCGGAACTCCGCCCAGTCGTCTGGATGCGACATGTAGTTGAAGTGGATCATCGGTTTCGATTTCGGGTCCGGCGAGCGCAGCGTCACCGACCCCCGCGACTTCGAGCGCATCGGTCCGACATGCGCCTGGAAGCCGTGCGACTTGGCCGCCGCCTTGCCGTCATAGCGGACTGCCGCGGGGATGAAATGGTACTGGATGTCGGGGTAGTCGACGCCGGCACGCGATCGCACGAAGGCCGCCGCTTCGAAATGGTTGGTGGCGCCTAGCCCGTTCTTGAGGAACAGCCACTGCGCCCCGATGAGCGCTTTCGAGAACGGATTCAGCACCGAATTGAGCGTGATCGGCAGCAATGATTCCTGCTGGATGTAGAGCTCCATATGGTCCTGCAGGTTGCGGCCGACGCCGGGCCTGTCGGCCACCACCGGAATGCCGTTTTCGCGCAGATGCTCGGCCGGACCGATGCCGGACAGCATCAGGATCTTGGGCGAATTGATCGACGATGCGGCGACGATTACCTCACGTCGCGCCTTAACGACCTGAATCTGTTTGTGAGCTTCGATCTCGACGCCGATGGCGCGCTGATTCTCGATGATCACCCGCCGCGCAAAGCCCTTGACCAGACTGACGTTTTTGCGCTTCAGCGCCGGCTTCAGATAGGCTGATGCCGCCGACCATCGGCGGCCGCCGCTGATGGTCTGCTCCATCGGCCCAAAACCTTCCTGCTTGGAACCGTTATAGTCCTCCGTCAGTTCGAACCCGGCCTGGCGGCCAGCCTCGACGAAGGCGCCATAGAGCGGATTTTTACGCGAGCCGCGCTGCACATGCAGCGGCCCGCCGTGCCCGCGCCAGCCATCCTCGCCGCCATCCGAATCCTCCATGCGCTTGAAATAGGGGAGCACGTCGGCGAAGCCCCAGCCGGCCGCACCCTCTTCGGCCCAATGGTCGAAGTCGCGGGCGTGGCCGCGCACATAGACCATGCCGTTGATCGAGGACGAGCCGCCGATAACCTTGCCGCGCGGTGTCGCCAGCACACGGCCGCCGAGATGCGGCTCCGGCTCGCTGGCAAAGCCCCAGTCGTACAGGCTCATGTTGAGCGGGATCGACAGCGCCGACGGCATCTGGATCAGCGGCCCGATATCGCTGCCGCCGAATTCGATGACGATGACCGAATGCTTGCCGTCTTCCGACAGGCGATAGGCCATGGCCGAGCCGGCCGAGCCGGAGCCGATGATGACGAAATCCGCTTCAAGCATGGTTCATATGCGCCATGAAATCGGCGAGCGAGACATTGCCGCCGGTAGCCACAACAAGGACGGTCTTGTCCTTCACATCCACCTTGCCGCCGAGCAATGCCGCGATCGACGCCGCCCCCGACGGTTCGAGCACCAGCTTCATGCGCTCGAAGGCGATCCGCATCGCGCGCCGCACCGATTGGTCGTCGACGGTGATGCCGTGAACACCCGCCGTCTTGACCGCGGCAAACGGAGCATCGCCCGGCCGTCGCGACATCAAACCGTCGCAGATCGATTTCGGCCCGATCGGCATCGTCTCGATAGCGCCATGCGCCAGCGACGAGCCCATGCCATTGAAACCTTCCGGCTCGACGCCGATGATCTCTGTCGCTGGCGACAGATAATGGAAGGCAAGCGAAACGCCGCCGATCAACCCGCCGCCACCGACCGAGCAGAACAAGAGGTCGGCGCTGGCACCTTTGGCTTCGAGTTGGTCAAGCGCTTCGAGACCGGCGCCCGCCTGGCCGGCGACGATCTCCGGATCGTCGAATGGATGCAGCAGCGCCAGGCCCTCTGTCTCGGCGATCTCGCGCGCCTTGGCGGCGGCGACTTCCTCCCGCGCGCGCTCGCCATGGTCGGTCAGCACGACGCGGGCGCCATAGCCCGCCGCGGCATCACGCTTGGCGGCCGGTGCGTCGATCGGCATGACGATGGTGACGGGAATGCCAAGCGCCTGGCCGGCAGCCGCCAGCCCTTGCGCGAAATTGCCGGAGGAGTAGGCGACGACGCCCTTCTTCGCTTCGTCAACTGAAAGCTGCTTCAGGCGCCAATAGGCGCCGCGCACCTTGAATGAGCCGGCCCATTGCAGCGATTCCGGCTTGATGAAGACGCGGGCGGCGCCGGTCTCGCGGGCTAGTGCCGTCGATTCCAGCAGCGGCGTGATCTGCGTCGCCCTGGAGGTGACGGCATAGGCCTGCTTGAGATGGTCAAGGGAGGGGACGAGAAGGTCTGACATCATTCGCCTCGCGGATACCGTTTGCTCTCTTCGAGATTGTCGAGGTTCATGTGATTGCGCATGTAGCGCTCGGACGCCTTTTGCAGGGGCTGGAAATCCCAGGGGTAATAGGCGCCGTTGCGCAGCGCCGGATAGACGACCCAGCGGCGCGCCTGGCTTTCGCGGACAGCGGCGTCGAAGCCGGCCATGTCCCAGCGTGTCTGGACCTTGTCCATGAATGCCGCCACCAAGCCCGCATTGGCCGCGTCGTCGGCCAGATTGTCCCGTTCGAGCGGATCGGCTTCGAGATCGAACAGTTGCGGCGGATCGAGTTCGCAATGGACGAATTTGTATCTGCCGTCGCGGATCGCCACCAAAGGCGCATTGGACCCTTCGGCCGCATACTCCATCAACACCGGCGCGGTGCGCTCGATGCCCTCGGTGAGCGGCAGCAGCGACTGGCCGTCGGTCCACGGCGCGATCGCAGCGATGTCGATGCCGGCGAGATCGCAAAGCGTCGGCGCCACGTCGAGATTGGAGACCGGCGTCTCGATCAGCCCGGCGCGAACGCCCTTGCCGGCAATCATCAGCGGCACCCGCGCCGAACCCTCGAAGAAGCTCATCTTGAACCACAGGCCGCGCTCGCCGAGCATGTCGCCGTGATCCGAGCAGAACAGGATGATTGTGTCGTCCGCCATGCGTGTACGCTCGAGAACGTCCAGGATCTCGCCCAGCTTGTCGTCGACATAGGAGATGTTGGCGAAATAGCCCTGCCGCGAACGACGCACCTGCTCCGGTGTGATCTCGAAAGAGGGATAGTCGCTGGCGTGGTACAGCCGCCGGGAATGCGTATCCTGCTGATCATACGCGATGAACCCGGTTTCCGGGTCCAGCGCCTGGCAATGCTCATAGAGATCCCAATATTGCTTGCGCGCGACATAGGGATCGTGCGGATGCGACAGCGAGACAGTGAGGCACCAAGGCCGATGGTTCGCATCGTCCTGTTCGCGCGAAAGCTGATAGAGCTTCTGCGTGGCCAGGAACACGACCTCGTCGTCATACTCCATCTGGTTGGTGATCTCGGCGACGCCTGCACCGGTCACCGAGCCCAGATTGTGATACCACCAGTCGATACGCTCGCCGGGCTTGCGGTAATCCGGCGTCCAGCCGAAATCGGCTGGATAAATGTCGGTCGTCAGCCGCTCCTCGAAACCATGCAACTGGTCCGGCCCAACGAAATGCATCTTGCCCGACAGGCAGGTGTAGTAGCCGGCGGCGCGCAAATGATGGGCAAAGGTCGGGATCGATGAGGCGAATTCGGCGGCATTATCATAGACGCCGGTGCGCGACGGCAATTGCCCGCTCATGAACGAGGCACGGCCCGGCGCGCAGAGCGGCGAGGCCGTGTAGTTGTTGGCAAAGCGCGCCGAACGCGCGGCCAACGCTTTCAGATGCGGTGTATGCAGAAACTCCGCCGGTCCGTCCGGAAACAGGGTTCCGTTGAGCTGGTCGACCATGACGATCAGGAAATTGGTTGGCTTCATTGTCACTGTTTGCGCCGCTCGCCAAGTTTGGTTTCGAGATAGTCCTCGACCAGTGCGATCGCGGTCGCGGCATCGGGCACGCCGTCTTTCAGCGCCCGCCTGATGTAGAGTCCGTCGATCATCGCCGCGGTCGCTTCGGCGGCGCGGTCGGCTTCGGCTCTGGGCAAGATCCCGGTCAGCCCGCTCATCAGGTTCGAGTGCAGCCGCCGCGCGTAGACCTTGAGCAGCCGGCGCAAGGCCGATGATTTCTGCGCCTCGACATAGAAGGCGAGCCAGGCGGCGATGGTTTCCGGCTGGAACTGGATGTCGGAGAAATTGACAGCGACCACCGCCGAGACCCTTTCGCGCGCGCTATTGGCCGAGCCAAGGGCGCGCAACGTATCGGCTGTAAGCTCCGCCAGTATGTGCCGCATCGTCGCCAAGAGCAGCTCGTCCTTGGCACCAAAATAATGATGGGCAAGGGCGGACGACACGCCGGCGCGTCCGGCGATCTCGGACATGGTCACGTCGAGCGAACCGCGCTCGCCGATCGCCGAGATCGTCGCGTCGATCAGCGCCTTGCGGCGCAGCGGTTCCATTCCGATTTTCGGCATCTCGCCATGATCCTTTGAGAAAACAGGATTATTTTTTATTGACGCGTCAATCAACAAAAAAATCGGCCCCGATCTCGGCTGTACCAAGCGATTGTACGCCTCCAGCCCTTCACGAAACCGGCATGATTGTTTATCTTTGAACAATAGATGCGAAATGCGCCGTGAGCCGACATGCCAGGCCGGCGCCAAGGATGGAGACCGCCATGACCGCATGCATCGTCGGATGGGCGCATTCGCGCTTCGGCAAGCTTGAGGGCGAAACGCTCGAAAACCTCATCGTCAAGGTGGCAACGGACGCGCTCGACCATGCCGGCATCGGTCCCGACGAGGTCGACGAGATCGTGCTCGGCCACTTCAACGCCGGTTTTTCGGCGCAGGATTTCACCGCCAGTCTGGTGCTTCAGGCCGACGACCGGCTGCGCTTCAAGCCGGCGACGCGTGTCGAGAACGCTTGCGCCACCGGATCGGCGGCGGTCCGCCAGGGCATCCGCGCCATCGACGCGAATGCCGCTCGCATCGTGCTGGTGGTCGGCGCGGAGCAGATGACGACGACGCCGGGGCCGGAGATCGGCAAAAACCTGCTCAAGGCGTCCTATCTGCCCGAGGACGGCGAGACACCCGCGGGTTTCGCCGGCGTCTTCGGCAAGATCGCGCAGGCCTATTTCCAGCGTTATGGCGATCAGTCGGATGCGCTGGCCATGATTGCCGCCAAGAACCACAAGAACGGCGTCGACAATCCCTATGCGCAGATGCGCAAGGATTTCGGCTACGAGTTCTGCCGCCAGGAGAGCGAGAAGAACCCCTTCGTTGCCGGTCCTCTGAAGCGCACCGACTGCTCGCTGGTCTCCGACGGCGCCGCCGCCCTTATCCTTGCCGACACCGCCACGGCGCTGAAGATGCGCCGTGCCGTTGCCTTCCGCGCCAACGAACATGTGCAGGATTTCCTGCCGATGTCGAAGCGCGACATTCTGACCTTCGAAGGCTGCGAGCAGGCCTGGAACCGGGCGCTGAAATCGGCCGGCGTGACGCTCGACGATCTGTCCTTCGTCGAAACGCATGACTGCTTCACCATTGCCGAACTGATCGAGTACGAGGCGATGGGCCTTGCCAAGCCGGGAGAGGGGGCGAAGCTGGCGTTGGACGGCACAACGGCCAAGGATGGTCGCCTGCCGGTCAATCCATCCGGCGGGCTGAAGGCCAAAGGCCATCCGATCGGCGCCACTGGCGTGTCCATGCATGTCTTGACCGCCATGCAGCTTGTCGGTGAGGCCGGCGGCATCCAGGTGCCGGGCGCAAAACTGGGCGGCATCTTCAATATGGGCGGTGCGGCGGTCGCCAACTACGTTTCCATTCTCGACCGGATCAGATAAACCGCCCGCATTTGCGGGAGGTGACATGACAAATCCGGTTTTGATCGAAGTCTTGCGCGGCGCGATCGTCGAGAGCGCGCATCGCGGCTCAGTCGCGGTCTTCGATGGCGACGGCAAGCCCGTGTGGGAGATCGGCGATACGGCCAAGCCGGTGTTTCCGCGCTCGGCGGTCAAGGCGATCCAGGCCTTGCCATTGGTCGAAAGCGGGGCGGCGGATGCCTATGGTTTCGGCAACCGCGAACTGGCGCTCGCCTGCGCCTCCCACTCGGGCGAGCCGGCACATGTCGACCTTGCGCGATCCATGCTGGCCAAGGCTGGGCTGGACGGATCAGGGCTCGAATGCGGCACGCATTGGCCGTCCAATCATGACGCCGAGATTGCGCTCGCCCGCGCCGGCGGCTCGCCGAACGCCTTGCACAACAATTGTTCCGGCAAACATTCCGGCTTCCTCTGCACCTGCGTCCACGCCGGCATTGCGCATCGCGGCTATGTCAAGCCGGGACACGGCCTGCAGGACATGGTGCGCGACGCCATGCAGTCGGTGACGGGCGCTGTCCATGGTGAGGACCAGCGTGCCATCGACGGCTGTTCGATCCCGACCTACGCGGTGCCGCTCAGGAGCTTCGCGCTCGGCTTTGCCCGCATGGCCACGACATCAGGTTTTGGCCCAGAGCGAGCCAAGGCTGCAAAGCGGCTGCTTTCCGCCTGCATGGCCGAACCCTTCTTCGTTTCCGGTAGCGGCCGCGAAGACGTCGCGTTGATGGAGGCCGCACCAGGACGGATTTTCACGAAGGGCGGCGCCGAAGGCGTCCATTGTGCCGCAATTCCGGAACTTGGCCTCGGCATCGCACTCAAATGCGATGATGGCGCCGGCCGCGCCGGCGAAGCCATGGTTGCCGCCGTCCTTGCCAAACTGTTGCGTGCCGACGAGGCCTTGGCGGCGAAGCTGCTCGAATTGGCAAACACGCCCATCGAAAATCGCAACGGTGCCAAAGTCGGAGCGCTGAGGCCGACGGCAACTCTCAAGTGACGTGATTGCGCTCGACGGTCAGATGCGCGTAACCGCTACCGTTTGACGAGGCGAGATCGCCTGTCGCGGGCTCCGCCCAGCGCTGGCCGACAACCGCACCGTTCAGCGCGCCGTCGATGACATTGTCTGAAATGACGGCCGTACCGGCGCCCTCGACCACGGATACGACGATCCCGGTTCCTGCCTTGCGGATGATGTTGCCGGTGGCGACGACATTGCGCAGGTACGGGCCCCAGCCGATCTGCATGCCATAGAGTGGCGCGTTCTCGATGACATTGTTAGAAACGGTGGTGTCGGCCTCAACGCCGATGCCGACGCCAAATCCCGGCGAGTCGGCGGGGTAGGGGCCGCTGGTCGACAGATTGCGCACGATGTTGCCGGAACAGACGCCCATGCGGCCGCCTTCGTTGAAATTGACGATCGAGATGCCGTTGGCGGCGCCGTCGACGATGTTGTTGCTGATGATGGCGCCTTCGAACGAGAACTCGGAATAGATCGCCGTTTCGCCAGAGCGCGAGCAGGTGTTGCCCGATATCTGCAGGTTGCTGGCGCTGTTGGCGCGGATGGCCGAGAAGGCGCAGTCCGAGACGATGTTGCCCGAGATGACGACATTGCCGGCGCGAAAGGCATTGATGCCGTTGCCGTTCTGCCCGGTTCCGCCGCTGCGTGCCTGGATCCCTTGGACGCGGTTGCCGGTGACCATGGTGCCGTCTTCGGCCAACTGCCAGCGGTGTACGAGGATGCCGCCATTGGCGCAGTCGGAAACGGTGTTGCCCGTGATGGCCAGCCCGCCGGCTTCGACCGAATAGATGCCGGCATCGGCGGCGCCCGATATCTCACAGCGCTCGATCCGGCCGATCGCGTGTTCCAGCGCCAGCCCGTTCTTGCCGCTGCCGGTGATCTGGCAATTGTCGATGGCGAGGTGCGCGACACGGCGCAGATCGAGCAGCCCTTGCGGGTAATCGCCCATCGCGCGGTTCGCACCATCGAAGACCAGTCCGCTCAGTTCGATATGGTCGGCCTGTTCGGCCATGAACAGGTGGCCGTCACCGCCGTAAACGATGCGCGTCGCGCCCGGCACGCCGGAAAGACGTACGCGGCCGGGCAGCGAAAGATTGGAGACGACATAGGTGCCGGGCGGCAGGAACACCGGCATGTCGCGGCTGTTTGCGTCACGCAGCAGTTTGGCGAAGGCCTTGCTCTGATCGTCTGATGTGCCGGGCTGCACGCCGAGTTCGGTGGCATTGATCGAGCCGCGCATCGAGGCTTTCTCGATGCCGCTCAAGCTTGCGGCTACCGCCTTGCCGAGCGCAAGGCCCATGACGGCAAAGCCGGCGGTTCCAGTCAGCAGCGTTCGTCTGTTCAACATCGGCACAGAATCCCAGCGTTCAACCTTGGCGTCGCAGGAATCGTGCCAGACGGTTTGCCTCTCCTCTGGACGGAAACGACAATGGCTTGTCGAGCAGCCTCTGCGGGCCTAAGTTCAGGAAATGAGCAGAGCTTTCACCCGCGAGGAAGACAGCGAAAATGCCATCGCCGGTGTCGGTGAGCGGCCGGTCAGCCAGCATCGCAATCTGGTGACGGAACGCGGCCTGGCGCAGATCGAGGAAAATCTGGCCGATCTGCGCGACATACTGGCGAAGGCCGAACGCAAAGCCGACCGCGAGCGCATAGCGGTCGTGTCGCGCGATCTGCGTTACTGGACCGCCCGGCGCGAAAGCGCCGAACTCTCGGTGCCGGAGCCGGGCAGTGACGTTGTGCGCTTCGGCATGGGCGTCACGATCGAGAGCGATGACGGCAAGAAGGTGCATTGGAAGATCGTCGGCGAGGACGAGGCTGATCCCACCAAGGGCAGCATTTCGCATGTTTCGCCAATGGCTGTCGCCCTGTTCGGCAAGAAGATCGGCGACGTGGCCAGCGTCAACGGCAAGGAATGGGAAATCGTCAAGCTCTCCGAGAGCTAGGACGTCTCAAATCCGCCGCACTGATTGGCGGGTCATTTGGCGAGTTTCTGAAGCCCGACCCGATATTTGTCCATGACCTCGCGCGCGGCCTTTATCTGCCGTTCGAACCTGTCGGCCACCGGTCTTAAAATGATGCCGTGATCAGTTTCGATGATCTGGAGCTGATCGCCCGATTGCAGATTCAAGCTGTCCAGCATTTCCCGTGGCAAGATCAGGGCATCTGATCCGTCGTCGAGCTTGTGGATGGTCGTCTTCACGGTTACCGCGCCTTGGTTGCAGTGTCAGTCTAGCACAACCTTTTCAGAGATGCAGCAGTCCTAGTCCGTGGCCAGCAGGCGGTCCAGCAGGCGATCCGCTGCCTCTGGAATGACTGTGCCCGGCGGGAAGATTTCCGCAGCGCCGGCTTGCCGCACCGCGTCATAGTCCTGCGGTGGGATGACGCCGCCGGCGACGATCAGCATGTCGCCGCGGCCGAGCTTTTTAAGCGCGTCGCGCAGTTCGGGGATCAGCGTCAGATGTCCCGCCGCCAGCGACGAGGCGCCGACGATGTGGACGTCCTGTGCGACCGCCAGCCTGGCGATCTCATCCGGTGTCTGGAACATCGCGCCGACGGTGACGTCGAAGCCGAGATCGGCGAAGGCCGTAGCGATGACCTTCTGGCCACGGTCGTGGCCGTCCTGGCCCATCTTGGCGACGAGAATGCGCGGCTTGCCGCCGGTCTTCTTCTCGAAGGCGTCAAGCTTGTCCTGCAGCCCGTCGACCACGGGATGATCGCCAAGCGCCTTGCGATAGATGCCGGAAATGGTCTGCACCGTAGCGACGTGGCGCCCAAACGCCCTTTCCAACGCGAATGAAATCTCGCCGACCGTTGCATTGGCGCGCGCGGCTCGGATGGCGAATTCCAGCAGGTTTTCATTGCCTTGCGCGGCACGGGTCAGCGCATCGAGTGCGCTTTCGACGGCGGCGACGTCGCGCGTGCCCTTCAGCCGTTGCAGCTTCGACAATTGCCGGGCCCTGACCTCGGCATTGTCGATCTTCAGCACGTCGACCTCGATGTCTGTCTCGGGCAGATGGGCGTTGACGCCGACCAGCATCTGCTCGCCGGAATCGATCCGCGCCTGCGTGCGCGCGGCAGCTTCCTCGATGCGCAGCTTGGGAATGCCCTGTTCGGTCGCCGCCGCCATGCCGCCGAGCGCCTCGACCTCCTCGATATGGGCAAGCGCGCGCGCCG
This sequence comes from Mesorhizobium sp. BR1-1-3, assembly GCF_020165455.1. Lineage (NCBI taxonomy): Bacteria > Pseudomonadati > Pseudomonadota > Alphaproteobacteria > Hyphomicrobiales > Phyllobacteriaceae > Mesorhizobium > Mesorhizobium sp. BR1-1-3. Next base: position 355,082 of record NZ_JAIUIC010000004.1, read on the forward strand.
CCAGATCATGCGTCAGCCGTTCAAGATAGGCCGAACCGCCCCACGGGTCGATGATGCGCGTGGTGCCGGATTCCTTTTGCAGGATGAGCTGGGTGTTGCGGGCGATCCGCGCCGAATGGTCGGTCGGCAGCGCCATCGCCTCGTCGAAGGAATTGGTGTGCAGCGATTGGGTGTGGCCCTGCGTTGCAGCCATTGCCTCGATCATGGTGCGGACAATGTTGTTGTAGGGATCCTGCGCCGTCAGCGACCAGCCAGAAGTCTGGCAATGGGTGCGCAGCGACAACGAGCGCTCGTCCTTGGGCGAAAAATTCTTCTGCATCAGGGTCGCCCACAACAGGCGCGCGGCCCGCAGCTTGGCGACTTCCATGAAGAAATTCATGCCGATGGCCCAGAAGAAGGACAGGCGCGGCGCGAAGCGGTCGATGTCGAGGCCGGCCGCGACGCCGGCGCGGGCATACTCGATGCCATCGGCGATCGTATAGGCGAGTTCAAGGTCGGCCGTCGCGCCGGCCTCCTGCATGTGATAGCCGGAGATCGATATCGAATTGAACTTCGGCATGTTCTTCGATGTGTACGAGAAGATGTCCGACACGATCCGCATCGAGGGCTTTGGCGGATAGATGTAGGTGTTGCGGACCATGAACTCCTTTAGAATGTCGTTCTGAATGGTGCCGGCGAGATCTTTCTGCGCAACGCCCTGTTCTTCCGCCGCTACAATGTAGAGCGCCATGATCGGCAGCACCGCGCCGTTCATCGTCATCGATACCGTCATCTCGCCGAGCGGAATGCCGTCGAAGAGCTGCCGCATGTCGAGAATGGAATCGATGGCGACGCCAGCCATGCCGACATCGCCGGCAACGCGCGGATGATCGCTGTCATAGCCGCGATGCGTGGCGAGATCGAAGGCGACCGACAGGCCCTTTTGACCGGCGGCAAGGTTGCGTCGGTAAAATGCGTTGGATTCTTCGGCCGTCGAGAAGCCGGCATATTGCCGGATGGTCCAGGGCTGCTGGACATACATGGTCGGGTAGGGGCCGCGCACGAAGGGCGGCAGGCCGGGATAGGTGTCGAGATGTGGCAACCCCTTGAGGTCGCTTTGATTGTACAGATGCTTGGCGACGAGCCCTTCCGGCGTGGTCCGCTGGCCTTTGACCTCGACGGGAGCGCGGCGTGGCGGGACCCAGCCGATTTGGCCGAAGTCCGGGATCAAGAGCCCGCTCCGATCGATTGGTCGATGCGGACTGGAAACAGCGCCTCGCAGACGGCAACGCCTTCGGTGAAGGCCGGCCGCCGTTCCGCCGCCAGCGTCTCGACCGGACGTTCGTCTTTCGATGGATAGAGCGTGGTGCCGATGATGGCCCGTTGGCCTGTGCGGTAGGCTGCATTGCGCTGCTCCGCAGCTGCGTGGACGCGCTTCTGGATGCGTCCGTCCTGAAGGCTGGACAGGACACCGCCCTCGGCTTCGATCGTCTGCAATTCCGTCCACGCCAACTCGCACAACTCCGCGGTCAACGCCTCGACGGCGCCGGAACCATAGGCGGGATCGGTGACATGATCGATATGGCTTTCATTGGCCATGATCAGCTGCGTGTTGCGGGCAACACGACGGGCAAAACCCGCCGGCAGACCATGCGCGATCGTGTGCGGCAGGATGGAGATCGAATCGGCGCCGCCGCACGCCGCGGCAAAGCATGCAATGGTGGTGCGCAGGATGTTGGTCTCCGGATCCATCGCCGTCATCATGCGAAACGACGTCTCGGCATGGATATTGGCGGTGGATGTCGGGATCGAACAAGCCTCCTGCACCCGCGCCCATAGCCTGCGCAGTGCTCGCATCTTGGCCGTCGACAGCAACTGGTCCTGGTCGACGCTGAGCGCAAAACCGATATGGGGTGCGGCATAGACAAGCGGCTGCCGCGCCGTCTCGAACATTCTGAGATAGGAGACAGCCGAAGCCAGCATGATGCCAAGTTCCTGCGCTTCCGTGGCGCCGGCATTGTGGAACACGCGCCCGTCAGCTTCCAGCAGCACGCCCGGAACGCCCATCGCGAAGAAGTGCGCCAGCGACTGTGGCATAGAGGCCTGCAGCGCCTCGATCGACATGCGCAGCCGACCGGTTCCCGCGAAGATCGCCGCTGGATCGATGCCGAAGGAGAGGTTGAGCTTTGCCGGGTCCGATCGCCGCTTGCTCAGGAACGCGACCAACCAGTCGGCCACGGCGCGGCTCCAGGGATGGGCGTCGATGCGAACCTGGATGCGGTTGAGCGGTATGCCGTCCAGCACTGCCTCCAGCGCCTCCGCCGTTCTCGGCAAGCCGTAGCCGAACGCGTTGGGTGCCCCTTCGAAGACCAGCGACAATCCCGTGGCACCCTGTGCAACATCCTCCAGCGCTTGGCTTCTGGCACGGTCGATGTCCGGATCGTCGATGCGCTGGCTGACGATCCATGGCGATTTCGGGTTTGTACGCACGATCGGTTCCGCCGCGGTGCTGCGGTCGTAGAGCGGTTCGATACGGATGTTGTCATCGCTGTGCGAGACCAGCTTTTCCTCGAAGGAAGCGCCTGCCAATGCCTTTTCCGCCAAGGCGAGCCATCGCTGACGCTCGGCGTTCTCGGGTTCCACATCCTGGATCAAGGCTCCGGCGCCCATCCGTCCTCCTCGTTTCATGCGGCCGCACCAGCCGGGAGCGGTTCAGTCTACGGTCCCCGGTCCGATATCGCAATGCAATGCGCTTTCAGAGACCGGATTCGATCCATCAGATATAGGTCAGTCCGCGTGGACGACGATTGCCAAACAGCGGCAAAATCCGCAAGCTCCAAAAACCCGATCTGAACGAATGGGGCCGATTTGGGCGAATGGCCCGGATTTGGACGAATGGCCCCGATTTGGACGAATGGCCCCGATTTGGACGAATGGCATTGTCGCTGTGCAATGGCCTCACTATACCTGCGGCAAGGCCACTGGCTTTAGACACATCAGTTTGCGGAGACCGGACATATGGCTGACGAGACCAGTATTTTCATCGGCGCCAGCCGAAAGCCCGACGACAGCTATCAGCGTGCCGAGCAGTTGTTGCTGCGATATGGGAATCGTCACGGCCTGGTGACCGGCGCCACCGGCACCGGCAAGACCGTCACCTTGCAGATCCTGGCCGAAGGATTTTCCAACGCCGGCGTGCCGGTGTTCTGCGCGGACATCAAGGGTGATCTGTCGGGCATCGCGATGATGGGCACGGCACAGGATTTCCTCGTCAAGCGGGCCGAACAGGTCAAGCTCGATCCGTATGACTTCCAGGAATTTCCCGTTATCTTCTGGGACTTGTTCGGCGAGCAGGGTCATCCGATCCGCGCCACGGTCTCGGAAATGGGGCCGTTGTTGCTGTCACGCCTGATGAACCTGACCGAGGCGCAGGAAGGCATCATGAACATCGCCTTCCGCCTGGCGGATGAGGAAGGTCTGCTGCTGCTCGACATGAAGGACCTGCAGGCGCTGCTCGCCAACATCGCCGAGCGCGCCGACGAGATCGGCTCACGCTATGGCAACGTGACGAAGCCATCGGTCGGGGCTATTCAGCGCACGCTGCTGGTCCTCGAACAGCAGGGGGCCGCAAACTTCTTCGGCGAACCGGCACTGCGTATCGCCGATATCATGCGCACCACCCGCGACGGACGCGGCGCCATCAGCGTGCTTGCCGCCGACAAGCTGATGATGAATCCGCGGCTCTACGCGACCTTCCTGCTATGGCTGATGTCGGAGCTGTTCGAGGTGCTGCCGGAAGTCGGCGACCCCGACAAGCCGAAGCTGGTGTTCTTCTTCGACGAGGCCCATCTTCTGTTCGACGAAGCACCCAAGGTGCTCATCGATCGCGTCGAACAGGTCGTCCGACTGATCCGCTCGAAAGGCGTCGGCGTCTATTTCGTCACCCAGAACCCTTTGGATATCCCTGAAAAAGTCCTGGCCCAGCTCGGCAATCGCGTCCAGCACGCGCTGCGCGCCTATACACCGCGCGAGCAGCAGGCAGTCCGGACGGCGGCCGAAACGTTCCGGCCAAATCCCGATTTCGACTGCATGACCGCCATTACACAGCTTGCCACTGGCGAGGCGCTGGTCTCGACGTTGGAAGCCAAGGGTGTTCCGTCCATGGTGCAGCGGACACTGATCCGCCCGCCATCCTCGCGGCTTGGGCCCATAACGGCCGCTGAGCGGCAAAAGCTGATCCAGGAAAGCCCGGTCGCCGGCCAGTACGATCAGGCCGTCGATCGCGAATCGGCTTTCGAAATGCTGCAGAAAAAGGCCAAGGACGCGCAGGATGCCGAAGAGCAGGCCCAGCAGGCCGGCAGCGGCGGCTCGCGCTGGACCATTCCGGGCTTCGGCAATGACGATCCCGCGCCGCAATCCGGTGGCAGGCGCACATCTGCACCGCGCCCGTCCAACCGCCAGACGGTCGCAGAGGCGGCGATCAAGTCGGTGGTGCGCTCGGTCGGCTCCTCGGTCGGTCGGGCAATCGTGCGCGGCATTCTGGGGAGCTTGTCGCGCGGGCGGTGACTGGAGGCAGCGGGCGCCGCTGCCTAGTCAGCTCAGAAAATCGAATTCGTGATCGCCTTGACCGGTCCAAGCAGCACCGAACCGTCCGGCACGCCGGCATCGATCGGGATCGCCTGTCGGTTGGCCGTCGCCACCATGGGTTGGCTGGCGTCGCTGGTCACGATGACCGGCGTCTTCGAGGGCACGCGATCATAGAGGTCGATAATGTCCTGGTTCATCAGACGCACGCAGCCTGACGACACCGACTTGCCGATCGAGCGCCACTCCGGCGAGCCGTGCAGACGGTAGAGCGTGTCGACATTGCCCTGGAACAGATAGAGCGCGCGTGCACCGAGCGGGTTCTTCAGGCCGCCGGGCATGCCGCCATTGTCGGCGCTGTAGGGTTTCAGTTCCGGCTGGCGGGCTATCATTTCGTCCGGCGGCGTCCATTTTGGCCATTTCTGCTTCCACTGAACGACGGCGTCGCCGGACCATTCGAAGCCGGCGCGGCCAAGGCCGACACCGTAGCGTATCGCCTGACCGCCTGGACGAACCAGATAAAGGAAGTGGCCGGTCGTATCGACGACTATGGTTCCCGGCTTCTGTCCCGTCGGGTCGGGAACGATCTGACGCAGGAATTGCGGATCGATCTTGTCGACTGGGATGGCCGGCAAATCGAAGCCGCCGTCGCTGACTGCTGCATACATCGTCACATAGTCCGCCAGAGGCGGCTCGACATAGGTTGGTGGCGGCGGCTCGACCGGACCCGGCCCGGTGGTGGCGCATGCGGAAACCGCGATCGAAGCGGCGCCCAGGGCTGCGGCATTGAGAAAGCCGCGACGGCTCAGGCGAAAAGATTCGATTTCGGTTATGGACATGGTTGCCTTCTTTAAGTCTCAAATCGCAACAAAGCGTGAATTCGCCGACAGTTACGCGGGTGCCTGACAACACCTGGGGCGATAGGCGGTTCCGATTCTGGCCCGAACGTGGGCAAAGAAAGGCGAAGCTGTGACCAGGCTGCTACTGTGGCGCCAGAGACACAGGTCTCTTAGCTGCCGGGCACAAGGGCTTCGAGCGACGGCAGGATCAGGGCCGGTGGGAAGTCCCGGTATTCTTCGGGCTGGTTGGAGCGGTTGATCCACACCGTGCGAAAGCCGAATTTGGTGGCGCCTGCAATGTCCCAGCGATTGGACGACTGGAAGGAAACCGCGCCGGGGTAGAGGCGCCAGCCGGTGGCGACCATGTCGTAGACCGCGGGATCGGTCTTGAAGCGCCGCACCGTATCGACGGAATAGATATCGTCCAGAACCTGGTCGAGCGCGGCGGATTTGACCGCCGCCTGCAGCATTTCGGGCGAGCCGTTGGACAGGATCGCCAGCCTCGCTCCCGAAGCCTTGAGCGCCTTGAGCACGGCCGGCACTTCCGGATAGCAATCGAGCCGCCAATAGGCATCCAGCAATATCGCCTTGAGACCGGGGTCGGCCGAGGGAACCTTGCGCAAGGCGAAATCGAGCGCCTGTTCGGTCAGTTGCCAGAAATCGGCATAGGCGCCCATCAGCGTGCGCACCCAGGAATATTCGAGCTGTTTGGCGCGCCAGATCTCGGACAGCAATTGGCCGTCCGGCCCGATCCGGTCGGCATGACGGCGTACGGCGGCATGCACGTCGAACAGCGTGCCATAGGCGTCGAAGACATAGGCGGCGTATTGCATGACAGCAGTTTTGAGGGCAGGCGCGACAAGGTGCAAGCTTTGATTGCATTGCGCCCCGGCACTGGCCTCAACAAAACTCCATGATGCCGGTTGACGGCGCCCGCCAAAGCATCTTCCAATGGCTGTCACACGAGACCGATTGAGACGGGACGAGATGATGACACTGGCGGCTGCGGCGCAATCCACGACATGGACTTTCGTCGATGGTGATTGGCACGAAGGCAACGTCGCCATTCTGGGGCCGCGCAGCCACGCCATGTGGCTCGGCACCAGCGTTTTTGACGGCGGCCGCTGGTTCGAAGGCGTGGCGCCGGATCTCGACTTCCACGCAGCCAGGGTGAATTCCTCGGCGATTGCGCTCGGCCTGAAGCCGAACATGAGCGCCGACAAGATCGTCGGGCTGACATGGGATGGGTTGAAGAAGTTCGACGGCAAGACGGCGGTCTATATCAGGCCGATGTACTGGGCCGAGCATGGCGGCTATATGGGCGTGCCGGCCGATCCCGCCTCGACGCGCTTTTGCCTTTGCCTCTATGAATCACCGATGATTCCGGCGACTGGCTTTTCGGTGACCGTGTCGCCGTTCCGGCGTCCGACCATTGAAACCATGCCGACCAACGCCAAGGCCGGCTGCCTTTACCCCAACAACGGTAGGGCCATTCTTGAAGCCAAGATGCGCGGCTTCGACAACGCAATGGTGCTCGATATGCTGGGCAACGTCGCCGAGACCGGAACCTCGAACATCTTCCTGGTCAAGGATGGCCACGTCTTTACGCCTGCGCCGAACGGCACCTTCCTATCCGGCATCACCCGCTCGCGCACGATAGCGCTGCTCGGCGAATATGGCTTCAGGACCACGGAAAAGACGCTGTCGGTGCGCGATTTCCTCGAAGCAGACGAAATTTTTTCGACCGGGAACCATTCCAAGGTGGTGCCGATCACGCGCATCGAGGATCGCAATCTGCAACCCGGGCCGGTGGCCAAAAAAGCGCGCGAACTCTATTGGGATTGGGCGCATTCGACTTCTGCTGTTTGAGCGGATAAAAAGGCGATCGACGCTTCATCCGGAGTTGTCCCAACCCGTTCCAGACCTATCTTACTCCGGTATCGACACCGGATTTTTCCACGAGGGAGTACTATCCATGGCCTTTGAATTGCCCGCTCTGCCTTACGACTATGAGGCCTTGCAGCCTTACATGTCGAAAGAGACGCTGGAATATCACCACGACAAGCACCACAAGGCGTATGTCGATAACGGCAACAAACTCGCCGCCGAGGCCGGCTTGGGCGATCTGTCGGTCGAAGAGGTGGTCAAGCAGTCGTTCGGCAAGAATGCCGGCCTCTTCAACAATGCCGCCCAGCATTACAACCACATCCATTTCTGGAAGTGGATGAAGAAAGGCGGCGGCGGCAACAAGCTGCCGGGCGCCTTGCAGAAGGCAGTCGATAGCGATCTCGGCGGCTACGACAAGTTCAAGGCCGACTTCATTGCCGCTGGCACGACACAGTTCGGCTCCGGCTGGGCCTGGGTCTCGGTCAAGGATGGCAAGCTGGCGATCTCCAAGACACCGAACGGCGAAAACCCGCTCGTCCATGGCGCGTCGCCGATCCTCGGCGTCGATGTCTGGGAGCACTCCTACTACATCGACTACCGCAACGCCCGGCCGAAATATCTCGAGGCGTTCGTCGACAGCCTGATCAACTGGGACCATGTCCTGGAATTGTACGAAAAGGCGAAGTGATCGATTTCCAGAAGCCCCGGTATCACCCGGGGCTTTTCTTTTCTGCGTCCCGCAAGAGCAAAGGTCCGGCAAAAATCATCAGGGGGAAGGGAATTTTCCCTCTGTAGCATCCGTTGACGTCCTGTCCCGAAATGCCTTCATCATGGAGCCAATTGAATGAGAAAGCTTGTTATCGCCATCTCTGTGCTCGCACTCGCGGCTTCGGCGGCCTTTGCCGACCCGATCCTCGACCGGCAGGCACTGATGAAGGAACGTGGAAAGATCGTCGGCGGCCTGTCGAAAGTGGTCAAGGGCGAGGAGCCGTTTGATGCCGCCGCGGTGCTGACGGCGCTGCAGGCGCTGCATGCGAATGCCGAGAAAGTCGACGTAGACGCGCTGTTTCCGGCGGGCAGCGACACGGGCGGCGATACCACTGCGTCGCCGAAGATCTGGGAAGACATGGCCGGCTTCAAGGCCACCAACGCCAAATATGTCGCCGACGTCAAGGCCGCGGCCGCTGCCGCTCCTGCCGACGTTGATGCGTTGAAGGCGCAATTCGGCGCCATCGGCTCCGATTGCGGCACCTGCCACCAGACCTACCGGGTGAAAAAAGGCTGATAGCGGGCGATGTCCTGGCTAAAGAAACTCGTCGGCGCCATCGTCATCCTCGGCGGCGTCGGCGCGGTTGCCGGGTGGGTCGGGTCGGCGCCGGTGAGGCTCGACAGGGAGACCCTGGCCAAGCTCGGTCCTGGCGACGCAGCCAGGGGCAAGCGCATTTTTTATGCCGGCGGTTGTACATCCTGCCATGCAAAGCCGGGCTCACAGGGCGATGCGCGGCTTCAACTCGTGGGCGGTCTCGAGCTCAAGACGCCGTTCGGAACCTTCGTGCCGCCCAACATTTCGCAAGACGCCAAGGACGGCATCGGCGCATGGTCGGTCGAGGACCTCGCCAATGCCATGCTGAAGGGCGTGTCGCCTTCGGGCCGACACTTCTATCCGGCGTTTCCCTATGCGTCCTACGCGCGCATGAATCCGGCCGATATTGGCGATCTCTATGCCTTCCTCAAGACGCTGCCGGCCGTCGCCGGCAAGGCGCCTGCAAATTCGCTCGGTTTTCCCTTCAACATTCGTCGCGGCATCGGCCTGTGGAAATTGCTCTATCTTAGCGACCAGCCGGTCGTTCCATTTCCCGCTGGCACGCCCGATCCGGTCATGGCCGGCCGCTATCTGGTCGAGGGGCCGGGCCATTGCGGCGAATGCCACACGCCGCGCGACCTCGCAGGTGGTACGAAAAAGAACGTGTGGCTGGCCGGTGCGGTGGCTGCCGAAGGCAGCGGCGTCGTGCCGAACATCACATCGGGCGAGGGCGGTATAGGCGATTGGTCGGAAGCCGACATCGTCAACTACCTCGAAACCGGCTTCACGCCCGATTTTGATTCCGTCGGCGGCGCCATGGTCGACGTGCAGCGAAACATGGCCGAGCTGGCGCCGCAGGACCGTGCTGCCATCGCCGCCTATCTCAAGGCGATACCCGCGCATCCAAACGGCTATCCGGCCCGCAAGAGGGCGAACTAGTCTAGACCGAGTCTGCGGATGACAGGTGGCGGTCACCGAGAAAATCGAAGCCCGTTTCGAAGAAATGGTTGTAGTTGCAGGTCAACTCTTCGCCAGGCGCGATGTCGCGCAGCGCAAAACTCTCCTCGGGTGAGGAGACGTCGCAATTAGGCTCGTCGGCATGGTTCATGTAGCGCGCGTCGTCGGCTTCGAAGACGATGTAGTTCGGATCGCGGCGGTCAGGATAGGAGTAGCGGTCGAGATAGCTCTTCACCGGGCCGGCCGCCCGCTCATAAGTCTCGACCTCGATGAGCCGATCGAACCTTGGGTCTAACTTCCAGATCAGAGTACCGCGAGGAATGTGGTTCTTGGCAAAGACGCCGATTCCCTGGATGGGTGATTTGTCGAGATAGACGTCGACGAGCAGCATAATGAACCTTTACGCGATTGGAGGCTGTCAGGCCGGAAAAGCCGCGCACTGGGTAGCGCGCGGTCGTCGCAATTGCGAGTGAAAATGAGCGACGGGAGCTTCAAAAAGTCCTGACACCCAGCCCTCTGGCAAGGGTGCATCGATCATCGTCCAGAGTCAGCGTTGCTGCAGCGCCAGACGGACGCCCAAAGCGCAGTAGATGCCGCCGACAACTTTGCCCTGCAATCGTAACACCGACGGATTTCGGCGCAGGAACGTGCCGAGCCGGCCAGCGCTCACGGCAAAGACGACCGTGCTGAAAAGGCCCAGTATGACGAAGATGACCCCCAACGCGGCCATCTGAAGCATCACCGATCCGTTTTCAGGCCGCACGAACTGAGGCAGAAAAGCGAGGAAGAACAGCGCGGTCTTGGGATTGAGCACTTCGGTCAGGACAGCCTGTCGAAACGCCTTGCCGGCGGAGATCGCGACGCACCGGCCGCCGGGTTGGCCGGTGTTTTCTCGATGATCGCGCGAATGCCGAGATAAACCAGGTAGGCCGCGCCGATATACTTGATGACGCTGAACAGCGTCGCCGACGCGGCGATGATCGCCGAGATGCCGATCATGGCCATGACGGTATGAAAGACGTCGCCGGCAGCGATCCCGGCGCCGGTCGCGATGCCGACCTTGGTTCCGGAACTCGTTGCCCGGGCGATCGTCAGCAGGGTGGCGGGAATGAAGACGAAGCCGAGCACGACCGCGATGTAGGCGATCAGGGTGGTCAGGTCGATCATTTGTTGGTTGCTCCCGTAAGCTGCGCCTTGCCCATCACTTTCAGCGCGAAGGAATAGGTGTAGGCGATCTCTTCCAGCCGCGAAAACCGGCCGGAAGCGCCGGCATGACCGGAATCCATGTTGATCTTGAACAGAACCGGATTGTCCCCGCTCTTGCGGTCGCGCAGCCGGGCCACCCATTTGGCCGGTTCCCAATAGGTGACGCGCGGGTCGGTGAGACCGGCCAGCGCCAGGATCGGCGGATAGTCGTGATCAGAGACATTGTCATAGGGCGAATAGGCAGCGATCGTCCGATAGTCGTCGGCGGACGCGATCGGGTTGCCCCATTCGGGCCATTCCGGCGGCGTCAGTGGCAGGGTCGCATCGAGCATGGTGGTGAGCACATCGACGAAGGGAACCTCGGCGACGATGCCGCCAAAACAATCCGGCGCCATGTTGGCGACAGCACCCATCAGCATGCCGCCGGCCGAACCGCCTTGCGCGACGATACGGTCATGCGCCGTGTAACGCTCCGTGACCAGATGGCGCGCGACGGCGATGAAATCGGTGAACGTGTTCATCTTGTTCTCCCGCTTGCCGTCATCGTACCAGCCATAGCCCTTGTCCTTGCCGCCGCGAACGTGAGCAATGGCGAAGACAAAGCCGCGGTCGACCAGCGAGAACCAGTTGGTGTTGAAGGCGGCCGGCACGGTGATGCCATAGGAGCCGTAGCCGTAAAGCAGGCAAGGTGCGGATCCGTCCAGCGGCGTGTCGCGATGATGCAAAAGCGAGATCGGCACCAGTTCGCCATCGCTGGCCGGCGCCATCAGCCGCCGCGTGACATAATGGTCCGCATCATGGCCGGACGGCACTTCCTGGGTCTTCAGCAGCACCCGCTCGCGGGTGCGCATGTTATAGTCGAACACCTGCGCGGGCGTCGTCATCGACGAGTAGGAAAAGCGCATGATCTCGGTGTCGTACTCATAGGAACCCGACAGGCCGAGCGAGAAGGCCTCCTCGTCGAGGGACAGAAGATGCTCCTCGCCGCTGATACGGTCGCGCACCACAATGCGCGGCAGGCCTTCCTTGCGTTCGAGCCGGACCATGTGGTCCCTGAAGCCGATCACCGACAGGATCAGCCGGCCGGGCTCGTGCGGCACCAGTTCCTGCCAGTTGGCGCGCACGGGATCGCTCGCCGGCGCCGTCATGATCTTGAAGTCCTTGGCGCCGTCGGCATTGGTCAGGATGAAGAAGATATCGCCGCCTTCTTCCAACTCGTATTGAAGGCCAACCTCGCGCGGCGACACCAGTTTCGGTTCGGCAGACGGATCGTCGGCGCGCATCAGGCGGTATTCCGAAGTCTCGTGATCGTTGATGCCGATCATGATCCATTCGTTGTTGCGGGTGCCGTCGACATTCATGAAGAAGCCGGGATCGGTTTCCTCATAGATCAGCCGGTCGCTGTCCGGGCTGTCGCCCAGCGCATGGAACAGTACCTTGGACGGGCGATGGTTGGGATCGAGACGCGTGTAGAAGAAGCCGTCATTGCCTGCGTTCCAGACGCCTGAACCGCCGGTGTCGGGGATCTGGTCGGCAAGCTCCTTGCCATCGGCAAGGTCGCGCACGCGAAGCGTGTAGAATTCGGAGCCCTTGTCGTCGAATGCCCATAGCAGCTTGGCGTGGTCGGCCGAATGGTCGACACCGCCAAGACGGAAATAGGCCTTGCCCGCGGCCTCCGCGTCGCCATCGAGCAGGATATGCTCGGCGCCGCCGTCGCGCGACATGCGGAAATAGCGCGGCTGCTCGCCACCAAGTTTAAAGGACGAGCCGTAGGCATAGGGCCCATCCTTCATCGGCACGGAAGAATCGTCTTCCTTGATACGGCCCTTCATCTCCTTGAAAAGCTGCTTTTGCAGTTCGACCGTATCGGCCATCAGCTTCGACTGGTAAGCATTCTCCGCCTCGAGTTCTGCGTGGATCCCCGCATCGAGCAATGACGGGTCGCGGAACATCTCCTGCCAGTTATCGGCCCGTAGCCAGGCATAGTCGTCGGTTCGCGTGATGCCGTGATGCGTGTCGGAAACCGGCCACTTCTCGGGCGTTGGCGGGCTGACGATCGGAAATATGGATGTCTTGGTCATTGCGTCTCGCTTTGCCAGTATCTTCAATGGCCAGTACCTTGAAGGGCCATCTCGAATGGAGAAATATCTTGAATGGCAAATGAACACGCCGATCAGGGCAGGTTCAAGAGCCGGAGCGTATGGGTTGTGTCGGCTCCAGGAGATGAGCCGGGAGGAGAGATGATGACTATTTGGTCTCGGACTGCTGCGGCTTTCGCCGTTGCTTCGCTAACTCTGGGCTTTGCCGGCCAGTCTCATGCGACCGTATTTGCGGCTTGGCAAGTGGCCAATGTCCCGTTCGGCGACACGCTCAATGTACGCAAGTACCCTTCGGGCACATCCCAAAAGCAGGCGGGATATCCGAATGGCACCGTTCTGCAGATGACCGGGCGATGCACCGGCGGAATAAACCTGCTCGACATCGCCAACCAGCCGGCATGGAAGCAGGCACAAAAGATTCGCTATCGCTGGTGCGAAGTCTGGCATGATCCGGTCCAGAACGGCAATTTCGTCACCGGCTGGGCCTATGGCAAATACATCATCCCGTATTGATTGACGCGGCAGCAATCAGCCGATCGGTCGGATGACTGGCATGTCGCCTGATTGCTTGTGTATGACCACGGCAACCTGTGGTTTTGTGGACAAATGCGAACAACCAATATTTCTCGAGCGATAGCCAAGCAAGATCAAACATTAAAACCCGTTTCGTGAGTTGCCACGAATGTAACGGCGATCTGACGTTACGTCAGCCGCCGCCGACGGGAACGCGAAATATCGATAAATTACACAATGCACGAAAGATTGAAGCTGATCGCGGAACATTTGATCAATATCGTTCAATATAGCGCGAGGGGCGAATTGACTTACTTGGTCTGCACGCTCATTGATGTGCCCGCGACACGAATCGTAGAAACTCTACCTGCACAAAATTCGTGCGATGCCCTGCTTGTAAAAAAGGGCGCAGATCGATGTAACTCTTGTTGGGGACCGAAGACCATGGATATTGTCGAAACACCTTCCAGAAACAGCGATGCGCTGATCGAATTGACCGCCGATGTGGTGGCCGCCTATGTCAGCAACAATCCCGTGCCGGTCGGCGAACTGCCGAACCTGATATCCGATGTCCATGCCGCACTCGGGCGTGTGGGCGGAACCGCCGAACAGCCGCCTGCCGACAAGCAGAAGCCGGCGGTCAACCCGAAGCGGTCGGTTCATGACGACTACATCGTCTGCCTTGAAGACGGCAAGAAGTTCAAGTCGCTGAAGCGCCACCTGATGACCCACTATGACCTGACGCCGGACCAGTATCGCGAAAAGTGGAACCTCGACCCGACCTATCCGATGGTTGCACCCAACTATGCAGCTGCCCGGTCCCAGCTCGCCAAGAAGATGGGTCTCGGCCGCAAGCGCAAAGCGCGGTAATCGCTGCCAGCCAGATCGGATCGACATCAACGGCGCCTTCGGGCGCCGTTTGATTTTTGCGAGCCGCGACGCGCGGATCGGGTCGGGAAGCGTCAGGCGGTCTGCTTCAGCGCTGCCTCGGCGTCGCGCTTGATGCGCTTGACCATCGAGCGAAGGCCGTTGGCGCGCTGCGGCGACAGATGTTCGTCGAGGCCGAGTTCTTTCAATGTCGCTTCCGCATCGGTCTTCTGGATTTCGCTGGCGGTCCTGCCGGAAAACAGCGCCAGCATGATCGCGACCAGCCCACGCACGATATGAGCGTCCGAATCGCCGGTGAAGGTGATGACAGGATCGGCTCCAACTCCGCGTTCGGTGGTCAGCCAGACCTGGCTGACGCATCCCGGCACCTTGTTGGCGGGGCTGCGCTGCTCGTCCGGAAACGGCGGCAGCGCCTCGCCGAGTTCGATGACATAACGATAGCGGTCTTCCCATTCCTCGAGGAACGAGAAGTCGTCGCGGATCGTCTGGATCGTGGTGGTCATGTCTGGGATATAGTCACGCGGCGGCTCCGCGTCACGGAAAAAACAAGGACACCGCGGGCGTCGAGAGGGCAGACAGCCCGCGGTGCGCCGTCGAAACGGCTTAATTCTGAGGCGGCAGGTTGACGGTCTCGGGCAAGACGATTCCTTCGGGCAGGCTGCCGGTCATCGTCGACGTGTCGGGGCCGGCGGCGGACTTGTCGTCCATCATCGCTGCCGCGATCTTGGCGGTCTCCTTGGCGCGGGCGGTAATGGTGTGCATCGCCGACTTGCCGGTCTCGCAGACATCGGGTTTGCGTTCGCAAATGCCGGCGATATCGCCAACCGCTTCGCGTGCCGCAAACAAGGCCTGGATCGGTCCGACGCTTTCATGCCCCGCTTCATCGGGGCCGACACTCAATGGCAGCGCCAGCAGCACCAGCGAAAACCAGAAAGCCATTCTTATCAGGAAGACCATGCCCTTGCCCTCTCGTCGTGACCGGATCATGCATCCATATGGCATGACCTCTTTTGTAGGCAGGATTTTGGCACACAGGCGCAAAGGACGGCTTGCGGGCAAAGAGAGAATTTTCCTCAAATTTTAGGCAAATTCGAAACGAACCGTTCTGCAATCGATTTGTCTCAAATCCGAGCAATTTTCCTTAACAACAAATAACCATATATCCCCATGATTTCCCTGTGTTTTTCTTGAAATAGGGAAGTCCAGGTGCCGAGTGCGCCCGGCCGATGGGTGCAGTCGGCGGATAACTCTCCGTTTACTATGGCTGCATTTGTCCGTGCTTTCGGCCGCCGGCATCCCGATATTTGCCGCAGGCCGGGCCCTGGTCGGCCCTGCCTTATCCATTCCTTAAACGCTGGATGCGAGTTTCAAAGCCAACCAGAACCATCTGCAAAGCAGAGCTGTCCACGACAAGTGCGAGTGCGTTGAGTTGAGTTCAATCAAGGCCAGATACGTTGAATTGCCTGGCGCGATTTCGGCCGGTTGCGAACGTATGGTCCATCCGTCCATCCTTGGGCGGAGCGACCGCGAGCGCCAGCGCCGCTTTATCGGCGTCATGCTCGCCGCTCCTTTCTTTGTCGCCGGTGCCGCGGTCACGCTGGTTACTTCAGGCATGGGCGTCGCCGTCACCATGGCCGCCATCTTCGCCGCCTTTGGCCTGTGCTGGTTCGTCGCCTTGCTGGTAGCGGCGACCGGCAAGATGGCGATAGCGAGTTGGGTCGCCCTGGTGCTGGCCGGCATTTCTCTCGGCAGTCTCATTGCCGCCGCGGGCGGGCTGAGTTCGCCTGTCGCCATGCTTGTCGTGGCGCTGCCTTTTGAAGCCTGGTGGATCGGCGCTTCGCGGCGCGCGGCACTGTGGGGAGCCGTGTCGGCCGCTGTAGCCATCTTGGCTCAGCCTTTGGCTGGAACCGTATTCCCGTTCGCAGGAGCGCAGATCGCGGCGTGGCACTGGTTGGTGCCGTTGGCCTGGACGCTCACACTGATCCCGCGCGCATCGGCATTTCAAAACACGGCCGATGCGGCTGATGTGCTCGACACTGCCGACCGGCTCGAAGACATCATCGATGCGGTGGTCTTGCGCGTCGCCCGTCATGGCGAGGTCCTGGACGCGTCGCCAAAAGCGCGCACGCTTTTGAAACTGCCGCCCGAACTGCTGTCCGGAAACGGCCTCTTCGATCGCGTCCATCTGTCGGATCGCGTTTCCTATCTCAGCGCAATGGCCGACATGCGCGACGGCGCACTGTCGCGCCGGCTCGAATTGCGCATCCGGCTGCCTCAGAATGGCAATGGCCTGACGGCCGACAATTACCGGCCGTTCTCGCTTGATCTCGTGCGTGGTGAGGAACAAGGTGATGTCTTTACGTTCGTTCTGAGGCAGAATGACGAGATCGCCCGGTTGCGCGAGGATCTGGCGGCAGCCAATGAGGCGGCCGCGTCCGCCGAGGTGGCGAAGGGACGCTTCCTGGCGGTGGTCAGCCACGAACTGCGCACGCCGTTAAATGCCATTATCGGCTTCTCGGATATGCTGCTGCATGAGATGTTCGGCGCCTTCAAGGATCCGCGCCAGAAAGAATATGTCGGCTTGGTACGGGATTCGGGCCAGCATCTGCTCGCCGTCGTAACCTCGATACTCGACGTGTCCAGGATTGAATCGGGCGTCTATGCGACCGAACCCGAGCCTTTCCGGTTCGCGGAAGCGGTCGGCATGTGCCAGTCGATGATGCAACTGCAGGCGCAGGCCAAGAACATCGATCTGCAGGCGCAGATCGCGCCGGACGCCGGCGACATCAATGCCGATCAGCGCGCCGTGCAGCAGATGCTCATCAACCTGGTCTCCAACGCGATCAAGTTCACTCCCGACGGCGGCGACGTCGTCGTCGGCGCCAAGCGGATCGGTTCGCGCCTGCATTTCTGGGTCAGGGACACCGGCATCGGCATCGCCGAGGAGGATTTCGCCAATCTCGGCAAGCCCTTCATGCAGATCCAGAACGACTATACGCGCCGTTTCGAGGGGACTGGTCTTGGCCTTTCACTGGTCAAGGGCCTGGTGGCGCTGCACGAGGGCACGATGTCCATCGAAAGCATGCCAGGCGAGGGCACCACGGTGACCATCAGCCTGCCGGTGAACGGACCGAAGGGACATCAGGCGGAGAAAGCCGGCGTGCTGACCATGCCTGTGGCGATGGCGAAAGGGGACAGAGATGGCTCGCTCCGCAAAACCGGCTAAGGCGGTCAAGCGCCGCAGCAATGCCTTTCAGGACGGCGCTGTCGCCGTCGGCGGCATGATCTCGCGCAATCCCGTCCTGGTGGGCGGCTCGACGGCATTCCTGGTGACGCTGTTCTACGTCTCGGCCAATGCCTTGTGGTACCAACCCTTCCCGCATGCCGGCGCATTTTTTGCGACCCGCAGCATTGCGGGCTTTCCGCACGCGACGCCCGACGAACCGGAGACGACATTCAACATCGTGCGGCCATCCGGCGCGCCGGCACCGATCAAGGGCGATCCGGTTGTCGAGCAGGTGCAAGGCATATTGAAGGATCTCGATTTCTATTCCGGGACGGTCGACGGCATTTCCGGACCCAACACCCGCAAGGCCATCCAGGACTATCAGCAGAAGGTCGGGCTCAATACGTCCGGCGAGATCGACGCGCTTCTGCTCGATCAACTGGGCGCGACGCCGAAGACAGCTTCCGTCGTGCCCAGACCGCAGCCGCGCCCGGATATGCCGGCCGCCGTTCCGGTGTCTTTGCAGACAGGTTCGGGACAGACAAATTCCGGGCAGGCGGATGCCGCGACGCAAGCGCCCGATGCCCGCATCGTCAAGATCCAGGCCGGGCTCAAGGCGTTCGGCAATGACGACATGCAGCTGGATGGTGTCGTCGGCGCGCGCACAAAGGCGGCGATCAAGGAATTCCAGTCGCTGTTCGGGCTGCCGCAGACCGGCGAGCCCGATGAGATCGTCTATGTCAAGATGCGCGAGATCGGCCTGACCAACTGACGGCCGAAACGACGGCTCGCCGAGCGGCGGAAATATCGATAGAGAACCGGCAGTTTCGGGAGCTCTCTCATGCGCGTCACATCGGATCTGTGGGTTTCGGCCCTGTTGCGCCGGATTTTCGGCGCCGGTGGATTTGCCGCCGTGGTCAAGCGTGGCGCGACCGAGGCCGGCGCTGTGTTCGTGCTGGCGCGGGGCAGGCTGGGTGAGGTTGCCCTGTTCGGGCCGGCGCCGCAGACAAGCTATGATTCGGCCAAGCCCGACGACCGGTTTTTCACTCTGCTCGGAGCTGGTGACGATCCCGCGGTGCTCGAAGCCAAGCTGGAACGGGAGAAAAAATTCGATCCCGACATCTGGGTGGTCGAAATCGAGGCCGGTGCCGTGCCCGTCGAGGAGCTTATTTCCGTGAAGACGCCCTGAGGCTGGACGAAGCCGCCGCATCGTCGCTGTTCGAAGCGGTGCGTGTATCGCTGTTGGCAGGTGCTGCGCCGCGAACCACCCTTGAAAGGATTTCCGCTCTCCACGACCGCATCTTGTCCTGGGCCGCCTCGCGATGCAGCAGCCGGTAGCGGTCGAGGAAAGTCCGGATAGCCTGCGGGTGCGGGAACTGGCTGGGATAGACGGCAACCGTGACCAGGAAGGCCCTGTCTTCGCTGAGGTCGAGCGAGCGCAAGGCGACAAGCAGCGAGGCATAATTCTGGTTGGCGGTGAGCGATCGCGCGATCTCGAAATCGATGTCGAGTGCATCGGCGAGAGCGGTCTGGAAGAACGCGGCGTTTCCCGTCAGCGCTGTCTCGCGCAATTTCATATAGGTGTCGGCGCCCTTGAAAGGCTCGGCGGTCGCTGTCTTCTCGTCGCCGGTGCGCATCATCGAGCGCAGCCTGCGCCGTGCATTCTCGGCCGCGATGCCGAGTGTCTGTTCCCGGGCTGGCTCGCCGGAGGCGGTATCCGCGCTCGCTGGCGCGATCTTGTCTGCCGCGGCGGCGTTCGCATCCGGGTCCGGCGCGCGCACCAGGGTTGGCCTCTCGAGGGCCCTGATCAGGTCAGCAATGGTCGGGTTCAAGCCCTTGCGGCGTGCGATGGCACGCGCATGCGGCAGGCCATGCCGCCCGATCAGGGCGATGAGATCGATGTCGCTGACGGCGCGTGAGCGGATGAGCAGCGGCGCGGCAATGTCAACCGGTTCCTCGCAAAGACGGCGCACCAGGGCGGCGGGTGCGTATTCGCATTCGGAAAGGGCGGCTGCCACGTAACGGCGGGATTCGACGGACACGTCATTGAACAGCGGCAGCGTCAGGTCTTCGAGCTGGCCGATCTCGCGGCGTGAAGGGCGGGTGAGCGAGCAGAACGCCGACACCGCGGCGCGGAAGAGCCTTTCGGCCTTTCCCGAGTCTTTTCGTACCGCGATTTGCCTGAAGTCCGAAGATGACACGAAGGATACGCCCGTACTCGACACAAGCTTGGCGCGCTCCACCGGGACTATGTCGGTTTCGCGAACGCCAAGAACAAAGATCAAGTTAGCGACGATCCGTTAGCGTTCCGTTAACCCTCTGCCGGCCTTAATGACATTTGGAGGCGTTGCGTTGTGCTCCGGGGAAACCGAGAGGAATGCGCGAACCATGGGCATGGTACTGTCTTTCGTGCCGCGTACGGCACCAAACACCAGAGCAAAGCAAACCGCCGAAATGCCGGCGGCGGTGATCATCTTTCCCGGCATCCGCTATGAGCGGTCGCATGCCGGCGAAGTGCGGCCGGTCGATCCCGACAAGACGGGGTCGCCAGGGACGAAGCCGGTCCCGCACCACTGAGTTTCGGCGGCCACGGACCTTGGTCCGGGATCATGTCTAGTGCATGTCGCCCGAAAGTGACCCCGGTTTTGGGAGAACGACATGCATAAAAAAGACCTGAAGCGGGTCGTCTGAATCCGTTCAGACGCGTCACGTTCTAGAAGTCCTGCAACTCACAGGAACTCTGTTCGAAGAAGCGCGACACGATCGGCTTCCAGCTGCTGTCGGGGACGAAGGCACGGATGACGAAAATGCCTTCCTCGATCGGCGCTTCGACGAAGATCGCCCCCTGAAGATCCTCTGGAAGGTCCTTGCGCACGTCGATCATCTGCGCCGGCGTCAGCACCACGGCATCCAGAACGCCGCCGGTCGCTGTGTGGTCGTTGAAGGAATAGATGTTGTGGCCGCTGCGATCATAGACCGACACCGACCAGAACGGGACATGTCCAGGTGCCTTGACGCGGACCAAACCTTCGCCCAGGTCGAACCGGCACGCCGTTGCATAAAACAGCGGGTCGACGGATTTCACCACGGGCGCGCCACCGGCCTCGGCATCGAGCCGCGTCATCTTGTAGAGGTCCGACGCCATTGACAGCCGCGACCAGGCATCGCGCTCGGAAAACTCAGGCACCAGCAGCAGCACGGCGATGTGCACGATGCCGGCACCGAGCAGGCCGAGCAGGACGGCATGCAGAAGTCCGCGCGTCGCAGCGTAAAAACTACGCATTGCAGCCGACCTTGACGATCCGCGGCAGCGAGACGTCCGACAGGCCCGTGCTGCTGGCGATTGGCGTGTCGTAGAAGGTCAGCACGAAATACATCCTGCCGAAGCCGTCTGTCAGCAGCCAATTGCCGGGCATCGGGTGATGGCCGGCGGAAATGATCACCGAATTGTCGGGCTGGCGCACCACCCCGTAGGATTGCAGCGCCGCCAGCCGGGATTTGCCGGTCTCGACCACGCTGAGCGACTGGTCGGCGGCGTAGAGCGTCCAGAACCGCGCCGTCGGAAATCCGCCCTCGATGGTGTAGGTGCATTCGCGCTTGAGCTCGGCGCCGCCCGTGTCTCGCTCGGCGACGAAGGACAGCCCCTCGGCGCGGCCGAGTGCAAGCACGCCCTCGCGCGCCACGCGAGCCTTGGAATAAGGATCGGCGGACGGCGTGCCGATATCGGGAAAGGCTGTCCATTGACCGATCCGGATGGCGCCGACGCCATCCTGGACTTTCAGCGCATACCAGACGCTGCCGCCACCGCCGATGACGGCTATGGCAAGCGAAAGCAACGTCAGGAAGGCAGTTTTGAGCATGAAGGGCCGGGGACACCGAAGAGTTGCCGCTCGGGGATATCGCGGCGCAGGGCCTTGTGGCAAGCGGGCCGATGTAGAATTGCAGCCGCCTCTTCCTTCCCCCCGCGGGAGACGGTGGCCGAGCGAAGCTCGGTCGGATGAGGGGTGTTCCAGGCGCGCCATCACAGCGCCGACAGCGTCTCCGGCGGTTGAGGCGTATTGAGGACGGGCGCCGACTGGAACAGGTTGGTCATGTCCCGCAGCGTCTGCGTCGTGCGGCTGGACAGCACCGGCGGCCGTTCGGCGGCTGCATCAGCCACCGCCTGCGCGTCGCTCTTCTTCTGTGCTTCCTCGGCCTTGGCAGCGATCTCCTCGTCGACGAAGGGCTTGTCGATGCCCGGGATCGGCTTGAGGTCGATGTTCTGGTGCGCATAGACCATCAGGCGCTGCCATACCATCGCAGGCAGCGAGCCGCCGGTCATGTTCTTGGTCGGCGTGAAATCGTCATTGCCCATCCATACTGCCGCCGTGTAGTTGCCGGTGAAGCCGACAAACCAGGCGTCGCGGTAGGATTGCGTCGTGCCCGTCTTGCCGGCGACGACGATGTTGGGAAGTTGGGCCCGCCGCGCCGTGCCCATCACTGGTACTGCCGCCAGCATGGTGTTCATCGATTTCAGCGCCTGCTCCGACAACACCCGGTGTGGCGGCGGCGCATCCTTGGCGAAATCATAAACCACCTCGCCGGTGCGGGTGACGAGTTGGCTGATGCCGTGCCGGAAGCCGACGAAACCGTTGTCGGCGAACACGCTGTAGCCCGTCGCCTGGTCCATCACCGTCATGCCCGAGGTGCCCAGCACCATCGTCTTGTGCGCTTCGAGCGGCGATTCCACGCCCATCGCCTCGGCCATGGCCTTGATCGGCCCGATGCCAAGGTGATCCTTGGCCAGCCGAACGGGCACGGTGTTGATCGATTTGGCCATAGCCATGATCAGAGTTACATTGCCCGCCGATCCGCCGCTGTAATTGTGCGGCGACCAGGACCCCCAGCTGATCGGGCCGCCGGAGATGATGGAGTTGGGCGTGAAGCCGTGTTCCATCGCCGTTGCATAGACATAGGGTTTGAATGACGAGCCGGTCTGGCGCAGCGCCTTGGTGGCGCGGTTGAACTGGCTGGCGCCATAATCGCGGCCGCCGACGATGGCGCGCACGGCGCCGTTGGTCTCGATGACGACGACGGCACCTTCGGTGACGTTGTACTCCTTGCCGAACTGGCGCAGGTGGAACTCCACCGATTCTTCCGCTGCCTTCTGGATGTTCGCGTCGAAGGTGGTGTGGGCAACAAGCGAGTGCTGGCCCGGTTTGGCGATCTTCTTGACCTCGTCGAATGCCCAGTCGAGGTAATAGTCTGGACTTTTCTGCTCGCCGCGGTCGACGACATCGGCCGGATGCAGCCTTGCCTGCAGAACCTGGCCCTCGGTCATGAAGCCGGAATCGACAAGGTTGGACAGCACCACATTGGCGCGTGCGCGCGCTGCCGGCAGGTTGATGTGCGGCGCATATTTGGTCGGCGCCTTGAACAGCCCGGCCAGCATCGCCGCCTCGGCGAGGTTCAGATCCTTGACGCTCTTGCCGAAATAGAAATCGGCGGCCGCCTCGATGCCGAACGTGCCGCCCCCCATGTAGGCGCGGTCGAGATAGAGCTGCAGGATTTCCTTCTTCGACAGATTGGCCTCGAGCCACAGCGACAGGAAGGCTTCCTTGATCTTGCGCTCCAGCGTGCGCTCATTGGTGAGGAACAGGTTCTTGGCCAGCTGCTGGGTTATGCTCGAGCCGCCCTGAACGACGGAATTGGCCCGCACATTCTCGAAGATGGCGCGGGAAAGGCCGAGCACATCGATGCCGTAGTGATCGAAGAAGCGGCGATCCTCGGTAGCAAGCACCGCCTTGATGACGTGATCGGGCATCTCGTCGACCGGCACGGAATCGCGCTGGATGATGCCGCGCTGGCCGATCTCGTTGCCATAGCGGTCGAGGAAGGTGACGGCGAAGTCGCCCTGGGCGCGCCAGTCGCCGGCCGTATCCTGGAAAGCCGGAATGGCCAGCGCCAGCATCACCACGATGCCGCCGGCGCCGAGCGTAAAACCTTCGCTCAACAATTCGATGATGCCACGGCGCCAGCCGTTGACGCGGAAGCGCCGCGAGAAGATCGTCGCCGATTCCCAGAACTGGCGCGCCTTGAAGCCGATCTCGTAGAGCGAGGAATCGATCCACGCGTCGAGCGCCAGCAGCCGGGCGGCGATCGGACCTCTTCTCTTGCGCGGTTCGGGACTGGCCATTCGGAATCCGGCTAGCAATTGCACGACCTGAGTACCGCAAACCGGCAATTTCAGGGCGATGCATTCCGCAAGACTATTCCTCCATTTTTCCAGCACTCACAAGGGCAGCGAAGACACAGTATCGGGTTTGTTGCTGAGGGGCGAGCCGGCTCAGGCCGGTTCGCGCTTCAGCGCCTGCGCCATGCAGTGGATGCCGCCGCCGGTCTTCGAAATCTCGCTCATGTCGACGGCCGCGACCTCGAAACCGCGGGCCTTGAGCTGGCCGATCAGCGACTGGCTGGAGGTCGGCGCGATCACGCGGTCCTTGCCCAGCGACATGAAGTTGCAGCCGAGCGCCATCGTGTCCTGGAACGGCACGTCGATGATCTCGTGGCCTTTGCCCTTCAGCCAGTCGACAATGCCGGGCTCGGTGCAGGCAAGGCAGACGGCGGTCAGTTTTTCGGCGATCGGCACCACCATCAGGTCGATATGGACGTAATATTCGTCGATGAAAGCGATGCGGGTTTCCCAGCCTTCCTTGTCGAACCAGGCCTGCACCTGGCGCGCACCTTCCTCCTGCGTGCGCGCGCCGCCGCAGCCTATCAGCACGACGCCGTCCTCGATGACGTTGAAGTCGCCGCCCTCGAAGGTGCCAGCCGTGACCATGTCGTAGATCGGGATGCCGAGTTTTTCATAGGTGCGGATCGCGGCATAGTTCTCGCCGCGCCGCCACCAGTTGGCCATGGCGGTGATGAAGGCGCCGTAGGGCGTCATGACGCTGGAATCGCGGGAATAGACCTGCATCGGCAGCTCGGGCGTCGGCTCGTGCCAGTGGATGTTGACGCCGAAATGCTCGTAGGCGGCGACCAGGTCCTTGTGCTGTGCCTGCGCGATCTGGACGTTGCAGGGCGCCTCGCGCAGGTGCTTGCGCGACAGCGAGCTGGTCGAGAGATGCCGCAGGAAATTGGGCGAACCGAGCAGGACGTCGGTCAGCACGTCGGTCTCGTTGGCAAAACCCCAGGCGGTCAGCGGCTTGGTGCCGCCGGCGGGGTTGCGGCGCTGCAGCGAAAACGGCTCGGCGACAATGCGGTCATGAACGGTCATGGGATGCTCCTCGTGAGGTGACTTGGGGGTGTCTGATTGCTCGGTATCCACCAGTCGCGTCCACGCGGGGTGGTGACATATTCTGGCCAGCGAAACCCGATCGGCGGCTCGTAGTCGCAAAGCGGCGCGATCCAGTTCGAACCGCCGATGCCGCCGCCGGTGCGGGTAACGAACTCGTCCATCGCCGCCTCGCGGGCAGTCTGGTCTTCCAGCAGGCGAAGGGCGGCAAGCGCAATCGTGCGGGAGGCGCAGGCCACCATCGGGTCGATCGTGGCCGAAATACCGCCCAGCGCATTCATCACCCAGGCTGGATAGGGATAGCCGGTCTCCGAACGCAGCGCCGGGCGGGCGACATAGAAGCGCGCCGTCGGCGTGTGCCAGCTCATGTCGGTGTAATCGTCGGAGGTCGAATTGACCTGCGAGGGCGGCAGGTCGCGGCGCAGGATCGCTTCCGCCGCCTGCGGCTCGATCAGGCGCTCCAGCTCTTCGATGAACGGCTCGTCGCTCGCCATGCGCCCGGCATTGACCTGTATTTCGCGCGCGACTGCCTTGGCGTCTTCGTCCCAGCGCGGCGGCCCGACCGTCGACAGCGCTTCATAGGCGATCTCGGCCATGGCATGATTGGCAAGTCCCGGTCGTGACTTCGACACCCAATGCCGCTCGGTGCGGCAACCACTCATCGCTGCTGCCGCCTCGGCATTGCGGTCGAGCACCGCGGTGACCTGCTCGGCCATGGCAAGCGTCGGCACGCGGATCATGTACTGAATCTCGGCCAGCCCCGCCGGCAAATTGTCGGCGGTCGCTTGCCCCGCCGTCAGGATCGCCTCGCTGATCGACCAGCCGCCCTGGTGAGGCAGCATGGAATCGCGCAGAGCCTTGGAGGCCATGTACATCATCATCAATGCGTCGTTGGCGCCGGGCGCGCGCGCCGCCGAATGTGCTTGCGGAATGGGTGCAGCGCCCGCAGCCAGCGCCCAGCGCTCCGGTTGGTCGCAGATGAAGCGATAGATCATCGCGTAGGCCGCGCCGCAATGCGTGTCCCAGCGCGCCGTGTTGCAGAGCGGCAGCATGTAGAACGGATGAAAGGAGATCATGCCGGCAAGGCCGTCATAATAGCCCTTGGCGGCATGGATCGGCTTTGACCCACGCACCTTTTCCGCCGGCTCGCCGGTGAAGCGCAGCGTGCCTGATATGCCGTGGCGCTGCATCGCGGCCTTGGTCGCCAGCAGCCCGCCGAGGCTCGAAATACCCAGCCCGGAATGCGGGTCGGTGTGGCCGCCGGCCTGGTTGCCAAGTCCCCGGCGCGGACGCTCGACCGTAGCGGCATCCTGGCAATTGCCCGGCACCGCGTCGTATTCGGCGTACATGCCGATGGTCGGGCCGGGGCCGTTGGTCCAATGAGCGCAGAAGGCGGTCGGCATGCCGCCGGAGCCTTCTTCGACAGAAAAGCCTTCGAGTTTCAGTCGCTCGACATACCAGGCGGCGGATTGATATTCCCGCCACGCGGTCTCGCCGTAATCGAAGATGATGCGTGTCCACGCGGACAACAACGGCTGGATGCCGTCGAGACAGGCAAGGGCGGTTGCTTGCGCCGAGGTGGCCACCGGTTTCTCCATGGCATGAGAAGAAAGCAGTGAAGCGGTTCGCTAAAAAGTGATATGTTTTCCCGGTTCGTGCAAATTCGGTTCACCTGAGGCTCCTTGCGTATACCATCCACACAAGCGCTGCGTGCGCTCGACAGCTTCGCCCGCCATGGCAGCGTCTGGCGCGCCGCCGACGAGTTGCACCTGACCCGCAGCGCCGTGAGCCATCAGCTTCGTCTGCTGGAGCGCGATCTCGGCTTCGACCTGCTCGAACGCATCGGCAAGGGCGTGGCGCTGACGCCGCGCGGCCAGCGCTACGCCAGCGACGTGCGCAAGGCGCTCACCGTTTTGGGCGATGCGGTGACGCGGGACGCCGGCACCGGCGTCGGCGGCTCGTTCGCCGTCAGTTGCACGCCCGGCTTCGCCTCGCTGTTCTTGTGCACCCATATCGGCGAGTTCCGGCAGATGTATCCTGACGTGGCGCTGCGCATCCTGACGCCGCGCCGGCTCGACGATGTCAGCAACGCAGATGCCGATGCCTTCATTGCGTTTGGTGTCGGCAATTGGCCGAACCGGGCGGTCGAGCCGCTCTGCGAAATCTCGTTCACGCCGCTCTGCAGCCCGACGCTGCTCAACAAGGTCGGCGGTTTTTCCCGACCGTCGGACGTGCTTCGCGCCAACCTGCTGCATCTCGACGACACCGAGGATTGGGCGCGCTGGCTGGCGCTGTCCAAGGTGGAAAACCCCGACATCGAGGGTGGCATCTTCTTTTCCGACATGAACCTGGTCTTTTCGGCGGCGATTGCCGGCCAGGGCATCGCCATGGGCGACGAACTGACCAGCCGGCGGGCGCTGAGCGAGGGCCGGCTGGTCAGGCCGTTCGACATCGCGATCAAGTCGCCGCGCTCCTATTTCCTGGTCTCCGAACACGCCAAGGCTTCGCATCCGGTGCTGGAAGCGTTCGCGGGATGGCTGCGGTCGAAACTCCAGGAGAACCGCATTCTGCCGTATTGAGGGCAAGGCGGCGCCATCTCGCCATAGATGAATGGAATTTGCCGATCACGCGAAAACTATTCGGTTGCGGTGAGCCGGCACCCTGCCTACGATTTCGACAAGCGTTAGGGAAAGGGCAGTATGCAGCAACCCGGCCGTGCCGCAGAGATCAAGGCAATCGGGATCGGCAAGAGCTTCGGCTCGTTCCGTGCGCTGGACAATCTGTCGCTCAATATCGGCCGTGGCGAGTTCCTGACCCTGCTCGGGCCGTCGGGTTCGGGCAAGACCACCTTCCTGATGATCCTTGCGGGCTTCGTGCAGCCGACCGAGGGCAAGCTGTTCAGCGACGGCGTCGACATCACCGACCGACCGGCAGAGCAACGGGCCGCCGGCATGGTGTTCCAGGGCTACGCGCTGTTCCCGCATATGAGCGTCGAAGCCAACATCGCCTTCCCACTCAAGGTGCGCAAGAAACCGGCCGCCGACATCAAGCGCCGTGTCGGCGAGATGATCGAGCGCGTCGGTCTCAAGGGCCACGAGAAGAAACTGCCGGCGCAACTGTCGGGCGGCCAGCAGCAGCGCGTGGCGCTGGCCCGTGCGCTGGTGTTCGAACCTGGCGTGCTGTTGCTCGATGAGCCGTTCTCGGCGCTCGACAAGAGCCTGCGCGGCCAGATGCAGGCCGAGATGAAGCGGCTGCACCAGGAAACCGGAACCACTTTCGTCTTCGTCACCCACGACCAGAGCGAGGCGCTGGCGCTGTCGTCGCGCGTTGCCATCTTCAACCACGGCAAACTGCTGCAGGTCGGAGCGCCCGACGAAGTCTACGACCGGCCGGACAACCGCTTCGTCGCCGAGTTCCTCGGCGAAATCAACATGCTGCCGCTGAAGGGCGTCAAGCCTGCCGGCAATGGCTCGACGGGCCTTTGCGAAGACCGCGCGGTCAGCATGGGCTGCAAGGCCGAACTCGTGCGCGGCGATGCCATCCTGGCGATCCGGCCCGAATACATGTCGATATCGGGCGAGGCGGCGGATGGCGAGAATGGCATCGCCGCTACCGCCACCAACTCCACCTATCTCGGTGCTGCGACGCGGCTCGACCTGACGACACGGCAAGGCGCCAAGGTTACCGTCTCGGTGCCGAACGAGGTGGCGGCCGCAGCGCTCAGCAAGGGAAATTCCGTCTGGCTCACCTGGCCGGCGGAAAAGGGTTTCCTCCTTCCGCATGGAGGGCAATGACGACGGTGTGGCGAGATATCGCTCCACCACTTTCCGGCACTATCAACAACAAAAAAGGGGAACTGACATGACACATGACACCAAAAAACAAGCCGTCGAGAGCCTGTCCGCCAGGGCAGGTCGCGGCGAGATCTCGCGCCGGCAGTTCACGCAGCTGGCGGCACTCGTGCTGGCCGGCACGCCGATGCTGCTGCGCTCGACAGGTGCCTTTGCGCAGGCCAAGGAACTGGTGCTGGTCAACTGGGGTGGCGATGCCATCACCGCCTATGATGCCGCCTATGGCCAGGCCTTCACCAAGGACACCGGCATCGCCGTCAAAATGGACGGTTCGGGTCCGACTGAAGGCGCCATCGCCGCGCAGTTCAAGAGCGGCGCGCCGACCTGGGATCTCGTCGACGTGGACCCCTTCTCGGCCATCACGCTCGGCGCCCAAGGGGCTCTCGAGCCGATCGATTACAACATCGTCGACAAGAAGAAGATGCGGCCCGGCTTTGGTTGGGAATACGCCGCCTCGACCTATTTCTTCTCCTATGTCATCGCCTATGATTCCGAGAAGTACGGCAAGGACGCGCCGACCGGCATGGCCGATTTCTTCGACGTGAAGAAATTCCCCGGCAAGCGCTCGCTCTACAAATGGGGCGTATCGAGCTGGGAAGCAGCACTTCTGGCCGATGGCATCGCGCCGGCGTCGCTCTACCCGCTCGACCTCAAGCGCGCCCATGACAAGATCGCCGCGTTCAAGGAAAACGTCGTTGCCTATTGGGGTGGCGGCGCCGAAAGCCAGAGCGTGCTGCTCAATGGCGAGGCCTCGATGGCGATCGTCTGGTCGACGCGCGCTTCGCTGATCGAGCAGGATTCGGGCGGCAAGATCAAGTTCATCTGGGACCAGGGACTGATCTCGCCCGGTGCGCTGGCCGTGCTCAAGAACAACCCCGGCGGCAAGGACGCTGCGATGAAGTTCATCGCCAGTGCCCAGGACCCTGAAAAGCAGTTGGTCATGTTCGACAAGCTCGGCCAAGGTCCTGCAAACCCGGCGGCAGACGCGCTGATCACGGCCGACAAGAAGCGCATCAACCCGGTCGATCCCGAGAACATGAAGAAGCAGATCGCGCTCGACATGGACTGGTACGCCAAGAACTACGGGCCGGCGCTCGACGAATACACCAAGATCATCTCGGCCTGATCAGGGCCGGGGTAATCGGGTCAATGAGATCCTATCTCTCCGACAGGATGGGCGCGGCGCTGTTGATGGCGCCGCTGCTCCTGTTTCTTGTCCTGGCCTATGCCTGGCCGTTCCTTGGCGTCGTCAAATGGAGTTTTACGCTGCCGACGCCCGGCCTCGGCCAATATGAGGCGCTGCTCACTGACGATCTGGTGCAGTCGGTGTTCATCCGCACGCTGCGCATCGCGGCGGTCGTCACCGTGGTTTCGGTGGCCGCTGCCTACGCCATCACCGTCGTCTGGGTGCGTGGAACCCCGGCACAGCGCCTGATCGCCGAGTTCTGCATTCTCGTTCCCTTCTGGATTTCCGTGCTGACCCGTGCCTTCGGCTGGGTGGCGCTGCTCTCCAATCGCGGCCTGATCAACACGTGGCTGCAGGCGATCGGCTTCATCTCCGAACCGCTGGCGTTGGTGCGCAACGAATTCGGCGTCATCGTCGGCATGACGCACTTCCTCATTCCTTTCGCCGTTTTTCCGCTGGCATCGGCCATGCGCAGCCTCGACGACCGCGTGCTCCTGGCGGCGCGCGGGCTCGGCTCCAGCCGCATGCGCACCTTCTGGACGGTGTTCGTGCCGATGACGCGCTCCGGCATCATAGGCGCGGCGATGATCGTTTTCGTCTTCTCGCTCGGCTTCTTCGTCACGCCAGCGATCCTTGGCGGCGGCCGCAGCGTCATGATTGCCGAGCTGATCTATCTCAGGATATTCCAGAGCCCGGACTGGGGCTTGGGTGCAGCGATCAGCGTCGTGCTGGTGCTGTTCGTCGGCGCGCTGATGGCGCTCTTGTTCCGATATGTCAGACCGAAGCAGTTGATCTGATGCCGACCTACCGCCCCGGTCCCGTCTCGCTGATCATTGCCGCTTTCGTGGCGCTGTTCCTGCTGATGCCGCTGCTCGCGGTCATCCCGGTGTCGCTGACGCCGAGCCGCATGCTGGCGATGCCGTCGGGCGAACTGTCGCTGCGCCACTACCGGGCGCTGATCGAGGACCCGCGCTGGCTCCAATCGATCCTGCTCTCGATCCGCATCGGTGTCGTCAGCAGCGCCTTTTCAACTGTGCTGGCGCTGTGTTTCAGCCTTGGCGTCTGGATGTTCCAGCCGCGCTTCACCGCGGCCCTGGTCGGCTTCGTGCTGCTGCCGATGGTGGTGCCGCCGGTGGTCTCGGCGATCACGCTCTACTTCTTGCTCACCTCGATCTCGGGTTTCAGCGCGTTCTTCGGCTACGACACCTGGCTTGGCGTCGCCATGGCCCATTCGGTGATGACCGTGCCCTTCGCCACGGTGCTGATGCTGGTCTCTCTCAGCCAGCTCGACCGCCGCATCGACCTTGCCGCGCGGGGCTTAGGGGCCACCGTGTGGGAGCGCGCCACCCGCATCATCATGCCCAACATCAAGTTCGGCATCGTCACCGCCGCACTTCTCTCCTTCGTGCTGTCCTGGGAAGAAATCGGCGTCACTTTGTTCATCACCTCTGTCAACGCCATCACGCTGCCGCGGCTCATGTGGATGGGCTTGCGCGACAACATCGACCCGGCGATCGCGGCATTGTCGGTGATCCTGATCATCATCACCGTGCTGGTGCTGGCGGTGCGCAGTTTCGTGGCCAGGCAGCGCGGAGCCTAGACAAACCGCACCGAGACGCGGCCAAACCTGCCTAGATCGCCGATGACTTCGTCGCCTGCCTCGACGCTTATCGGTGTCACGCAGGTGCCGGTAATCACCACCTGTCCCGGCTGAAGCGCTATGCCCAGGCCCGACAGTTCATTGACGATCCAGGTAAGCGCGATGCGAGGATCGCCCAATACGGCTGCTCCCGATCCGCTATGTTGCGACCTTCTGGAAACGGACGCGATCACGGGGTGCTTTGCAAGATCCACGTCGTGCCAGTCGTCTTCCGCCGCCTCGCCGATGACAAACAGATTGGCGCAGGCATTGTCCGCAATGAGCTGCGGCGCCCCGACGGCGCAGAAATCGTCATACCGTGAGTCCGGGATTTCGATCGCCGGGTGCAAGCTCGCCACGGCTTCCATCGCCTCGGCGATTTCATAGGGTGCCGCACGAGGCGGCAGCTCGCGGCCGAAACGGAAAGCGAACTCGATCTCGGCCACGCGCATCTTGCTCGTCGCCAGCGAAACGGTCCCGCCGATCTCCACCGCTTTCTCGGCCAGGAGACGTCCGGCCATGGGGCCGTCGACGTTGATGTGCCTTTGTCCCGCCAGACTGGTCGCGGCAATCTTCCAGCCGAAAAGCGGAGCCGCCGAGCGATCCATGACATGCGACTGGATAGCGTAACCTTCGAGCCGTGTTTGTGGGCGCAACGCCTCGGGTATGGCGTCGAGACGGGTGCCCTTGTCCCAGTGGCCTACCAACAACCGCGACGCAGCCCTGGTCTTTTCTGCATCGAGCATCATCAGCTTCCGAAATTGCTTCGTGGATCAAAAACGGCAAGGAAACATTGCGTCATGCGACGCTGTATGGAGCGAGAATATGTGACCAGGAATCGAGAGTCCATGTTCACGGCGTGGTGCCCGCGACGGTGGTCTTGGCAAAGCCGCCCTTTCAAGATCATCGGCATCATCATTCCGATGACGAATCGCCATCGCCTCTGCGCGTCGAATGGCTATATCTGTCAGAACACGCAGAACGCGGACAGCTTCCGAAAAGCAACAGTCGGCAGCGCAGGAACCGGAGGAAAAGACGATGACCGCGCCAGGCGATTTACAGCAGGCACTGTTTCTCAGGCTGAAAAGCGATCCATCGCTGTCGGCCTTGTTGGGCGGCGCCGGACTGCTCGAACGGCCAGCCGACAACGCCGCTTTTCCGTACGTGACCTGCGGCCATACCTCCGCTTTCGACTGGGATACGGGCATCGAGAACACCGACGATCAGTTGATTACGCTGCATGTCTGGTCGAAAGCCCATGGGGATGCCGAAACGCTAGCCATCATGGCCGCCATCCAGGCGCGCCTTGCCGACGCAGCATTGGTGATCGGCCCTCGCGGCCAGACACGACTGTCGCTGGAATTTGCCGAAGCCCGCCATGACGAGGATCTGCTCGTGCATCACGGGCTGCTGCGTTTTCGCGCGATGACGCAGGAAAATGCCTGATGCGCTTTCAATATGGTCAAAACGGAGTCTAGACTGGACTTTCGCGGGATTTCGCCTGTCGAGGCGGTGAAATCCCAGGTTGACTGTCTCGCGTTGCAGGGGTGTGGCGAGGATGTTTTCAGCGGCGTTCACCGTTCATTTCACGTTCAGCACCGATGCGTTACAACGCCGGTCATGAAAACGCTTCGCTCCCACTTCCGAACCGCGACACTGGCGCTTTGTGCTGCCGGGCTGTTTGCGTCGCAGGCGATGGCGATGCCGGTCATCGCGCCGCCCGACCTTGCCAGTCCGATCGTACTGGCGGCCTCCGATTGCTACGCCATCGGCCAACAGGTGGCTGAGCAGAATGGCGGAACGCTGGCCAAGGCCTCGCAATCGACGCGCGGCGGTCAGCCTGTCTGTGTCATCGTCGTGCTCGTTCCGGGCAAGGACGGACAACGTCCGCGCCGTTCCGAGATCGTCGTTCCACTGAACTGATCCAATCAACCTTAGGCCACGTTTCCCAGGCCGCCGGAATCGGCCTATATCTGCCCCAGTTTTCAATCCTACAAAGCTCTTCCATCCGACAAAGCTCTTCAACAGGTATCAAACTCCGCATGCGTGTACTGGTCGTCGAAGATGACAAGGATCTCAATCGGCAGATATCGGATGCGCTGGTCGATGCCGGCTATGTCGTCGACCGCGCCTTCGACGGCGAGGAAGGCCATTTCCTCGGCGACACCGAGCCCTATGACGCCGTCGTGCTCGATATCGGCCTGCCGCAGATGGACGGCATCAGCGTGGTCGAGCGCTGGCGACGCGGCGGCCGCAAGATGCCGGTGCTGATCCTGACGGCGCGCGACCGCTGGAGCGACAAGGTTTCCGGCATCGATGCCGGCGCCGACGACTACGTCACCAAGCCGTTCCACATCGAGGAGGTGCTGGCGAGGCTGCGGGCTCTGATCCGGCGCGCTGCCGGCCATGCCTCGTCCGAGCTGACCTGCGGACCGCTGCGCCTCGACACCAAGGCCTCCAAGGCCGATGTCGGCGGAGTGCCGCTGAAGCTGACGTCGCATGAATTCCGCCTGCTTGCCTATCTGATGCACCATATGGGCGAGGTCGTCTCGCGGACCGAACTGGTCGAGCATCTCTACGATCAGGATTTCGACCGCGATTCCAACACCATCGAGGTGTTTGTCGGGCGGCTGCGCAAGAAGATGGGCATCGACATGATCGAAACCGTGCGCGGCATGGGCTACCGCATGCGTGAGCCGGAGGCGTAACTCGGAACCGCTCAAACCAACCGCAAGGACGCCGCTTTCGCTGCGTTTGTGGCCGCGTTCGCTGACGTTCCGCGTCATCGCCTTTTCCACGGTCTGGGCGATCGTGACGCTCGTTGTCATCTTCACCTTGATCACCACCCTATACCGCCAGGCCAGCGAGCGCGGCTTCGACAGCCTGCTTTCGGCGCATCTGTTCAACCTGATCGGTTCGATCGGCATCTCCGACAGCGGTGCGCTGACCGGCGCGCCAGATCTCGGCGACCTCCGGTTCTCGGAGCCGAATTCGGGCTGGTACTGGTCGGTTGAGCCCGCTTCGGAAGGCGTGCATGGCGATCTCCATTCGTCGTCGATGACCACGACGATCCCGTCACCGAGCGTTGCCGAGGTGCCGTTCAACGCGAGCTTCCAGCGCAGCTACGCAGCCGAAGGCATCGACGGCGAGCAACTCGAAGTGTTCGAGAGCGAATTCGTCCTCGACGCCAAGAACCGCGCCGCGCGTTTCCGCGTCATGGGCAACCAGAGCGAACTCGAACAGGAAATCGCCACCTTTCAGCGCCGCCTGCTGACCTATCTCAGCCTGTTCGGCGTCGGCATGATCGCCATCAACGCGATCGCAATCCTGCTCGGCCTGCAGCCGCTGCGCCGGGTCAGGAACGCGCTCGCCATGGTGCGCGAAGGCACCGCCCAGAGGCTCGACGGCCGCTTCCCGGCCGAGATCGAACCGCTTGCCAACGAAACCAATGCGCTGATCGAAAACAACAGGCGCATCGTCGAGCGGTCGCGAACACAGGTCGGCAATCTCGCCCATTCGCTGAAGACGCCGCTGGCGGTACTGCTCAACGAGGGCCGCGCGCTCGGCGGCGCCAAGGGGCAGTTGATCGCCGAACAGGCGGCTTCCATGCAGAAGCAGGTCGAACACTATCTCCAGCGCGCCCGCGTCGCGGCACAACGCGACAGCGTCGTCTACCGCACGCCGGTGACGCCGCTGGTGCAGCGCATGGTGCGGGTTCTGCGGAAGCTCAATCCGCAGACAAATCTGTCGCTGTCGCTGCCGGCGGGCGAGATCGTCTTCGCCGGCGAGCGCGAGGACCTTGAGGAACTGCTGGGCAATCTCCTTGAAAACGCGATGAAATGGGCAAAGAGCGCGGTGCAGGTCTCGGTCGTGCCCTTGACCGGCAAGGACGACCCGGCCGGCCTGTTCGAGATCGGCATAGAGGATGACGGTCCGGGCATTCCCGAGGACAAGGCGCGCGAGGCGCTGAAGCGCGGACGGCGTCTGGACGAGACAAAGCCCGGAACAGGTCTGGGCCTGGCCATTGTCGCAGACCTCGTCAACGAGTATGGAGGCGTTCTGGCGCTCGAACGGTCCGGTATGGGCGGATTGAAGGCGGTGGTGCGATTGCGGAGCCTTCAGTGATGTTCACCAGAGCCGATCGACATAGAGGGGCGGGAGATGTTGTTGGCGGCATGTCCATTGGTCCCGCAGCGGCCAGCGGCCAAATTTCCGACAAATATCAATACTATGGCCACGCCGACTTCTCGATGACGCGGCCCCCGGCGCATCCATGGCAGGGTCCAACTCAAGAAAACCGGTTGTTGGCATGAAGATTCGCGTCGCGCTTGTTTCCGCATTGCTGGCTGTTTCCGGCTGCACCACCTTGAGCGGCAAGGGTCCAACCGTGGCAGCGACACCGGCCTCGACATCTCCTTCCAGCGGCAAGGTGACCACGACGATCATTTCGGCGATGGGCGGCGGCCTCATCAGCGGGGCGATCGGCAACGGCCTCAGCGAGACCGAGAAGCGCAGCGCGCTCGAGGCTGAGTACAAAGCGCTGGAATACACGACCAGCGGCCAGAAGGTGACGTGGAAAGGCGCCCAGGCTTCGCGCTACGGCGAGGTGGTTCCGGCCCAGCCCTACCGCGTCGGTTCGCAGGACTGCCGCCAGTACACGCAGACGGTGTTTTCCGGCGGCGCCGGAGTCACGGCGCGCGGAACCGCTTGCCGCAACGCCGATGGCAGCTGGACACCGCTGACCTGACGACCGTCTGCCGACGATTGGCGGCTGGCGTCGTCAAAGCGTCGCAGCATGCATCTGTTGGCACGGCAGAGCTCTGCCGTTATTGGAAGAACCATGCTGTTCTGGGTCATAGCCGCCATTCTCACGCTGGGTGCAAGCCTGGCGGTGCTGTTGCCGCTGGCCGCCAGCGCGAAGGGCGCGTCGTCGAGCGGCGAACATGATCTCGAAGTCTATCGCGACCAACTGTCCGAGCTTGACCGCGACGCCGCGCGTGGCTTGATCCAGCCGGCCGAAGCGGCCGAAGCCCGCGCCGAGATCGCTCGCCGCATCCTTCGCCTTGACAATGCGGGTACCGCCGGCGGCGCAAACGCGGGCCGAGCGCCGGCCACCGCAAGGCTGGTGGCAACCGTAGCCGTGCTGGCGGTGCCGCTGGTCAGTTGGGGGCTCTATGTCAAGCTTGGCTCTCCCGACCTGCCGTCACAACCGCTCAGCGAGCGGTTGGCCAAGAATCCCGCCGACAGTTCGGTCGACGAACTGGTGGCGCGGGCCGAAGCCCATCTGGCCGCCAATCCCACCGATGGCAGGGGCTGGGACGTGCTTGCACCGGTCTATCTGCGCATGCAGCGCTTTTCCGACGCGGCGGATGCCTATCGCAACGCCATTCGGCTTGATGGCGACAGCGCCGTTCGCCAGGCCGGTCTCGGAGAGGCGATCGCCGGCGCGGCAGGCGGCATTGTCTCGGCCGATGCCCAGGATGCTTTCGAGGCAGCCCTGAAGCTCGATCCGGCCAATGCGAAGGCCAGTTTCTACCTGGCCATGGCGTTGGCGCAGGAGGGTCGCGCCAAGGAAGCGACCACGGCATGGCAGGCGATGCTGGGCAGATTGCCGCCGGACTCGCCATGGCGCGGTGCCGTCGAGCAGGCGCTGGCCAAGTCCGGCAACCCCGAAGTGGCTTCCGGCGGCGCCGCCAACGGCCCCGATGCCGGCGATATCGACGCCGCATCCTCGATGTCGCCGCAGGATCGGGAAGCCATGATCAACACCATGGTTGCCGGCCTTGACGACAAACTGCGGCAAAATCCGCACGACCCGGAAGGATGGATGCGGCTCGTTCGTTCCTATGTCGTGCTTGGCAAGGCTGATCAGGCGCGTGAGGCGCTCGGTCGCGCCATTGCCGTCTTTGGGGCCGACAGTGACCAGGCGAAGAAATTCACCGCCTTTGCCGCTTCGCTTGGGCTTGCGGCGACGGAGTAGAACAAGACATGACGCGCAAGCAGAAACGATTGTCGGTGATCGCGGGCGGCCTGGTCTTCCTGGGTGCCGCGACCGGGCTGACTTTCTACGCGCTTGGCCAGAAGGCCTCCTATTTCTACATGCCGGCCGATCTCACCACGGCAAGCGTCCAGCCTGGCCAGCGCGTCCGGTTGGGGGGATTGGTCGAAAAAGGCACGATCCAGCGCGGGCAGGGGGCCACGGTCGGCTTTTCGGTCACCGACACGCACAAATCGGTCAAGGTCACCTACACCGGCATCCTGCCCGACCTTTTCCGCGAAGAGCAGGGCGTCATCACCGAGGGTAGTTTCGGCCCGGACGGGGTTTTTGTTGCCGATAGCGTGCTGGCCAAGCATGATGAGCGCTATATGCCCAAGGAGGTTGCAGACGGCCTCAAGGCCAAGGGCGTGTGGCAGGAGAGCAAGAGTGAATAGCTCCGGCAGGAGAGCGACAGTGGATCACGGGCATGGTTGAAACCGGACATTTCGCCCTCGTCCTGGCGTTTGCGCTTTCGCTGGTGCAGACGCTCGTGCCGCTGTTTGGCGCACGCCTGAACAACCAGCGCCTGATGGCCGTCGGCGGTCCGGTCGCGGTGACCGGCTTCGCCTTGACGGCGCTGTCTTTCGCAGCGCTGGCGAGTGCCTATGCGAGCTCCGATTTCTCGGTGGCAAGCGTGTGGGAAAACTCGCATTCCTTGCAGCCGTTGATCTACAAGATCACCGGAACCTGGGGCAATCATGAAGGCTCGATGCTGCTTTGGGTGTTGATCCTGACCTTCTTCGGCGCACTCGTCGCCGCTTTCGGCTCCAACCTGCCGGCGGCGCTGCGCGCCAATGTGCTTGCGGTGCAAGGCGCCATCGGCGCCGCCTTCTTCCTGTTCATCCTGGCGACGTCCAATCCGTTCATCCGGCTCAACCCGGCGCCGATCGAAGGCCGCGATCTCAACCCGATCCTGCAGGATCTCGGCCTCGCCATCCACCCGCCGTTCCTCTATCTCGGCTATGTCGGCTTCTCGATCTGTTTTTCCTTCTCGGTCGCCGCTCTCATCGAAGGCCGCATCGACGCGTCCTGGGCGCGCTGGGTGCGGCCGTGGACGCTGGTCGCCTGGATGTTCCTGACCGGCGGCATCGCCATGGGATCGTACTGGGCCTATTATGAACTTGGCTGGGGCGGTTTCTGGTTCTGGGATCCAGTCGAGAACGCGTCTTTCATGCCGTGGCTGGCGGGCACCGCGCTGCTCCATTCGGCCATTGTCATGGAAAAGCGCTCGGCGCTGAAGATCTGGACGCTGCTGCTCGCCATCCTGACCTTTTCGCTGTCACTGCTCGGCACCTTCCTCGTGCGTTCGGGCGTGCTGACCTCGGTGCATGCCTTTGCCACCGATCCGACCCGGGGCGTGTTTATCCTGTGCATCCTGACGCTGTTTATCGGCGGCTCGCTGGCGCTGTTTGCGCTGCGCGCTTCCCGGTTGACGACCGGCGGCCTGTTCCACCCGATTTCCCGAGAAGGGGCACTCGTCCTCAACAATCTGTTCCTGACCACGGCGACGGCGACCGTGCTTGTCGGCACACTCTATCCGCTCGCTGTCGAAGCCTTTTCAGCCGACAAGATCTCGGTCGGCGCGCCGTTCTTCAATCTCACCTTCGGGCCGCTGATGGTGCCGCTGCTGCTCGTGGTTCCGTTCGGGCCGTTGCTGGCCTGGAAGCGCGGCGATGTCTTCGCCGTCGCGCAGCGCCTGATGGTGGCCTTTGCAGCGGCGCTGCTGGCGACGCTGGTCACCGCTCTGTTCATCGACGGCGCCTCGGTGTTCGCAGCCCTGGGCGTAGGCCTTGCCGTCTGGCTGATCCTTGGCGCGCTCACCGATCTCGCCGTCAAATCGGGCTTTCGGACCGTCGCAACGGGGATCATGGTCCGGCGCTTGCTCGGCTTGCCGCGTTCGGTCTTCGGCACAGCCTTCGCTCACCTCGGCCTCGGCCTGACCACGCTCGGCATCGTCGGCACACTTTGCTTCGGCACCGAGAAGATCCTGTCGATGCATGCCGGCGAGACCGTCGAACTGTCCGGCCATACGCTGCGTTTCGTCGGGCTTTATCCGGCCCAGGGACCGAATTACAGCGAGGATCGCGGCCGCTTCGAGCTGATCGGCGTCAGCGGTAGCCCTGTTGGCGAAATCAGCTCCGCTAAGCGGTTTTATCCGGCGCGGCAGATGACGACGACGGAATCCGGCATCAGGACGATCGGTTTCTCGCAGCTCTACATCTCGCTCGGCGACGAGGGCAAAGATGGTTCGGTCGTCGTGCGTTTGTGGTGGAAGCCGCTGGTGACGTTGATCTGGGGCGGTGGCCTGATGATGATGGCGGGCGCGGCGATGTCGCTGATGGACCGGCGCCTGCGCGTCGGCGCGCCGTCGCGACGGCGCAAGCAGGCGAGCGTGGTGCCATCCGCGACCCTGCCATGAACGCACGGCTTTCGCTGACCTCCATTATCCTGCTGCTGGCGCTGTTTTTTGCCGGCACGGCCTTGGCGGTGAAGCCTGACGAGATGCTGCCTGATCCTGCACTTGAGGCACGGGCTCGGGCGCTTTCGGAAGGCTTGCGCTGCATGGTCTGCCAGAACCAGTCGATCGACGAATCCGATGCCGACCTTGCCCGCGACCTGCGCGTCCTCGTGCGTCAGCGCCTCGTCGCCGGCGACACTGACCAGCAGGTCATGGACTACGTGGTTTCGCGCTATGGCGAGTTCGTGCTGCTCAAGCCGCGTTTCGACCTGCGCAATGCATTGCTGTGGGGCACGCCTGTCCTGCTGTTGCTGGTGGGAGGCGTTTTCATCGTGCTGACCGCGCGGTCGCGTCGCTCGACGGCAACCAATGCGCTGACCACTGAGGAACAGGCGGCGCTGGACAAGATACTAGGCAATTAGCTCGGCCATTCCTCCGAGGGCCAGTCCCGCGACGTGTGAATGACGCGCAGGATAACGGCGCACTGACGGCCAGCGATCGGGCGCAACTCATAGGCAATGATGTGGTGTGGGGCAGGCGGCTGATGAACGTCTCATATGTGCCTGTTACTCGGCCTGGCCGGCCCGTCGCCATATCACCAAGGTCTCGGCCCATTTCACGAATACGATCCGCCAGGCGTGCTTGCTGTCATTTATGAAAGCCTTGTGCTGAGTTGTGTACAAGATAGCGCATAGGGCATCGCGGCCAACGGGTTTGTGCGTCTCCCGACCCCAAAACATTACCAAAGTTTCATGTGTCGGAAATGGCGCTGTAATGTGCGCCACTCTAATTCTCTTGCTTGAGGATGCCCATCAGCAGCGTCCATTTGGAAAGAGGATACGAGATCCATGAATATTGCCCCCCGTTCATATTCCGTCACCCGCAAGCGTCTCATGGCTGCCGTCGCGTCTGTCGCCGTGGCCGGTGCGATCGGCGTCGGTGCGCTGACCAGCGGAACCAGCCCTGTTCTGGCCGATGCCGTGCGCGTCGAGGCGCCGCAGGTACCGGGCTTCGCCGATGTCGTCGAGCGGGTTTCTCCCGCTGTTGTCAGCGTCAAGGTCAAGGCCAAGATCAGCCCGGCCGCCGATGACGGCTCGGACCCGTCCGACGATCAGGATGGCATGAACAACCTGCCCAACAATCCGCAACTGCGCCGCTTCTTCAAGGAATTCCGTGGATTTGGTGATCAGGACGGCCAGGGTGGCGGCAACAGGCGCTTCAGCCATCGCGACCGCAACAACGACCAGCCGCGGCCGGTTGCACAAGGTTCCGGCTTCTTCATCTCGGATGACGGCTATCTCGTCACCAACAACCACGTCGTTTCGGAAGGCTCGGCCTTCACCGTGGTGATGAATGACGGCAAGGAACTCGACGCCAAGCTGATCGGCACCGACCCGCGCACCGATCTCGCCGTGCTCAAGGTCGATGGCGTCGGCAAGTTTACCTATGTCGACTTCGCCGATGACTCCAAGGTTCGCGTCGGCGACTGGGTGGTGGCCGTCGGCAATCCGTTCGGCCTTGGTGGCACCGTCACCGCCGGCATCGTCTCCGCCCGCGGCCGCGACATCGGCGCTGGCCCTTATGACGACTTCATCCAGATCGACGCATCGGTCAACCGCGGCAATTCTGGCGGCCCGACCTTCAACCTCAACGGCCAGGTCGTCGGCATCAACACCGCGATCTTCTCGCCGTCCGGCGGCAGCGTCGGCATCGCCTTCGACATTCCCGCTTCGACCGCCAAGCAGGTCGTTCAGGACCTGATGAAGAGCGGTTCCGTTCAGCGCGGCTGGCTCGGTGTGGAAATCCAGCCGGTCACCTCCGACATCGCTGAGTCGCTTGGTCTGAAGTCCAACAACGGCGCACTGGTTTCCAGTGCCCAGGACGATGGTCCCGGCAAGAAGGCGGGCATCACGGCCGGTGACGTGATCACCCAGGTCAACGGCAAGGACGTCGCTTCGCCGAAGGAACTGGCACGGCTGATCGGCGCCTACTCGCCTGGCAAGTCGGTTGACGTCACCGTGTGGCGCGACGGCAAGAGCCAGACGGTCAAGGTCGATCTCGGCAAACTGCCCTCGAGCGACAAGCAGGCCTCTGTCGACCAGTCGCAGCCTGCCGCTCCGGCAAAGCCCGACACGCTGGCCGATCTCGGCCTGACCGTCACCAAGTCCGAAAACGGCAAGGGGCTGGTGGTGACCGACGTCGATCCCGACAGCGATGCTGCCGATCGCGGCATCCAGCCGGGCGACGTCATCACATCGGTCAATTCGACCGAAGTGAACGGCACCGACGACGTCACCAAGGCGATGACCGAAGCGGTCAAATCCGGCCGCAAGGCGGTGCTGATGCAGATCACCCGCGACGACACCAATCGTTTCGTCGCGCTGCCCGTCGCCAAGGGCTGAGGTCGGCTCCGGAGCGTGCGCCGGTTCAACACCCCCGAGCCGCCGTACGGGAAAGCATGGAGGAGCGCGCGTTAGTCAGTCATCGCGCCTTCCCCCGGCGGCAGCGGGCTTCCCATCGCCCGCTGCCGCACAATTTCAAAAGCGCTTCAACGATCCGATGCCAACGACATCGGCAGCGAGCAGCTTTATCGCGCACTGCTTCGAGCGATCTCGGTCGCGGTGCGCTTTGGCAAAGGCCACAATGCAGATGTCTGCCACTCAACCTTCCGGCGAAATCGCGTATAACAGCCCTATGAAGATTCTCGTCATAGAAGACGATCGCGAGGCTGCGGATTACTTGCAGAAAGCCTTTGCCGAGGCCGGTCACACCGCGCATGTCGCCGGTGACGGCGAAACCGGCTTTGCGCTCGCCGACGCCGGCGACTACGACGTGATGGTGATCGACCGGATGATGCCGCGTCGCGACGGCCTGTCGGTCATTGCCGGTCTCAGGTCCAGGGGCAACACGACGCCGGTGCTGATCCTGTCGGCGCTCGGCGAGGTCGATGACCGGGTCACGGGTTTGCGCGCCGGCGGCGACGATTACCTGACAAAGCCCTATGCCTTCTCCGAGCTTCTCGCCCGCGTCGAGGTGCTGAACCGGCGCGCCAGTGCCAAGGAAGCGGAAACCGTCTACCGCGTCGGCGATCTCGAACTCGACAGGCTGTCGCATTCGGTCCGCCGTGCGTCACGCGAGATAACGCTGCAGCCGCGTGAGTTCCGCTTGCTCGAATATCTGATGCGGCATGCCGGCCAGGTGGTGACGCGCACCATGCTGCTGGAAAATGTCTGGGACTACCATTTCGATCCGCAGACCAATGTCATCGACGTCCATGTCTCCCGGCTGCGTGGCAAGATCGAGAAGGGCTTCGACAAGCCCATCCTGCATACGGTTCGCGGCGCCGGCTATATGCTGAAGAGTGGTTAGCTGCGGCATGGCTCTTTCCGTGCCAGCCATCATGAAGACGACGGCAGCGCGGCTTTCGGCGCTCTACTTCCTGCTCTTCGCGCTCTGCGCGGTGGCGCTCGTCTTCTACATGACCTCGCTGTCGGCGCGAATGCTGACCGCGCAGACGCAGGAGACCATCAATGACGAAGTGCTCGGCCTTGCCCGCGCCTATCAGCGCGGCGGCCTGCCGGTACTGGTCCGCGTGGTCGAAGCGCGCTCGCGCCAGCCCGGCGCAAACCTTTACCTGATCGCCGACGCCAACGGCCAGATCCTGACCGGCAACGTGCAGAGCCTCGAACCTGGCGTTCTCGAAACCGAAGGCTGGACCAGCAGTCCGTTCTCTTATCAGCGCTTTGGCGAGGGAGAGCTCGAGCGCCTGCGCAACCTTCCCGCCGAGCAGGGTACCACCACCCAATCCGAGCAGAACGATGCGCAGGCGCAGGGCGAAAAAGGCCACAACGCCATTGCGCTGGTGCTGCGGCTGCCGAACCAGATGATCATGCTGGTCGGCCGCGACCTTGGCGA
The DNA here is from genome assembly GCF_020165455.1 of Mesorhizobium sp. BR1-1-3. Lineage (NCBI taxonomy): Bacteria > Pseudomonadati > Pseudomonadota > Alphaproteobacteria > Hyphomicrobiales > Phyllobacteriaceae > Mesorhizobium > Mesorhizobium sp. BR1-1-3. The sequence goes on from NZ_JAIUIC010000004.1 coordinate 398,925, forward strand.
GCCGGAACGGTTTCGTGCCGTCATCCGCCGTGCGCTGATGCTGGCGCTCGGCATGATGGGGCTGGGCGGATTGCTGATCTGGTTTTTTGTCGGCCGCGCTGCGCTGAAGCGCATCGACAGCGTGTCGGAAGCCAGCCGTCGCATCATGGGCGGCGATCTGTCGGGCAGGCTGCCGGTGACGGGGGTTGGCGACGAGTTCGACCGGCTCTCCGAAAATCTCAATGCCATGCTGGCCAGGATCGCCACGCTCAACGAAGGCTTGAAGCAGGTTTCCGACAACATCGCGCATGATCTGAAGACGCCGCTGACCCGGCTGCGCAACCGGGCCGAAGCGACGCTTTCGGGCAAGCAAAAGCCCACCGACTACCGGCAGGCGCTGGAAGGCACCATCGCCGAGTCGGACCAGTTGATAAAAACCTTCAACGCCATCCTGATGATCTCCCGGCTGGAGGCTGGCTACTCGTCTGAAAATACGAACCGCGTCGATCTTGCGGAAGCCGTACGCGATGTCGTCGAGCTCTATGAGCCGGTGGCGGAAGAGGCGGGCGTGTCGCTGGAAGCAGACGCGCACGAGGCGGTGTCCGTCAACGGCAACCGCGAACTGATCGGCCAGGCGCTGTCGAACATCGTCGACAACGCCATCAAATATTCGACCGGCGCCAATGCCCAGCCGGCGGTGCGCGTCACGCTCGAGCGAGCCGGTGCGGACGTTCGCCTGTCGGTTGCCGACAATGGCCACGGCATTCCCGACGATGGCGACCGCGCGCGTGCCACGGAACGTTTCGTGCGGCTGGAGAAGAGCCGTTCGCAACCGGGTTCGGGTCTTGGCCTCAGCCTCGCCAAGGCCGTCATGACATTCCACAATGGCCGGCTTGAACTCTTGCCTGGCAATCCTGGACTATCCGTGGTCATGAGTTTCCCGGTTCGGGAGGATCACTGATGAGCACGGCTGCGAGAGCGAAAGATTGGCTGCTGAAGCCGGCGGCCAGGCTTGTTCCGCTGGACGAGGACCGTGCGCGGCTGGAACTGGCCGAGATCGCGTCCGCAGCACGCGAAGAAGGGCTGACGCGGCTGGCCAAGTTTCTGGCCGGCAAAGGGGAGGGCCAGGATTTCCTCGCCGCCGTCTTCGATCTGTCGCCGTTCCTGCGCGATACGGCACGTCGCCGGCCGCAAATCCTGGACGGGCTGTTCGAGCAGACAATCGAGGCTCGGCTGAAAGCGATCGGCGCCGCCATAGACCAGGCGCATTTGGCGGAGACCCTTTCGGAATCCGGCCTGATGATGGAGCTGCGCCAGTGGAAGGCGGAGGCGCATTTCCTCATCGCGCTGGCCGATCTTGCCGGCGAGGCCGAAACGGCGCTGACGGTCCGGCGGTTGAGCGACCTCGCTGACGCCTGTACCCGTGCCGCCGTCGACTTCCTGCTGCGCGACGCGCACGGCCAGGGCAAACTCAAACTGCCGGATGTCGACAACCCGTCGAAACAGTCGGGTTGGATCCTGCTCGGCATGGGCAAGCTCGGGGCACATGAGCTGAATTTTTCCTCGGACATCGACCTGGTGGTTTTCTTCGATCCGGAAGCACCGGCGGTCGTCGACCCGCTCGACGCCACCGAATTGTTTTCGCGGCTGACGCGCCGCCTGGTTCGCATCCTGCAGGACCGCACCGAGCACGGATATGTCTTCCGCACCGATCTGAGGCTGCGCCCCGACCCCGGCTCGACACCGCTGGCGATCCCGGTCGAGGCGGCACTGCGCTACTATGAGGCGCGCGGCCAGAACTGGGAGCGCGCCGCCATGATCAAGGCACGTCCGGTGGCCGGCGATCTGGCAGCGGGCGCTGCCTTCCTCAAGGAGCTTCAGCCCTATATCTGGCGCAAATACATGGACTACGCGGCGATTGCCGACGTCCATTCGATCAAGCGCCAGATCCACGCCCACAAGGGCCATGGTGAGATCGCGGTCAAGGGCCACAACGTCAAGCTCGGGCGCGGCGGCATTCGCGAGATCGAATTCTTCGTCCAGACCCAGCAGCTTATCGCCGGCGGACGCTTCCCTGAACTGCGTGGCCGCGAGACCGTGCCGATGCTCGGCGAGCTTGCGACACGCGGCTGGATCACCACCGAGGCGCGCGATGCGCTCGCCCGCCAGTACTGGTTCCTGCGCCGCGTCGAACATGCCGTGCAGATGGTTGCCGACGAGCAGACCCACACGCTGCCGGAAGATGATGAAGGCTTGGAGCGCATCGCCCGCATGCTCGCCTTTGCCGATGCTCCTGCCTTTTCCCAGGCGTTTCGCGCCTCGCTGCAGCAGGTCGAACGCCACTACGCGGCACTGTTCGAAACAGCACCGGAACTTTCGACAGGCATCGGCAATCTCGTCTTCACCGGCGATGTCGACGATCCCGATACGCTGCAGACCTTGCACGGCCTCGGCTTCCAGCGGCCAAGCGACATCTGCCGCGTCATCCGAGGCTGGCATTTCGGTCGCTATCGCGTCACCCAGTCGGCGGAGGCGCGCGAGCGGCTGACGGAATTGACGCCGGCTCTGCTGCGCTCCTTCGGCCAGACGCGCCGGGCCGACGAAGCGCTGATGCGCTTCGACGAATTTCTCGCCGGCCTGCCGGCCGGCATCCAACTGTTTTCCCTACTGCAGTCCAATCCGGCCCTGCTCAAGCTCCTGGCAACGATCATGGGTGCGGCGCCCCGGCTGGCGGCGATCATCACCCGCCGGCCGCATGTCTTCGATGGTCTGCTCGACCCGGCCTTGCTGACGGAGCTACCGGACCGCGCCTATCTGTCGGCACGGCTTTCCGCCTTTGTCGAGGGCGACCGGCTTTATGAGGACGTGCTCGACCGGCTGCGCATTTTTGCTTCCGAGCAGAAATTCCTGATCGGCGTCCGGCTGCTCGCCGGCTCGATCGATCCGGCGCGCGCCGGCCGCGCCTTCTCCGATCTGGCGGATCTCACCATCGAGGCTGCGTTGCAGGCGGTGACGGCCGAATTCGCGGCGCGCCACGGCACCATTGCCGGCGGCGTGGTTGCGCTGCTCGGCATGGGCAAGCTCGGCAGCCGCGAGCTGACCGCCGGATCGGATGTCGACCTGATCCTGCTTTACGACCACGCGCCGGACGCCGAGGAGTCCGATGGCGACAAGCCGCTGGCGCCTTCGCATTACTACACCCGCATGACGCAGCGGCTGATCGCAGCTGTGTCGGCGCCGACGGCGGAGGGCGTGCTCTACGAACTCGACCTGCGCCTGCGGCCATCAGGCAACAAGGGTCCTGTGGCGACCCATATCGATGCCTTCAAGAAATACCAGCGCCAGGAAGCCTGGACCTGGGAGCACATGGCGTTGGCACGCGCGCGCGCCATAGCTGGCGACGCCAGCCTGTGCAGTGAGGTTGAAGCGGAAGTGGCGGCGGTGCTTGGTCAGCCGCGCGACGCCGCCAAGGTGATGGCCGAGGCCTCGGACATGCGCGCCATGATCGAAAAGGAAAAGCCGCCGCGCGACCTGTGGGACATCAAGCTGATCCCCGGCGGCCTGATCGATCTCGAATTCATCGCCCAAGTCGCTGTCATCACCGGGCAGGTAGGCGCCGGGCCGCGCGTTACCGGTACCGCCGAAATCCTTTCGCGCCTGTCACCGGGCTTCGCCAATGCCGGGGCGAGGCAGGAGCTTTTCGACGCCTATGCGCTCTATCTGGCGCTGACCCAGATGACGCGGCTGTGCCTTACCGGAGCCTTCGAACGCGACGACGTTCCGCCGGGGCTTTCGGATCTGCTTCTGGCGGTGACCGACCTGCCGGATTTCGGTGTGCTGGAAGCACATCTCAAGGAGACGTCGCAGAAGGTCAGGAAGGATTTCGACCTTTTGCTTCGTACGGGATGACCGGGAAGCGATCGTCCCTTGGAATCGGGGACGTTTCGTGGTCCTCCAGTCTCATGCAGCTACTCTGTTCGCCGAATCTGCTGCAGCGCCCGGCTTGCGTGAGACTGCAAAATCCGGTCGCGCAGATAGGCATAGAAACGCGGCGGCAGCATGCCATAGTCGAATCGGGACGGTTTGCTCCCCGCGATAGGCCTGAGATCGGGACCCGGCCAGAGGAAATGATTGGTTTCGGTGACGACGATCCATGATGGCGTGTCATCAAGGCCGAGATAGGCTTTGAGGGGCGCAGGTATTTCTACTGCATCGGCAGGAGTCAGCTGGTGGCGAGTGTGTGACCGGAACGACCGTTATGACTTCACGGCCCTCCACGACCCGGCGCGCGGCGACAATGGCGCATGGTCGGTTTTTGCGACCTTCTTCGGCACCCTTTTCGTGTTCTCTCACCCAGAGGTAAGAATAGGAAATCACCAGACCCGGGATAGGTTTGGGCAGGCTCACGGTGTCCAGTCTTTGAGCATTGCATCAAGCCCGGCATATTCGCTCGATACGGCGCTTTCGGCGATGGCGTTAAGCGTCTCGTCGTCCAGCTCTTCCACAGGACGGGCGACCCGTCCCTTGACCAAGACCTCGAACATCGCCGCCGACAGGAGTACCGTGTGGGTCCGGCCATTCTTTGTGATTGCGACCGGCGCACGCTGGGCAGCATCCTGAAAACGCCCGACATTCTGCTGGAATTCCGTTGAAGTCACTCGCATGACAAGGCCTTTCTTTTTATCCAAAATAGATAAAATAGATAACTTTGTCAAAGCGTTTCACCTCGCGTCCACGAGGTGGATCAGGCCTGGGATGGTGATAAAAACTTCACGCTGCAACCTTGACGGCCAGCACGGTCTTCTTCACCGGAATGCGCACCGATACGATCGTGCCGACACCTTCGCTCGACCGGATCTTCAGCGCGCCGCCCTGAAGCTCGGCCAGCGAACGTGAGATGGCAAGGCCAAGGCCGGACCCGGCATGGCTCTTGGAGAACTGGTTCTGCACCTGTTCGAACGGCCGTCCGAGCTTTCCGAGCGCCTCCTTGGGGATGCCGCAGCCATTGTCCTCGATCGTCAGCACCAGCGCGCCGGATGTGTTGCGGGCCCTGACCGATATGTGGCCGCCCTGGCCGGTGAACTTCACCGCATTGGACAAAAGGTTGATGACGATCTGCTTGATCGCACGGCGATCGGCGACCAGCGTCAGCGCATCGGCAATGCGCGTTTCCACGGTGATGGCCTTTTGCGCCGCCTGCAGCGAAACGACGCGTACGGTTTCGCTGATCAGCGGGCCGAGGTCGATCTCTTCCCGGTCCAGAGAGAACTGGCCGGCCTCGATCTTGGACATGTCGAGAATATCGTTGATGACGCCCAGCAGGTACTTGCCGCTGCTGTTGATGTCGGTGGCATATTCCTCGTAGCGCTCCGATCCGAGCGGGCCGAACAGCCCTTGTTCCATCAGTTCGGAGAAGCCGATGATGGCGTTCAGCGGCGTGCGCAACTCATGCGACATGTTGGCCAGGAATTCGGATTTGGCCCGGTTCGCCGCTTCGGCCCGTTCGGTTTCCTTCATGTATTTGCGGTTGAGGTCGACCAGTTCGCGCGAACGCTCCTCTTCGGCCCGCCGCGCGAGGCTGAGATCATGGATCGTTGCCATCAGCCGTCGCTCACTGTCGACCAGCTTCTCCTGGTGCAGCTTGATCTGGGTGATGTCGGAACCGACCGAGACGATGCCGCCGTCCCGGGTCTTCAGTTCGTTGACCTGCAGCCAGCGGCCGTCGGCCAACTGCCGCTCGAAAGTGGCGCCGCCCTGCAGGCCGCTGGTGTGGGCAAGCCGCCTTTCGGAAGCAAAGGCCAGCATGCGTTCTTCCAGCGCCGCGCGCGCGGTGCCCGGCATCACGTCGCGGTCCGAAAGCCCGTTGTCCTGCTGGTATTTGGAATTGCACATGATCAGGCGCTGCGTCGAATCCCACAGCACGAAGGATTCGTTGATGTTCTCGATCGCCGTTCTGAGGCGAAGGTCGGCAGCCTCGGAACGCAGCGCCAGATGACGCTGTTCGGTGACGTCGACGGCGATGCCGATCAGCTGGATCTCCGGCGCTTCCGGATCGATGACCTGTGCCCGTGCGCGCATCCAGACCCATTGGCCATCGGCATGGCGCATGCGGAACACCTGATCGATGTGATCGATCTCGCGTGCGACGATTCTGTTGGCGAGCTCGAACAGGTCGCCGTCCTCGGGATGGATGATCTGATCGACCTCGCCGAAGGACAGCATCGTTTCGCAAGGCTTGTAGCCGAGCATGTCGTACATCGAGCGCGACCAGTACATCTTGCCGCGCACCATGTCCCAGTCCCACAGGCCGCAGCGGCCGCGAACCAGCGCCATGTCGATGCGCTGATGCGCTTCGAGGTAGATGCGGTCGGCCGCCTGCGCACGTGCCGCCTGGCCGAAATAGGCATAGAGGATGACGATCAGCACACCGGCCGTCAGCACGAACAGGGTGACGTTCAGCGAAACGGTCTTGCGCCAGGCATCGAAAACCGCGTCCTGTGGCACCAGGGCCGCCGATGCACCCTTTCCGCCATTCGCGAGGCTGACCGCGGCGTACCAATCCCGTCCGTCGATGTTGACGTCCATGACGCCGGCACGATCGCCGAACATGAACAAGGGCTGGCCGCCCTCGACGAGGCCGTCCAGCGAATGGCCCTGCCATGGCATCGAGCGTGGCGTCACCGCGACGATCTTGAAAGCGCTGTCGGTGATGACAAGCACATGGCTGCGGCCCATCGCGCCCTGACGGCTGGTGGTCTCCAGCAGATCCTGTATGGCGCCGGGCACCGTTTCCGAGGTGGTGGCGAGCGAACTGGCCAGCTGGCCCGCCGCCAGCGTCAGGATCGCCTTGGCATTGCGCTCGACATCGTCGCGCTCGTTCATCAGCGACAGCACGCGCAACGCCGCGATGACGATCAGGAAGGTGATGATGAGGACGGGTATTGATCGGCGCAGCAGCGGCTCGGCGGCCAAAAGCCGCCGGTAGGCCGGTTCGGCGATGAGCCGCGTATTCCCGGCAAGACCGTCGCCGCGCGTCTCACGATGCGCAAAAACCGTCCCTCCGGGCGCGCCCCACGCGTCCGCCTTCGCCATAAATGGCACTCCCCGAATTTGCCTATGCTGCTTGGTGATCCGGCAAACGCCGCACTTCCGAATCGTCAGTAAAGAATCAAAGGTGATTCGCCTTGTCCAGTGGTCCGGCGAAAAAAGATTAAAAATCGACTAAAATAATGGGCTTTCGCTGGCGCAGCGCCTAACGGAAGCCGCTGCTGGCAGGTCCTGGTTGAAATTCACCAGCTTGGCGGCGTGCACGGATCTCCCTTCTGCCACAAGGGGAGAAGGAAGAGAGCGGCTAAGCCAGCGTGCGCTCGACAATATCCCGCAGATCCGCCGACAGGTTTTCGGCGCCGGCGATCGAGAGCAGCGCTTCCCTGGCCTTCGCCTGCCGCAAGGGTTCGAGCGAACGCCAGGATCTGAGCGCCGTCGCCAGCCTTGCCGCCACTTGCGGGTTGCGCTTTTCAACCTCGAGGACGGTTTGAGCAAAGAACCAGTAGCCTTCGCCGTCGGCCCGGTGGAAGCCGGTCTGATTGGCGCTGGAGAAGGTGCCGATCAGCGAGCGCACCCGGTTCGGATTGCCCATCGAGAAGGCCGGGTGGTTGGTCAAGGCCTTCACGGTGTCGACGGTTTGCGGCCCCGGTACGCTGGCCTGGATCTGGAACCATTTGTCCATGATCAGCGGGTCGGACCCGTAGGTCGTCTCGAAAGCCGCCAGCGCCTCGACCGCCTCGGGCGAACCGTGGTGACGATGCGCGAGCACGGCAAGTGCTGCCGCGCGGTCGGTCATGTTGGTCGCGGACTGGAAATGCCCGGCAGCGAGTTCCGCTCCGCCCGGCTGCAGCGACAGATAATCCAGCAGGGTGTTGCGCAAGGCGCGTCGTCCGGCGCTTGCGGCGTCGGGGCTGAACGCTTCTCTGTCGGCAAGGCTGAGGTAGAGGCCCGAAAAAACGTCCCGGTTCGCAGTGCCGATCGCCAGCGCCAGTGCCTCGCGAGCCGCATAGATGGCATCGGGGTCGATGTTCCTGCCGATGTCGCGGGCAATGTCGGCTTCGCCGGGCAGGGCCAGCGCCAATGCCCGATAGGCCGGCTCCAGCGTCTCGTCGCCGGCAATGCTGCCGGCGAGCTCGGTCAGCCGCGGCGCAAAGGCCGGCTGCTTGCCGCCGAGGATCTCGCGGAACGCTGATATCAGCGCATCGGTCAGCAATGTGTTGAAAGCCTGCCAGCGCGAGAAGGCGTCGCCGTCATGGCGGGCAAGGAAGAACTGGTCGTCGGCTTTCTGCTCGACGGACAATGTCACCGGCGCCGAAAAGCCGCGGTTGAGCGACACGGCCGGGCGCTCGGTGACGCCTGAAAACCGCACCATGTGGCGGCGCTTGCGGATATGGATGACGCCGTCCTCGACGCTGGCGCCCTCGACGCTGCTATACGGCACAGGCTTGCCGCCGGCGCCGATCAGCCCGAAAGCGAGCGGGATGTGCATCAGCCGCTTGCGGCTTTCGGAGGGTGTCGGCGGCACCGACTGCTCGATTTCGAGCGTGAACTCCTGCGCGGCTGGATTGTGCGTCGAACTGATCGTCAGGTTCGGCGTTCCCGCCTGATGATACCAGAGCGCGAACTGCGACAGGTCGCGGCCGGACGCATCCTCGAACACCTTGATGAAATCCTCGATCGTCGCCGCGTCACCGTCGTGCCGCTCGAAATAGAGGTCCATGCCGGCGCGAAACACGTCGGCACCGAGAATTGTGCGGATCATGCGCACCACTTCGGAGCCCTTCTCGTAGACCGTCGCGGTGTAGAAATTGTTGATCTCGCGGTAGCGGCGCGGCCGCACCGGATGCGCCAGTGGGCCCTGGTCCTCTGGAAACTGGTGGGCGCGCAAGGTCCGCACCTCGGCGATGCGCTTGACCGCGCGCGAGCGCTGGTCGGCAGAGAATTCGTGGTCGCGGAAAACGGTCAGGCCTTCCTTCAGGCAGAGCTGGAACCAGTCGCGGCAAGTGATTCTGTTGCCTGTCCAATTGTGGAAATACTCATGCGCTATGATCGCCTCGATATTGGCGAAATCGGCGTCCGTCGCGGTCTCCCGGTCGGCCAGCACATATTTGTCGTTGAAGATGTTGAGGCCCTTGTTCTCCATCGCGCCCATGTTGAAGTCCGACACGGCGACGATGTTGAAGACGTCGAGATCGTATTCGCGGCCGAACGCCTCCTCGTCCCATTTCATCGACCGCTTCAGGGCGTCCATCGCATAGCCGGCCAGCGTCTCCTTGCCGGGCTCGACATAGATGCCGAGCTCGACCGTGCGGCCGGACAGGGTGACGAAACTGTCCGCGAGCCGGCCGAGATTGCCGGCCACCAATGCGAACAGATAGGACGGCTTGGGGAAAGGGTCGTGCCACACTGCATAATGCCAGCCGTCGCCGAGGTCGCCCTTTTCGAGCGGGTTGCCGTTGGACAGGAGCAGCGGCGCCTCGTCGCGCATTGCCTCCATGCGCACCGTGTAGACGGACAGGATATCGGGACGGTCGAGGAAATAGGTGATGCGGCGAAAGCCCTCGGCTTCGCATTGCGTGCAGTAGACGTGGCTCGAGCGGTAGAGGCCCATCAGGGCTTCGTTGCCCGCCGGCGCCACCTCGGTCTCGATGAGCAACTGGAAGCGCCGCGCCACCGGTGGCTCGAGGATGGTCAACTGGTCGGGCGTCGCCAGCTGATCCGCCGGTTTTACCTTCTTGCCGTCGATCTCGATGCGCTTGAGCGTAAGCCCGTCGCCGTCGAGCACCAACGGTGCCGACACGGAGACGCCGTCACGGCGCTCTATCGTGAGCACGGCGGTGACACGCGTTGCGTCTGGCGAAAGGCGGAAGGTGAGGTCGGTTTGCGGAATGAGGTAGTCGTTGGGGCGATAGTCTTCGAGCTTGAAGACCTGGCCGGTGTCCGTGCGCATTCCGTGGGTTTTCCTGTCGATTGCCTTGGCGGCGGATTGTGTCCGCTGGTCCAAGAAATTTGAAGTCCGCGCTCTTTACACGAAACGGCCCCTCGACAAAACTGAGGCAATGCCTATTTCAGGCGTTCGTTCTCCTGTCATCATCACGAGGCATCCATGACCGTCGTCACACCGAAATTCGGCATGGGCGCATCCGTGCTGCGGCGCGAGGATGCCGCCTTCATCCAGGGCCAGGGCCGTTATACCGACGACATCCAGCCGGCTGGCGTCCTGCATGGCTATGTCCTGCGTTCGCCGGTCGCCAAGGCCAGCTTCACCATCGGTTCGACCGAGGCGGCGAAGGCCGCACCTGGCGTCCATCTGGTACTGACCGGCAAGGACCTTGCCCATCTCGGCGATCTGAAATCCGGCGTCATGCAGGAACAGCCGGACGGCACCAAGGCGCCGACGCGCGACATCCCGATCCTGTGCCGCGACCGCGTCAACTATGTCGGCGATGCCGTTGCCTTCGTCGTCGCCGACAGCCGTGCCTTGGCGCAGGATGCCGCTGAACTGATCGATGTCGACTATGACGGCGAAGACGCAGCCTCCGGGACCGCAAATGCACTTGCCGAAGGCACGCCGCTGGTCTGGCCGGAGCTCGGTTCCAACCGCGCCTTCAGCTACCACATGGGCGACAGGAAAAAGACCGAAGCGGCTTTCGCCAAGGCCGCACACGTCACCCGCATCGAGTTCGTCAACAACCGGCTGGTCTGCAACTACATGGAGCCGCGCTCCGCGATCGGCGAATGGAACGCCGAGGAGAAGCGCTTCGTGCTGACCACCGGGTCGCAAGGCGTGCACTCCATGCAGTACATCCTGGCCAGCGTGTTCAAGGTCAAGAAGGGCCAGTTGCGCGTCATCACGCCTGATGTCGGCGGTGGTTTCGGGCCGAAGAGCTTCGTCTACCGCGAATATCCGCTGGTGCTGGAAGCGGCGAAGCGGCTTGGCCGCCCGGTGAAGTGGGCCGGCGACCGCACGGAACACTTTCTGACCGACGCGCAAGGCCGCGACAATTTCGTCACGGCCGAGATGGCACTGGACAAGGACGGCCGCTTTCTCGGCATGAAGGTGGACCTGCTCGCCAACATCGGCGCCTATATCTCGCAATATGGTCCGTTCATCCCCTATATCGGCGTCACCATGTCGACCGGTGTCTACGATATCCAGGCGCTCGACGTCTCGGTGACCGGCCTCTACACCAACACCTGCCCGGTCGATGCCTATCGCGGTGCCGGCCGGCCGGAAGCAGCCTTCCTGCTGGAAAAGCTGGTCGATGCCTGCGCCCACGATCTCGGCCTGCCCGTCGAGGAGATCCGCCGCCGCAATTTCATCCGGCCGGAGCAATTTCCCTACCGGACGCAAACCGGCCGGCTCTACGACACCGGTGAATTCGAAGGCCATATGGAGCGCGCCATTGAGCAATCCGAATGGAAAGCGTTTCCGGAGCGGCTGGCGCAGTCGAAGGCCGGCGGAAAAATCCGCGGTCTCGGCATGGCGACCTATATCGAGGCCTGTGCCTTTCCGGGCTCGGAGCCGGCCTTCGTCGAACTCAATGGCGACGGCACGGTGACGCTGAAGATCGGCACCCAGACCAACGGGCAGGGGCATGCCACCGCCTATGCGCAGTTCCTGTCGGAAAAGCTCAATCTCGACATCGACAAGATCCATGTCCGCCAGGGCGATACCGATGAATTGAAGGCCGGCGGCGGCACCGGTGGCTCGCGCTCCATTCCGCTGGGGGGTGTGTCGGCTTCCCGCGCGGGCGAGGATCTGGCCAACAAGATCAAGCGCATCGCCGCCGACGAGCTGGAGGCTTCTGCCGGCGACATCGAGTTGTCCGATGGTGTTGCCCGCATCGTCGGCACCGATCGCTCGCTCGATTTTTCCAGCATCGCCGAGGCCGCCAAGACGCCTGACGATCTCAAGGGCTTTGGCGAGTTCGTGCAGGACGAATGCACCTATCCCAACGGCACTCATATCTGCGAGGTCGAGATCGATCCCGACACCGGCGCGACCGAGATTGTCCGCTACACCATCGTCGACGATTTCGGCGTTACCGTGAACCCGATCCTGCTCGCCGGCCAGGTGCATGGCGGCGTCGTGCAAGGCATCGGCCAGGCACTGACCGAGGACACTATCTATGGCGAGGACGGACAGCTTTTGACGGCGAGCTTCATGGATTACGCCATGCCGCGCGCCGACAATTTCCCGTTCTTCCATTTCGAGACCCGCAACGTGCCGTCGACGACCAATGCACTCGGCATCAAGGGCGCGGGCGAGGCCGGCACCATCGGCTCGACCCCGGCGGCACTCAATGCGGTGACCGACGCGCTCTGGCGCGCTTATGGCGTCAAGCACATCGACATGCCGGCAACGCCGGCGCGTATCTGGGCGACGATCCGAGAAGCGTCGGGAGCGTGACAGCAGGCCCCGGCAGCTCCTCGGCCACAGCCAGCGATGATGCCGGCGGGCACGACACGCTTACCGGCATCATGCTCAAGATCGTGTCGGTGGCGGTCTTCGTCGGCATGCAGACCTGCATCAAAGCCGCAGGCACCGTTCCGGCCGGCCAGATTGTCTTCTTCCGCTCTTTCTTCGCCATCTTCCCGATCATCGCCTTCCTGGCCTTCAGGAAAGAACTCGACACTGCCTTCACCACCAAGCGTCCGTTCAACCACATCGCCCGCGGCCTGGTCGGCGTCTGCGCCATGGGGCTCGGCTTTTTCGCGTTGACCCGGCTGCCGCTGCCGGAAGCGATCACGCTGAACTACGCGCAGCCGCTGCTGGTGGTGGTGTTCAGCTCCATCTTCCTCGGCGAGGCCATCCGCGTGTATCGCTGGAGTGCGGTCGCGGTCGGCCTGGTCGGCGTGCTGATCATCTCCTGGCCGGAACTGACGCTGCTGAGTTCCGACGAGGCGCTCGACGACCAGGAAGTGCTTGGCGTCATGGCCGCTCTTGTCGCGGCAGCGATCTCGGCCGTCGCCATGCTCTTGGTGCGCAATCTCGTGCAAAGCGAGCGCACGGCGACCATCGTGCTGTGGTTTTCGGTGACGGCGAGCGTCATGTCGCTGCTGTCGCTGCCATTCGGCTGGCAGGCGCTGACGCCGCTCCAGGCGGCCCTTCTTGTTGCCGCCGGCTTCTGCGGCGGCCTTGGCCAGATCCTGATGACGGCGGCCTATCGCCATGCCGAAGCCTCGGTCGTGGCGCCGTTCGAATACACCTCGATGATCCTAGGCCTCGTCGTCGGCTATCTCGTCTTCGGCGACGTCGCCACGCTCCATATGCTTGTCGGCGGCCTGATCGTCGTCGCCGCCGGCATCTTCATCATCTGGCGCGAACGCCAGCTCGGCCTGGAGCGCACCCGCACGCGCAAGGCATCTTTGCCTGAAGGGTGATTACGACAGCTCGGCTCGCTCCTTCGCCAACCGAACCAGCACCGTCCTCGTCTGTTCATCGGCGGGGAAAAACGATTCGATCGCCAGTTCCGAAAGCGTCACGTCGAGCGGCGTGCCGAACACGGTGATGGTGCTGATGAACGACAGCACCTGATCGCCATGCGCCAGCCTGAGCGGATGCACGATGGCGTTCGGCTCGACCGGCGACGGCCGGCTGCCTGTCAAGCCTGACGGATAAGTCCTCAGCTCACGCTCGAGTTCGATCAGCACCGCGTCGCCGCTCGCGTCATTCTGGTGTTTCAGGCGCTCGAGCAGATGCGTGCGCCATTCCTGAAGATTGACGATGCGTGGCGCGATGCCGCCGGGATGCAGGCTGAGGCGAAGCACGTTGACCGGCGGCGTCAGCAGCGAAGCCTCGCTGACATCGGCAAGGAAGGGAGCGATGGCGGCGTTGGCCGAAACCAGGTTCCAGTGGCGGTCGACAGCGAGTGCCGGGAACGGCTCGTGGCCTTTGAGCACGATTTCGACCGCCGCCATCGCCGGTGCCATTGTCGTGTCGGTCAGCGAGCGTTCGCCGAAACTGGGAGCAAAGCCGGCGGCGAGCAGCAACTGGTTGCGTTGCCTCAGCGGGATCGACAATTGCTCGGCCAGATGCAGCACCATGTCGCGCGAGGGCGCGGCGCGGCCGCTTTCGACGAAGCTCAGATGCCGCTGCGAGATTTCGGCCTCCATGGCGAGGTCGAGCTGCGACATGCGCCGGCGCGTGCGCCATTCGCGAATGAGGCTGCCGGCGGAGGTTTGGGCTGTTGTCATGAGTGGATGGCTAGGCTGGTGAGGACGGCATTTCAATTACCTGCAAGGTTATCGCTAGGTGAGCGCTCGCAGCTTTGCCTTCACTTCGAGGAAATCCCGCCACGCCAGCTTCTTATGCGACGGGGTTCGCAGGAGATAGGCCGGATGCAGCGTCGGCATGGCCGGGATGGCGATGCCGGATGCCGTCGTGTGAACGCGCCAATTGCCGCGCAGCCGCAATATGCCTTCCGAGGTGTTGAGCAAGGTCTTGGCCGACGGGCCGCCAAGGTTGATCAGCACCTTGGGATTGACCAGCTCGATCTGCCGTTCGATGAACGGCCGGCAGATCTCGGTTTCGTGCGGCGTCGGCGTGCGATTGCCCGGCGGCCGCCAGGGAATGACATTGGCGATATAGGCTGAAGTGCGGTCGAGCCCGATCGCGGCCAGCATGCGGTCGAGCAGCCGGCCCGAGCGGCCGACGAAGGGCAGGCCCTCGATGTCCTCGTCGCGGCCGGGCGCCTCGCCGACCAGCATGACGGCGGCTTCCGGGTTGCCGTCGGCAAACACCAGGTTCTTGGCGGTGGCCTTGAGATTGCAGCCCTCGAACGCCGCCATATGCTGGCGAAGCTCGTCCAGCGTCGTTGCTGTGGTCGCCAATTGGCGGGCAAGTGCCGCCTGCGCTTCGTCGGGAACCGCAGTCGTCGCAGACGGCGACCGCGCAACGGGTGGTGCATTTGCTCTGTCCCCGGCTTCGCCGCGGGACACGGTCGTCGAGCGCAGCGGTGCGGCGGTGCCACCCGAAGGCGCTGCGATCGGCGCGCGCTCCATCGGCTTTGGCGCAACCTCGGCGAACCGGTTCACCGGCTGCTCTTCGAGCGCCTCGTCGACGCCCACGCTGGCGTAAAACGCCAGCAGGTCGGCGATATCAGGTCTGTTGGTTGGGGAAGCGGCAGTCATCGATTCACATTCGTCCGCGTGGCGGCAATTTGCAAGACTGGCAGCTTGGGTTCCTTCGGAGCCTCTCGCCGGCGCGTTGGCTGACGGAGCATCAAACGAAAAACCCGCCTGTGCGGCGGGTCACTGGCGCAACTCAGCACCATAGGCAAAAATGTACCATAGCTGAGCTCACCGAGTCAAGAAAAAATTCCTATCGTGTCAGCCCGTTGGTATGCGCGGATCCTGCACCAGGTAGAAGGTCCATCTGGGCGTGTAGTCGGTCATCAGGAATTCGAAGCTGGCGGTTTTCAGCGGGTCGACCTTGCCATTCCTGAACAGCAGCCGGTCATAGGGTTCGAAATCGCGATCGAAATCGGCGAAATTGCTCGACCGGATATTGTCCGGCGTCTTGTTGCGCTGGTCGAAGGAAAGCCCGTCGCCGAACACGCTCGGCTGGTTCAGGATCTCCTGCAATTCGAACTGGAATTCGACCCAGGCCTGGCCGCTGTTGTTGAGCACCTCGATGCGCATATACATCATGCCGTTGGCGAATTCGCCGGCCTTGCCGAAGGCCTGGATCGGCTTTGTCGTGCGGATCGTCAGCGTCACCGGCGTTGACGAAGTCAGCTCTTCGGTGATGACGAACGGATCGTCCTTTGTGCCGATGCCCGAGGCGCCGGTGATGTGGAAGCCGCCAAGCTCGTCGGAGAAGGAGTAGGCGCCCGCCGCCCAGACCTTCACTTCGTCGGCGGCAGCGTGATGCGGCGCCAGCATCAGAAGGGCCAAAAGGAGCGCCCGGCGGATCCGGCCGGGCGGGAAAAGAAAGCGCGTCGATGAAAAGCCGGCTGGCCCAGGAAAGCGCATGGCGTGAAGTATGGCCGATAAGCAAGCCGTCGAACAATTAAAAACGCGCGCCCCGCAGGCAATGCCAGGCGAAAAGCAGTCTTCCAGCCTCGCAATGCGCGACTTTTTGGCCAAAACGGCATTGTCACGTATGCGCCGGTTTCCTGTCGTCAATTGATGCGCTATGCAGCGCGGGAGCCAGCAAGATACCCGAATGGGATAAGCCAGTGCGGAGGGGTTGATGAGCGACATCGAACGCGAAAGCATGGAATTCGACGTGGTTATCGTCGGTGCCGGTCCGGCGGGCCTCGCCGCCGCCGTCCGCCTCAAGCAGGTCAATCCCGAGCTTTCGGTCGTCGTCCTGGAGAAGGGCGGTGAGGTCGGCGCCCATATTCTCTCCGGCGCCGTCGTCGATCCGATCGGCATCGACCGGCTCTTGCCGGGCTGGCGCGACGAGGACGGCCATCCCTTCAAGACGCCGGTCACCGCGGATCATTTCCTGGTCCTTGGTCCTGCCGGCTCGTTCCGTCTGCCCAACATTTTCATGCCGCCGCTGATGAACAATCACGGCAACTACATCGTTTCGCTGGGCAATGTCTGCCGCTGGCTGGCGACCAAGGCCGAAGCGCTCGGCGTCGAGATCTATCCGGGCTTTGCCGCTGCCGGCCTGCTCTACAATGAGCAAGGCGCCGTCACCGGTGTCGTTACCGGCGACATGGGCGTCGAGAAGGACGGAACGCACGGCCCGGGTTTCGCACCCGGCATGGCGCTGATGGGCAAATATGTGCTGATCGGGGAGGGCGCTCGCGGCTCGCTCGCCAAGCAACTGATCGCCAGATACAAGCTTTCCGATGGCCGCGAACCGGGCAAATACGGCATCGGCCTGAAGGAACTCTGGCAGGTCAAGCCGGAGAACCACCGGCCGGGGCTGGTCCAGCATTCCTTCGGCTGGCCGCTTGACTTGAAGACCGGCGGCGGCTCGTTCCTCTACCATCTCGAGGACAACCAGGTGGCGGTCGGCTTCGTCCTCCACCTCAATTACAAGAATCCCTGGCTGTCGCCGTTCGAGGAATTCCAGCGCTTCAAGACCCATCCGGCGATCGCGGCTACGTTCGAAGGCGGCAAGCGGCTGGGCTATGGCGCGCGCGCCATCACCGAGGGCGGCTGGCAGTCGGTGCCGAAATTGTCCTTCCCCGGCGGTGCGCTGATGGGCTGTGCCGCGGGCTTCGTCAACGTGCCGCGCATCAAGGGTTCGCACAATGCCGTGCTGTCCGGCATGCTGGCGGCCGAGCATGTCGCCGAGGCGATCGGCGCCGGGCGCGCCAACGACGAACTCGCGTCCTACGAGGAAGCCTGGCGCGCGACCGACATCGGCAAGGATCTGAAGAAGGTGCGCAACGTCAAGCCGCTGTGGTCGCGCTTCGGCACCATCGTCGGTGTCGGCCTTGGCGGCCTCGACATGTGGCTGAACACGCTGTTCGGTGTCTCGCCCTTCGGCACGCTGAAGCATGGCAAGGCCGACTACGCAACGCTCGAGCCTGCCGCCCGGCACAAGAAGATCGCCTATCCGAAGCCCGATGGCGTGCTGACCTTCGACAGGCTGTCCTCGGTGTTCCTGTCCAACACCAATCACGAGGAAAACGAGCCGGTCCACCTGCTTGTCGGCGACATGGAGCTGCAGAAGCGTTCCGAGCACGATGTCTTTGCGGGCCCCTCGACGCGCTATTGTCCGGCCGGGGTTTACGAGTGGGTCGACAAGGACGGCAACGCCGCCGCCGATCCCACGGCCAAGGATGTGCGCTTCGTCATCAACGCGCAGAACTGCGTCCACTGCAAGACATGCGACATCAAGGACCCGAACCAGAACATCAACTGGGTGCCGCCGCAAGGCGGAGAAGGCCCGGTCTATCAGGGCATGTAGGCCCGCGCCGGCCGCAGCGCGCAAAGGTCCCGACGATGGCTCGGGGTCTCCCGTGGCATGTGGAACATTAGAACTGTTGAAACTGCCGCGCGCTTATGGTTCCATTCCTTGACGATAAGGAGATGGCCAATGCGCCTGGCGGTTCTGGCATGCCTTGTGGCGATCGGTGCGCTGTTCGGTTTGGCTTCGGCGGCCCCGGCCGGCACCAGGGTGGTGGTCAAGACGCGGACCTACGACATCACCGGGAACACGGGGCTGGCACTAGTCCAGGCTATGGACCGCAAGGGGCCGAAGCACGGCTTCATGACGCATGCCATCGCGCTGACCGGCTACGCTGTGGATTGGGACCTCGACACCAGCCAGGACAATGGCGTCTGCCGCTTGCGGCGTGCCAACGGCACGCTCAATCTCTTCTACACGTTTCCGCGTGTCGCCTCGGCCACCACCCCGACGCTCCGGAAGCGCTGGACGCGGTTCTTCGCCGGCGTCCGCGCCCATGAGGAAACCCATGGCCGCATCGCCAGGGAGATGATGCGGGCCACGGAAAGATCCATCTCCGGCCTCAGGGTTGCCGACGACCGGTCCTGCTACAAGACACGTCGCGAGGCACAGCGACGCATCAAGGCCACCAATGCCGCATATGAGGCCAAGCAGCTCGCTTTCGATGCGCGCGAGCATCGCGACGGCGGCCATGTCCAGCATCTCGTCATCGCTTTGGTCAGGCCCTGATCCTTCAGCCTGGCGTCTTGCCGGTCTGGACAATGGCCGCGGTCGCGGTTTCATGTTCATCGAGCGGCTTTTGCTGGTTCAGCCTGAGCGAGAACTCCACCATGACCGGAAGGTGATCCGAGCCGGTGTCTTCCAGCCGTATCGCCGAATGGATCGTCACGCCGCCCTTGCTGAAAACCTGGTCGATCGGCAGGCCGGCGAAGCGCCGCAGGAAATCCGGCAGCCTGATGTGGATCCAGGTCGGGCCGGCGGAAGGCATGACGGTCAGCCCGCCAAGCGCCGCGACTCGCCGCACTGCGGCACTCCATGGGGCGGCATTGCAGTCGCCCGCCATGATGGCCGTCTCGCCGAGCGCGGAAAGCGGCTCCGTCAACTCGCCGATCTGCCAGTACTGCTCGCGTGGCCAGGGCCAGCTGAGATGGATCGCGGCGACATCGACGTCGATGCCGCCGAAGTCGACGGTCGCTGTCGCCATGGCACCACGCCTTTCGCAACGCGCCTCGGTGCCGGCGGCAAAGGGCCGCCGCGAGAGCAGCGCGACGCCGAATATCTTGTTAGGGTAAGGACAGAGGATACGGTATGGATATGCGCTGCTGATATAGCCAAGCTCGGTCGCCCACATCGCCGACACCTCGTCGAGGGTGATCACGTCGGGATTGGTCCGGCCGATCAGCGACAGCACCTTCTTCGGCGTTGGATTGTCGTAGCGCAGGTTCATCTGCAGCAGCTTGTAGATCGCGCGGTCTTCGTTCTTGGCTTCATAGGCCGCCTGAACCGGCCACAGGCGGGAGAAGGACACCGAGCCGGAAGTGGTGGCGAAGGCCGCCACGGCAAAAAGCAGTGCCACGGCCGCTTGCAGTCGAAATGTCGTGGCCAGCAGCGGCAGTGCGCAAAGCGCCATCAGCACGGCAAGGTGGACGCGGAAATGCGAGAAGGAATCGAAGGCGGGATGCAGCGTTCCGAAAAACCCGGCCACCAGCGCGATCGAACAGGCCAGCATTGCCAGGAATGCAACCGAAATCAGCAATGTCCCGAAGCCCGCTTTCTCCATGCCGCCTGCTTATCGGCAGAAATGCGGCTCAATCAAGATGGCGAAACGCCCATGCGATGCGTGGAACCGGCCTACTGGAACGCCGTTTCCGAAAAACTTCTGAGCTTGCGCGAATGCAGCCGCTCCATCGGCATTTCCGCGAGCTTCTCCATAGCCCTGATGCCGATGGTCAGGTGCTGCGCCACCTGGCGCTTGTAGAATTCGGTCGCCATGCCGGGCAGCTTCAACTCGCCATGCAGCGGTTTGTCCGAAACGCACAGCAGCGTGCCGTAGGGAACACGGAAGCGGAAGCCATTGGCGGCGATGGTCGCCGATTCCATGTCGAGTGCGATGGCGCGAGATTGCGACAGACGCTGTACCGGCCCACGCTGGTCGCGCAGTTCCCAGTTGCGATTGTCGATGGTGGCGACGGTGCCGGTGCGCATGATGCGCTTCAGGTCGTAGCCCGAAAGGCCGGTGACTTCGGCGACGGCTTCCTGCAACGCCACCTGGATCTCGGCCAGCGGCGGGATTGGCACCCAGACCGGAAGATCGTCGTCCAGCACGTGGTCCTCGCGCACATAGGCATGCGCCAGCACATAGTCGCCAAGCGCCTGCGTGTTGCGCAGGCCGGCGCAGTGACCGAGCATCACCCAGGCATGCGGCCTCAGCACCGCAATATGGTCGGTGATGGTCTTGGCGTTGGAAGGCCCGACGCCGATATTGACCATGGTGATGCCGCCATGTCCCGACTTCTTCAGGTGATAGGCCGGCATCTGCGGCAGGCGCGGCGGTGCAACGCCTTCGCTGGGCGCGCTCTGCCCGCCCTTGGTGATGACATTGCCCGGCTCGACGAACTCCGTGTATCCGCCGCCGCCATTGGCCATCAGGTCGCGGGCGCGGGCGACGAATTCGTCGATGTAGAACTGATAGTTGGTGAACAGCACGAAGTTCTGGAAATGCTGCGGCGTGGTTGCCGTATAGTGCGACAGCCGGTGCAGCGAATAGTCGATGCGCTGCGCCGTGAAGGGCGCCAGAGGCCTCGGCTCGCCGAAGGCGACTTCGAAGGTGCCGTTGGCGATCTGGTCGTCGGTGCCGTCGAGATCGGGCACGTCGAACAGGTCGCGGATCGGCCGCTTGATACGCTCTGCCGCCGCGCCGTCGACATGGGTGCCTTCAAGGAAGGCGAAATGCAGCGGGATGGGTGTGGTCGATTCCGACACCGTGACCGCAACCCCATGATTGCGCATGATCAGGCGCAACTGCTCGACGAGGTAGCTTTCGAACAGGCCCGGCTGGGTGATGGTGGTGGAAAAATGCCCAGGCGTCGGCATATGCCCATAGGCCTGGCGCGAGTCGATCTGGGTGAATGAGTTGGTGGTGACGCCGATCTCCGGATAGAAGGCCCGGTAGCGCTTGCCATTATCACCGCCTGCTGCCGCCAATTCTGCGAAGGAGTCGCGCAGGAACCTGGTGTTGCGATCGTAAAGCGCCTGCAGTGCCTTGACGGCCTTTTCGGCGCTATCAAAGCTTTGCCGGCCAAAAGGCTCCGGCATGACGACAGATTCGATGGCTTGTGGGTAGATTCGCTTTTCCATGGCTCAATATAGAGACTTGGATCGGCACTTGGGAGGGGTGTCGCGACCGAAGGCGGTCAAAGCGCCGTTTTTCTTCAACCGCGCTGCAGGCTGACCAGAAGCACAAAGCCGACGCCGGACTTCTTCAGGGCCGGTGCGTCGATCGTCGAGCCGGTGTCGGCGCGCATCATCGGTACGGCCAGGACCGGAGCGGCCAGAACCGTCAGGATAAGCGCCGCCCGCGGCAGAAGCCGAAGGGTCTTGAGAGCGTTGGCGGCGATGCGGTTCATGGCGTTCAGCTTTTCTTTTCGAGGTCTTGGTTTCTTTGTTCAGTTGCGAAGATGGGTGGGGCAGGCGAGGCGGCAGGTTCTGGAACTGGCTTCGTCCCAGGCGCGGGCCGGACGGCCCACTTCAGCGACGAGGATGGCGAAGAACATTCCAAACAGGCTCACCAGCAGGCAGACGATGGTGAAGCGGCGAGCAAGCATTGGGTCGGTCTCCTTCAACACGCCGGAGAATGCCCTGATGCAACTGAACCGGCTCTGATGGCGGCGTTCATCTGCGGTTCAAGATGATTGACGGGGTTTCGACGGCGCCGGCGTCGGTTGGATAGCCGCCGGCCTCCATCGAGCATCACCGGCGCAGGATGTATCGACAAAACGAAAACGGGGCCCGTCGGGGCCCCGTCATCAGGTCGGAAAGATGCGCTCGATCAGAGCTTGTGCCAGGTCTGGCTCTTGCAGATCAGCCCGCCGAGCACGCAGCCGCTCATCTTGAGAGAGGTGCCCGACAATGTCGCCTTGCCCGAATAGGTCTTGTCGTTTGCCGGATCGGTGATGTTGCCGGCATATTTGTTGTCGCCCGTCGCCTTGAGCGAGCCGATGGTCTTGCCGGCATATTTGCCGGACTTGAGCGTGATGGAAAACGAGCCGCCGCCAGCGATGGCTGCGGTGTCGCCGGCCTGCGTCTTCCAATTGCCCTCGATCGGATCGGCCCAGGCCGCACCGGCCATGATCAACGTGGCCGCAAGGGCCAGGCTCACTCTTCGAAACATGTCTTCCTCCCTTTAGATGTCCGGCCGGATGCTCCGCCTCGCCGGTCTGCCGCTTACGCAAACGTAAGCTAATCCAGCTCCCGGCAAAACAAAAGCGGTGCCGCAACGGAAGACTTTCGGATTTTGAAGGGCCCCGAATGCGCCTCCTGGCCAAGGAAATGAAACGATCGGCGCATCGCCTTTGTCTCCTGTGGTTAGCGAAGTCTTGAATTGGCATCGGGAAATTTTCGTCAAATTTGACGCAAGCAGGCTGAATTGCTGGCTTTGTATCCTTAACGAATTTCCGCGTTTACCTCTTGTTTTAGCTTTGTTTTCCTCAAATTAAGCACGCCATTTAACGACGGATTCAAGCCTGCACGGCATTCTCGAAAGCATCGGAAGAGCAGCCGCCAAGGACGAAAGAAGGCAGCTCTCGGGAGCCTGACAGGGGCCGGAAACAGGGGATTGAAATGGCACGTTTTGAAATGCTTGAAGCAGGTTTCGGCGCCATGGGGGCAACTGCCCAGGCCGACATCCTTTTCGAACTGGGCATGATGTATGCGACCGGCCGCGATTGCGAGACCGATGTCGTTGCCGCCCACAAATGGTTCAACATCGCCGCCATCAAGGGCTCGGCCCGCGCCGCGGAACTGCGCTCGGAACTGTCGGCGGCCATGTCGAAGGTCGAGATCGCCACGGCGCTTCGCGAAGCCCGCGAATGGATGACCATGCACTGAAATCTGCCAATCGCAGACAGGCCTATCGAAGACAGGGAAGCTCCGGGATCAAGGCCGCACAGACGGCCGGACCCGGCGAAATTGAAGGCCGCGCAAGACGGTCACGAGGGCAAGCGAAAGAACGCGGCAGGCCGCAAGGCCCAGTCGTGCGCGACACAGGGAAGCTGAGCGGGATTTTTAGGGGCGGGGGCGCCTGGAGATTGCTCGACGGGCAAAAAAGCCACGACCAGCCGGAACAAGGCTGGCGTGGCTTTTTGCGTGGATCACGTCTTGCAGGCCCAATCGAGCGGCGCCAATGCGCCTAGACAGGCCGAATGAAGGATGAAATTGTCCCGCCTCTCTGGAAGAAGCGTGGCCGGGGCGGCCGCGCGTGAGTGGAGGAGTTCTACCATCATGAAAAAATTGAGTATTTTGAACGCGGCCATATTCGGCCTGATGATGAGCACGCCGGTCGCATTCGCCGACGATATCACCTTTGCGGTGATTGGCCCGATGACCGGACAGCTCGCCACCATCGGCGATCAGTTCAAGCAGGGCGCACAGGCCGCTGCCGATGCGATCAACGCCGCTGGCGGCGTCAACGGCTCGATGATCAAGCTTGATATCGAAGACGACCAGTGCGATCCCAAGCAGGCGGTGTCGGTTGCCAACCGCGTCGTCGCCGATGGCGTCAAGTTCATCGACGGCCATGCCTGCTCGGGTTCGAGCATTCCGGCCTCGGCCGTCTATGCCGAAGCCGGCGCGCTGATGATGAGCCCGGCTTCTTCCAACCCGGTGCTGACCGACGCGGCCGCCAAGGCCGGCTGGCCGACGATCATGCGCCTTTATACGCGTGACGATGCGCAGGGCGCCTTCATCGGCCCATGGATCGCCAAGAAGTTCGCCGGCAAGAATGTCGTCGTCCTGCACGACAAGAGCGCCTACGGACAGGGCGTGGCTGACGCCGTCAGGGCAACGATGAATGCCGGCGGCCTCAAGGAGGTCTATTATGACGGCATCAACGCTGGCGAGAAGGACTATTCGGCTCTCGTCACCAAGCTCAAGGACTTGAAAGCCGACGTCGTCTATTTCGGCGGCTACCATCCTGAAGCTGGCCTGATCCTGCGTCAGTCGGCGGAACAGAACCTGAAGTTCCAGCTGATCATGCCGGACTCCATCGCCTCGCCGGAATTCTGGCAGGTCGCTGGCCCGGCCGGCGAGGGCACCATGTTCGTCTTCCCGTCGGATCCGCAGGCAAAGCCGGAAGCCAAGGCAGCCGTCGAGAAAATCAAGGCCGGCGGTTTCGTGCCGGAGGGCTTCACGCTGTTCTCATACGCCACCATCCAGGCATTCGCCGAAGGCATCAAGCGTGCCGGCAGCGACGATCCGGCCAAGGTTGCCGAGGCGCTGAAGAACGGCACGCCGATCAGCACCGTTGTCGGTAATGTCACCTTCGACGAGAAGGGCGATCTCAAGAATGCCAGCTACGACATCAACCAGTGGCATGACGGAAAATATGCGCCGATCGCGCAGTAATCGCCGGCCCGGCGACTGAATAGCATAGAGAAATGGCCGGGTTCGTCCCGGCCATTTTGTTGTTTACCTTCAAACCGTCAGCTGGCTACAGCGGTCGGGATAGCTTGTTCCTCGAAGAATCGCACCAGCACTGTCCCGTCGGTCACCTGCGCGCCCTCGGTGGCAATCTCGGCGATCACGCCGTCATGCGGCGCGGCGATGGTATGTTCCATCTTCATCGCCTCCAGGATCAGCAGCGGTTGGCCCTTGATCACGGCATCGCCCTTTCCCACGCGCACCAGCTTGACCAGTCCCGGCATCGGCGCGCGCAGGCTGCCTGAACCCGCCGCTGCCTCGTCGGCCCGTGCCAGCGGGTCCGGCACCGTAAAGGTGTAGCCGACGGCGCCTTCGAACACGGTGATGTGGCCTGGCCAGCGGGCGAGGCGTGGTGTTGAGCGAAAATCATGCGAATTGGTGTCGTCATAGGGCTTGTCCAGCGTCACCTGGAACCGCCCGTCATACCGCACCGAAACTTTCGCCACGATTTCGTCTTCGCCAAACTTCAAACGTGTGCGTCGCGCCACGCTGTGGAAATGCGCATAACCGGCAAGCGACGACCACGGATCGTTGGGTGACGGCGATGCTCCGGCGCCGGAGGCCGCAACGGCCGCGGCAGCGATGGTTTCGCCGGTCGGCGGCGCGACCTCGGTCAGCGCCGTCTGGTGCCTGGCGATCAGGCTGGTGTCGACATCGCCTGCGGCGAAATCCGGATCGGCGGCGAGAGCGGCAAGAAAGGCGGTGTTGACGGTCGAGCCGGCGATCTCGGTCCGGGATAGCGCCGCGCCAAGCGCCTCCAGAGCCGCCTGCCTGTCCGTTGCGTGGACGACCAGCTTGGCAATCATCGGGTCGTAATAGGGCGAGATGGCGTCACCCGCTCGCACGCCAGTCTCGATGCGCATCGTGGCGCCTTGCGGGGCCGCATCCGGAAATTTCAGATGATGCAGCGTACCGGTCGCCGGCAGGAACCCTTTTGCCGCGTCCTCGGCATAGATGCGCGCCTCGAAGGCATGGCCGACGAGCGCGATCTCGCTTTGCGTCTTGGGCAGCTTTTCGCCTGACGCGACCCGCAACTGCCACTCGACCAGGTCGGTGCCGGTGACCATTTCGGTGACCGGGTGCTCGACCTGCAGACGGGTGTTCATCTCCATGAACCAGAAGCGGTCGGCCTTCAGACCCTGCGAGGCATCGACGATGAACTCGATG
Organism: Mesorhizobium sp. BR1-1-3; assembly: GCF_020165455.1. NCBI lineage: Bacteria > Pseudomonadati > Pseudomonadota > Alphaproteobacteria > Hyphomicrobiales > Phyllobacteriaceae > Mesorhizobium > Mesorhizobium sp. BR1-1-3. The sequence continues at coordinate 424,693 of NZ_JAIUIC010000004.1, forward strand.
GTGCCGGCGCCTGAATAATTGATCGCTTTGGCGGCCTTCACCGCCGCCTCCGTCATCGCCTTGCGCAAAGCGGGCGTCATGCCGGGCGCCGGCGATTCCTCGATCACCTTCTGGTGGCGGCGCTGCGCCGAGCAGTCGCGCTCGTAGAGATGCACGACATTGCCCAAATTGTCGCCGAAGACCTGCACTTCGATATGGCGCGGCTTGTCGACATATTTTTCGACCAGCACACGGTCGTCGCCGAACGCGGCTTTCGCCTCGCGCCGTGCGCTGGACAGCGCCTCGGAAAACTCATCGGGATGCTCGACCCGGCGCATGCCCTTGCCGCCGCCGCCGGCGCGCGCCTTGATCAGCACTGGATAGCCGATCTCGCGCGCCTTGGAGGCAAGCAGCACGATCTCCTGCGCCTCGCCATGATAGCCCGGCACGACCGGCACGCCGGCCTTTTCCATCAGCCGCTTGGCGGCGTCCTTCAGCCCCATGGCACGGATAGAGGCCGCGGATGGGCCGACGAAAATAAGCCCCGCCGCTGTCACCTGGTCGACGAAATCGGGATTTTCCGACAGGAAGCCGTAGCCGGGATGAATGGCTTGCGCACCCGTTGCCAGGGCCGCCGCGATGATCTTGTCGCCGCGCAGATAGCTTTCGCCGACGGGCGAGGCGCCGATATGCACCGCCTCGTCGGCCATCTCGACATGCAGGGATTTTGCGTCGGCATCCGAATAGATGGCGACGGTACGCACGCCCAGCTTCCGAGCCGTACGGATGACACGGCAAGCGATCTCGCCGCGGTTGGCGATCAGGATCTTGGCGAACATGGAGCCTCCGCATGTAAGGTTCGAAGTCCATGGGAAGCATGGCGCTTGAACACCCCCCTCTGACCGGCAGGACAGAGGGGGGTGCTGTCCCGCGAGCCTTTTAAGCCCTCGGAGTAAACCTCTCCCTTACCAGGGAAGTGCTCTACCTTGCGGTCGGCTGTACCTACTTCGAGGCCGCGATCTCGCAACTGCCGCCGGTCGTGACTTTGTAGTGGCCGCGGGTGGACTGACAGGATTTCATCGCCAACTCTTCGGCCGTCTTTTGAGATAGTGCGTTGAGGTGGCCGCCGCAAACTATGTACGACGACATTATCCGTGCGTAGGGAGTGGTTGCGTACGCTGAATGGCCACCGGCCGCGACATAGGCCTTGTAGGCCTTGGTGCAGGGATCCTTGGGATTTCGCGGCAGGTACGGCGGGAAACGCTTGTCTCCCTCGCTTCCCGCCAGTGAGCCGGCCATGCCCGCTCCGGATGCTGCGAACACCAGCAATACAGCCAATATCGCCATGGCTGTTCGCTTGGAATTCGTGGATTTCATTTTGTCTTCCCCAAGGAGAAAAACCGGGCGCTTTCCGGTCTATTTGGACGCGGCGATGCTGCAGGCGCCGGCGACGGTAACCTTGTATTTGCTTTTGCTGGCCTGACAGGATTTCAGTGCCAGTTCCGCCGCCGCCTTTTGTGACGATGCATTCAGCTTCACGCCGCAAACGAAGTACTCGGTCGCCGGAACGATTGGCGTCGCCGCGAAAGCCGAATGGTCTGCGGCTGCGAGATACGCTGCATAGGCCTTCCCGCAGCCCCCGGTGGTTCCTATAGGAATGGTCACCGGGTAGCGCACGTCGCCCTTGCTGCCTGCCAGCGATCCGGCCATGGCAGCGGTGGAGGCCGCCACCATCAGCAAGCCTGCCACTATGGGGGTGGCTGCTCGTTTGCAGGTCCCGGATTTCATTCTGCTTCCCCCATTCGCAAAAAAGTCTCGGCCGGTTGCTTATTTCGATGACGAGATTGCGCAGCCGCCACTCGCGGTCTTGAGCTTCCACCGTGTCAACCCGGCCTGGCAATTGCGCAGCGCCGTCTCTTCCGCCGCCTTCTGGGACGGCGCGTTGAGCTTCGTCCCGCAGATGATGTAGAGGTCGACAACGCGCGAATAAAAGGTTGTGGCGTAGGCCGAATGGCCGCTCGCCGCGACGTAACCCTTGTAGGCAACGTTGCATTCGCCCGAACCCAAGGTCGGCGGAAAACGCACGTCTCCCTTGCGTCCTGCGAGCGATTCCGCCGAGCTGATGCCGGTCGCCGTTAATATTAGAAATGCGGAAAGTATCGAAGCAGCCGTTCCCTGGCAATATTTCAGTTTCATTTCCAGCCCGTCCCCATTGTCCCATGCTGGATAAACAGTAGCGAATATTTTGTCCCCCCGCCAGTTCACTGTTTGAGATTCGAAGCCGCCTATACTGACCAATCGCTTGGTCCATACAGTTCAGCCTTTTCACACGGCAGCAACGGCCTGCCGGTATAGTTCCGCCGTTTGGCTGTCGAAGTTGACCGTCCATTCTCACATCCGAAACACGCCAAAGCGCGTGTCCTCGATTTCGGCGTTGAGCGCGGCCGACAGGCTGAGCGCCAGCACGTCGCGCGTCTTTGCAGGATCGATGATACCGTCATCCCAGAGGCGTGCGGACGAATAGAGCGGATGGCCCTCATGCTCGTATTTCATCAGGATAGGCTTCTTGAATTTCGCCTCTTCCTCGGCGCTCCATTCTCCGCCCTTGCGCTCGATGCCTTCGCGTTTGACCATGGCAAGCACCGTTGCCGCCTGTTCGCCGCCCATCACCGAGATGCGGGCGTTCGGCCACATCCACAGGAAGCGCGGTGAATAGGCGCGGCCGCACATGCCGTAATTGCCGGCGCCGAACGAACCGCCGATGATGACAGTCACCTTCGGCACCCTGGCGGTGGCAACCGCCATCACCAGCTTGGCGCCATCCTTGGCGATGCCGCCTGCTTCATATTTTCGACCGACCATGAAGCCGGTGATGTTCTGCAGGAAGACCAATGGAATTTTGCGCTGGCAGCACAGTTCGATGAAGTGCGCGCCCTTCAGCGCGCTTTCGGAAAACAGCACGCCGTTGTTGGCGATGATGCCGACCGGCATGCCATGGAGATGGGCAAAGCCGGTGATCAGCGTGGTGCCGTAATTCTGCTTGAACTCGTCGAATTCGGAACCGTCGACGACGCGCGCGATGACCTCGCGCGCGTCATAGGGCTGGCGCAGGTCGGTCGGCACGATGCCATAAAGTTCATCCGCCGGATGAAGCGGCGGAATCGCTCTCCTAGAGTTCAGGCTTACAGTCTTGTTCCGATTCAGGTTCTTGACGATGCGCCGGCAGATGGCGAGGGCATGGTCGTCGTCCAGCGCATAGTGGTCGGCAACACCGGAAAGCCTGGTGTGCACATCCGCACCGCCGAGATCCTCGGCACTGACATCCTCGCCCGTCGCCGCCTTCACCAGCGGCGGGCCGCCGAGGAAGATGGTTGCCTGATTGCGCACCATGATCGTCTCGTCGGACATCGCCGGCACATAGGCGCCGCCCGCCGTGCACGAACCCATGACGCAGGCGATCTGCGGAATGCCTGATGCCGACATGTTGGCCTGGTTGTAGAAGATGCGGCCGAAATGCTCGCGGTCGGGAAACACCTCGTCCTGGTTGGGCAGATTGGCGCCGCCGCTGTCGACGAGGTAGATGCAGGGAAGATTGTTCTGCAGCGCGATCTCCTGCGCCCGCAAATGCTTCTTCACGGTCAGCGGATAATAGGTGCCGCCCTTCACGGTGGCGTCGTTGACGACGACCATCACCTCGGTGCCTTCGACGCGGCCGATGCCGGCGATCATGCCGGCCGAAGAGATCTCCTCGCCATACATCGACCATGCCGCGAACTGGCCGATCTCGAGGAAGGGTGAGCCGACATCCAGCAATTGCGCAAGGCGCTCGCGCGGCAGAAGCTTGCCGCGCGAGACATGGCGCTCACGCGCTTCCTCCGAACCGCCGAGCTCGACGGTGGCAGCCTTCTCCGCAATGTCGGCGACCAGCGCCCGCATGCGTTCGGCATTGGCACGGAAGGTTTCGGAGGAGGGGGAGATCTGGGTTTGCAGCGTGGCCATACCTACACCCCCTCCGCCATGATCTCGCGGCCGATCAGCCAGCGGCGGATTTCGCTGGTGCCGGCGCCGATCTCGTAGAGCTTGGCGTCGCGCAACAGGCGGCCGGTTGGATAGTCGTTGATGTAGCCGTTGCCGCCAAGCAGCTGAATGGCGTCGAGCGCCATCAGCGTCGCCTTCTCGGCGGCAAACAGCACGCAGCCGGCGGCATCCTTGCGCGTCGTCTGGCCGCGATCGCAGGCGGCGGCGACGGCATAGACATAGGCGCGCGCGGCATTCAGCGTCGTGTACATGTCGGCCAGCTTGCCCTGCACCAGTTGGAACTCGCCGATCGCCTGTCCGAACTGCTTGCGCTCATGCACATAGGGGATTGCCACGTCGAGGCACGCCGCCATCAGGCCGATCGGGCCGCCGGCAAGCACCGTGCGCTCATAGTCTAGGCCAGACATCAGCACTTCGACGCCGCGCCCTTCCTCATGCAGCACGTTGTCGAAGGGCACCTCGACATCCCTAAACACCAGCTCGCCGGTGTTGGAGCCGCGCATGCCGAGCTTGTCGAGCTTTTGCGCCACGGAAAATCCGGCAAAAGCCTTCTCGACGATGAAGGCGGTGATGCCGCGCGATTTCAGGTCCGGATCCGTCTTGGCATAGACCACCAGCGTCTCGGCGTCCGGCCCGTTGGTGATCCACATCTTGGTGCCGTTGAGCACGTAGCGGTCATTGCGCTTTTCGGCGCGCAGCTTCAGCGAGACGACGTCCGAGCCGGCGCCGGATTCCGACATCGCCAGCGCGCCGACTCGCTCGCCCGAGCACAGTGGCGGCAGGTATTTTTCCTTCTGCGCCGGCGTCGCCCAGCGGTTGATCTGGTTGACGCAGAGGTTGGAATGGGCACCGTAGGAGAGGCCGACCGAGGCCGAAGCGCGCGAAATCTCCTCGACGGCGATCACATGGGCGAGATAGCCCATGCCGCTGCCGCCGAAATCGGGGTCGGCGGTGATGCCAAGCAGGCCGAGCGCACCGAGTTCGCCCCACAGATGCACCGGGAATTCATTCGAGCGATCGATGTCGGCGGCGATCGGCGCGATCCGGTCCTGGGCAAAGCGCCGCACCATGTCGCGCAGCGCCTCGATCTCTTCGTCATGCCCGAAGCTGAGCGTGTTGGTGTACATTTTTCTCCTCCCTGCGCATGACCCCGAAAATCGACTTTGATTCGAAAAGGGATCATGCGCGAATCAAAATGCTGCAGCGTCCTTTGCGCGTCCGAAGGGACGCGCGGCGCTGTAGGCGTCGATCTTCGCGCCGACGAGCCGCATTGTCATTGAAAGATATGTTGTGGTCACTTCAGCGATCGACAGCCGTTCGCCCGGCCGAAACCAGACGATGACGCCGGTCATCATCTGGATCAGCGCCATGGCGGTCAGCCCGGTGTCGTCGATGCTGAAGGTGCCCGTCTCGGCGCCGTCGCGCAGGATGGTGCGCAGCTCCTTCTCGTAGGCAGTGCGCATGCGCAGGATCTGCGTCAGCCTTTCCGGCGACAGGCTGCGCAATTCCATGTTCGACACATGCGTGGCGTGCCGTCGCTCGATGTGGAAAGTGATGTGGTTTTCGACATAGGCCGAAAGCCGCTGCACGGGATCGGCATTAACCGGGCGAGCTGTTTCCCACGCTTCGGTCAAACCTTCCATGTGCTCGCGCATCAGCGTGAACAGAAGCTCTTCCTTGGTCGGAAAGTAGCGGTAGAGTGCGGCCGCCTGTACGCCGACCTCGGCGGCGAGCTGTCGCATCGACATCGCCTCGTAGCCAAAACGCGCGATCAGATTGACCGCCGCCTCACGAATGGTCGCTTCGGTCTTTTCGCCATCAGACCCGGCGGTGCGTGCCATGTCAGCTCCTCTGCGGAGCAATAATAAAACGAACGTTTAATTAATTCAAGGCGCTCAATCCAAATCCGCCTTCATGCCACGATCCTGAACCCAACAGAGGCGTTGTCTGCCTCCAACTCCTCGACGTCGACCTTGGAAACCAAAGCCCCGGCCGGCCCTTTCCAGAGGCGCTCGATCATTGTCGAGACCGCCTCATCGAGGCCTGCGATCTCGGCCGTTACGGACCCGTCCGCTTCATTGCAAACCCAGCCCGCAAGACCAAGGCCCGTGGCCTCATCCCGGGCCCAGGCTCTGAAGCCGACGCCTTGCACGTTGCCGTAGACGCGTGCGTGCACTTTCCTGCGATGACCAGCCATGAATCTCTCCAAGCCTGTCTCGTTTTGAATCTGGCGCACGGCCTGAGGAATGCAACCTGCGCGCGGACGCAATAGCTGGGCCTTCCGGCTTTAGCTGGCCTTCTGGCCTTGAATTTAATTGACTCAGTCCACTAATTTAGGAAAATGGAACTGCTTTATTAGGAGCTGGCCGCAAATGTTGGACGAACGCAACGCATTGGTGGCCGATGTCCGGCGCTTCAATCGCTTCTACACGCGCACTGTCGGCCTTCTCGACGAGACGCTGACACAAAGTGCATTCACTTTGACCGAGGCGCGCGTGCTGTTCGAACTGGGTCACCGCAGCAACCCGGCTTCCGCCGAAATCGCCGGCGAGCGAGGTTTCCTGGTTGGGGCTTTTCGGCTGGAGAATGGCCCGGCGGCCTCCGAAATATCGAGACAGTTGCGTGTCGATGCCGCCTATCTGACGCGGATCCTGCGCAAGTTCGCGGGCCAGGGGCTGACCGAGGCCAGAACGGACCCGGCTGACCGGCGCCGAAGGGTCCTCTCGCTGACCGCAAGGGGCGAGGCAGCGCTTGCCAGGCTGCAGGCGGCGGCCGATCGGGATACGGCGCGGCTGATCGAAAGCGTACCCGACGACAGGTTGCATGAACTGCGCAGCGCCTTGCGCAAGGCGGGGGAATTGCTGGGTGATCCCACCCGTGAAAGCGGCGAGGTGACGTTGCGGCCGCACCGCGTCGGCGATGTCGGCTGGGTCGTGCAGCGCCAGGCCCAACTTTATGCCGAGGAATATGGCTGGACGATCGAGTTCGAGGCCATGCTCGCCGAGATCGGCGCCGATTTCATTCGCAATTTCGTGCCCGGCCGCGATTTCTGCTGGATCGCCGAGCGCGGTGGTCAGCCGGTCGGCGCGGTGTTCCTGGTTCATCAGGATGACAAGGTGGCCAAGCTGAGAATGCTGCATGTCGAGGCGTCGGCGCGCGGCTTCGGCATCGGCAAACGACTGGTGGCGGAATGCGTGAACCAGGCCCGGGCTTGCGGCTACGCCAAGCTAGTTCTGTGGACCAACGACATCCTCGTTGCGGCGCGCGCGATCTACGAACGTGCCGGCTTCAGGCTGGTCTCGCAGGAGCACCACCGCAGCTTCGGCAAGGATCTGACCGGCCAGACCTGGGAAATGGATTTGTAGGCGGCTTTTGCTGCCGGTTGCGCGCCAGCGGTATCCTAATTACCCCGCGCTGCCGCCAAAGCACCGGGAAGTTCCTCGGCAAAAATGTCGAGCTCGTGATCGAGGCCGACGCTGACGCGGATGCAGCGGTCGAGCCGTGGCACCATCGGCTTGCGGATGAAGACGTCGCGTGACAGCAGGGCTTGCAGAACTTTCAGCGCGAAGGCGCCATCGCCGCAGCAATCGATGGTGACGAAATTGGTCGCCGACGCCAGTGGCTTCAGCCCGTTCGCCTCGGCAATGCCGGCGATGCGTCGGCGGCCGGCCGCGACCCGCGCCACCACGCTTTGCAGATAGTGCTGATCGGCGAGCGCCTCGACGCCGGCGATCTGCGCAATGCGGCTGACGCCGTAATGGTTGCGGATCTTCTCGAAGTCGCGGATCACCTGGGCCTCAGCGATCGCATAGCCGCAGCGTATGCCCGCCAGCCCGTACGCCTTCGAGAAGGTGCGCATGCGGATGACGTTTGGCCTGGAGATATCGATCGGCGGCAGCGCCGAGGCCGGCCCGAGTTCGCCATAGGCCTCGTCGAGCACCAGCATGGTGGTTTCCGGCAGCGCCTCGATGAAGCGGATGATCTCGCTCGCCTCCCACCAACTGCCCATCGGATTGTCGGGGTTGGAGAGATAGACCAGCGGGGCCTTGTCCCTGTGCACCGCCGCCAGCAGGCCATCCAGGCTTTCCCGGTCGTTCTCGTAAGGGACCGTCACCAGTCGTCCGCCGACACCGGCGATGTGGAAGTTGAAGGTCGGATAAGCGCCGAGCGAGGTGACCACAGCATCGCCGGGCGCCACATACATGCGTGCCACCAGGGCGAGCAGGCCATCTATGCCTTCGCCGACAACGACGTTCTCTGCTTTTACGCCGTGATGCGCGGCTACCGCCACCTTCAGATCGTGATTGTCGGGATCGCAATACATCCACATGTCGCCGGCGATCTCGGCCATGCGGGCGATGACGCGCGGCGAGGGACCAAAGCTGCTCTCATTGGCGCCGATGCGGGCGCGAAAAGCGCGGCCACGCTCGCGCTCCTGCGCTTCGGGGCCGACAAACGGCACCGTCGAGGGAAGCGCTGCGATGAGCGGCATGAGGGGAGGGCGCTGATGCATGGTGGAAGCTCGCTTGAAAGGGCCTTCTTGCTAGCGCGCCGGATGGGTCGGTGCAAGTTGCCGCTGGGCAGATCCGTAACGCTGGATTCTTTCGGCCGCTTTTGCTAGCGAGACGTGATGAACAACCGTCTGCCGCCTGCTTGGTCAAAGCACATCAAGCCCGGACCCGCGCCGAAAGCGAAGGGGCCGATACTCAAGCCGACAATGAGCCAAGGAAACGCTCAATCGCGAGCGCAGGCCGACGAAGCGCTGCTGAACCAGGCCTATGCCCTTCAGCAGGCCCAGCGGCTCGACGAGGCCCAGGATCTGTGCCTTCGGGTGCTGGCGCGCACGCCAAACCATCCGCTCGCTCTGTATATCCTGGGGACCCTATACCAGCGTTACGATGACGAGATGGCCTTGCGATATTTCGCGCGGGCGGTCGGCGAGGAACCTAAAAACCCCTACTACCACCTCAGCCTTGGCGAGGCCTATGTGAAGGTCAGCGAATATTCGCCTGCCATCAAGCATATGCTGTATGCCTTGGAACTGCAGCCCGGCCTTATCGAGGTGCTTTGTGCACTGGGGCGCGCCTACACCAAGTTTGACAAACCCGACATGGCTTTGCCGCTTTACGAGAAGGCGCTCAAGATCAACCGCGATCATCCCAAAGTGCGGGCGGGGCTGGCCAGCGCGCTCAGCGGCCTGGGGCGCATGGATGAGGCCGCCGCCTTTCTGAAAGAAGCAATCGGACGTCGCATCGACGTGCCGGCTGCCTACAACGACCTTGTACAGACGAAAAAATTCACCGAAGAGCCGGAGGAACTCCAATCCATCCTGCGTGAACTCGGCAATCCCAAGCTTGATCCGGACGGTGCTTACAAGCTCCATCACGCTGCCGGCAAGGTACTGAACGACCTCAAGCGCTACAGTGAGGCATTCGACCATTTTAACAGGGCGAAACGGGCCTCCGGCTACACCTTCGATATCAATCTGTATCGCCGCTGGATCGACTCCCTGATTGAAACCTTCACGCCGGACTTTCTGGCGGCCAGGGCCGGCTATGGAAATCCTTCCGAAGTGCCTGTGTTCGTGGTCGGCATGCCGCGGTCGGGCACAACGCTCACGGAACAGATCTGCGCCAGCCATCCCGATGTTCAAGGGGCAGGCGAGCTTAACAAATTGAGGCGGGTCGCCAATGCAATCGGCCTTAAAACCTCATCGGCCGGCGATTTGAGCCGGCCGGCCATGTCGGTCACGCAAGACCTGTCCAGAACGCTGGCGGAAGAGCATCTGTCCTACCTTAGGGAGTGGGCGCCTGCCGCGCTTCGCGTGGTCGACAAGATGCCGCACAATTTTGAAATGATCGGCCTTATCGGTCTTCTCTTTCCCAACGCGCGCATCATTCATTGCCGCCGTGACGCCATCGACAATTGCGTCTCTTGCTTTGTCCAGACCTTCAACAAAGGACACAGCTACAATACTGATTTGCGGATACTGGGTCTGTACTATCGTGAGTATGACCGACTGATGCGCCATTGGAACGAGGTTTTTCCAGGCCTTATATTCGAAAATCGCTACGAAACGCTGGTCGAGGATCAGGAGGCGCAGTCACGCCGCCTCATAGATTACCTTGGGCTGCCCTGGGATGACGCCTGCCTGCGTTTTTTCGACAGGGATGGTTCGGTCAACACGCCCAGCCGCTGGCAGGTCCGCCAACCGATCTATACATCGTCGGTCAAGCGCTGGAAAAATTATGAAAATGAAATTCAGCCGCTGATTGATGCATTGGGCGACCTGGCGGACAAATAATCCGTCGACTGTGAACAATCCGGACCTAAGCGGCGACCGACCTGGGTCGGAGGTGAGGCAGGGTGATCTAGAGCGACAAAAATCTCTTCAGCCATATGAGCAGGGAGGAGAAGTCATAGCCGGCGGCTGCCAGGATGGCGTTGAGGGCATCGCCTGCTGGCCGGAGAGGTAGTTGCGGCCCATTCTGTGTTCGCTCTTGATGTTGCCGGGCTCGACCGCGAGCGCCGCCGCATCTGGCGCTTGATGCTTCTGGCCGGCGGTGAAGGCCTTGCCAGACCAATGGCTTGTGGATAGTTCGCGGTCGACCAATCCAATTCCGAAATTTGCTACGAACTTTGCGGCAAGGCGTCCGTGAGCTTCGCTGTTGAGGCCGAACCAAAGGTAAGACAGCGAGCTGCAGCACCATGTGTAGTGGTCGCATAAAAGCTTAAAAAAACCCGGCGGTTGCCCGCCGGGTTTTCGATCTCGCCGAAGCGATGTCTAGACGTCTATTAGAAGGAGCGCTGGAAGCGGAGAATGCCGCCGATGTTGCTCTTCTTGTCAGCGCCGAACCAACCCTTGTTAAGGTCGTCACTGCCGACGTTCTGGTAGTCGACTTCGGCCGTGACCGTGAAGCCCGGAACGACGTCATAAGCGACGTTCGCCGCAATGCCGAGGTTCTTCCAGTCATCATACGAGACCTGAGCGTTGAACGAGGTCTTCTCGTTGAACTTGTAGGTGCCACCGCCCCACACTGCCCAGTTGCCGCCCCACTGCTTGTACATGCCGCGACCGCCAGCTCCGACCAGCGGATCATCGCCGAGGTTGTCGTCGGAGCCGTAGCCACCCATGACCCACAGCGACAGTTCGTTCGAGACGTTCACGTCCAGGCGAACCTTGCCGGCAACTTCTTCGTAGTTGCTGTCATACGAGACAACGCCGGTGATGGCGCCCCAGCCCTGCGTCCACTTCACGCCGCCGACAACATGCGGAACATAGCTGTCGATCGAGTAGTCGCCATAACCTTCTTCCAGCGAGACCACTGCCGAGAAGCCGTTGCCGGCGTCGAAGTAGTACTGGATGACATTGGTGTCGAAGCCGCCGTAGGGAACAATCGTATCCTGGATGACGTTGCCGGCATAGCCGATGAACGTATCGAAGGCCGATTCGTCTTTACCGACGCGCAAGCCGCCGAGCTGGATCCAGGCGAAATTCAGCGTGGTACCCTTGTTGTGAGCCTGCCAGTCGCCGGCAAACTCATCGGTATAGTCGCCGGTGTTGTTGCCGAAGTTGAAGCGGGTTTCGGTGTAGGTCTTCAACGTGCCGAGTTCGGTCTCCTGGCCGGTCCAGGTCTTCAGCGTGAAGCGAGCCTGCTTGTAGTAGGTGTCGTGCTCGTCGCCGGCGTTCATGCGGTCCGGAACGTTGTTGACGCCATCGTTGGTGCCGTGATCGCCCACGCCGATATCGTAGCGGATGTAGCCGCCGATGCGCAGGCAGGTCTCGGTGCCGGGGATGTAGAAGTAGCCAGCGCCATAGACGTCGCAAATCTTGACGTATTCAGCGGGTTCCGGCTCGGCGACGACGACGGCGTCGGCGGCGCGCGCACCGGAAACTGCGATCAGGGCCGCAGCGGAGCCGAGGAGAAGGCTCTTGATGTTCATTTTCTGACCTCCAGTCAAAAGTTAAAAAACGGGTCTGGGTATTCTTTGCTGAAGGACAGCGTTCCCTGCCCCATCCCCACTACCGAAAAAGATGCGCACCGCGCCGCTCCTTCGAAATCGACATTACTCATGAGGCGGCGGCGTTCAACCACGATCGTACCGGTGAAAGGGCTGCCTGGCTGCTATCCCCTGGCGTTGTTGCACAAATGACACGATTTGGCCTCACTCAGAAAGCTCTCGTTAACCATCAGGCCCGCCGCAACCCCTTGTTTGCCGCCGAATCCGGCGATGGACCGACGGAATCATGGCGAGTTCCCGAGTCGCTAGCCAGGAAACAACCGCAGAACCGCCACATGCATGGAAGATCGCGGTTCGGCGCCTTCTTATTTTTTCAGATAATGATGCGGGCTTGTTGATTGTGCCGGCGCTTTTCTTTATCCAGCGGCGCAACGGAGAGGTGGCCGAGTGGTCGAAGGCGCTCCCCTGCTAAGGGAGTAGAGGTCAAAAGCTTCTCGTGGGTTCGAATCCCATCCTCTCCGCCATCCTGCTTCGCGCTGCGCGCTTCGCAGGAAAAATCTCCTAACAATAACAAATTGATAGTCGAAGGAAGCGCCGTTCCTGTGGCGTCGCCTGACTCTCCGCAAGCCACTGTTTCATTCGATTCTGACTGGAGGTCAGAAAATGAACATCAAGAGCCTTCTCCTCGGCTCCGCTGCGGCCCTGATCGCAGTTTCCGGTGCGCGCGCCGCCGACGCTGTCGTCGTCGCCGAGCCGGAACCCGCTGAATACGTCAAGATTTGCGACGTCTACGGCGCTGGCTACTTCTACATCCCCGGCACCGAGACCTGCCTGCGTATCGGCGGCTATGTCCGTTACGACATCGGCGTGGGTGATGCGGCTTCTTTCGACGGCGTCAACAACGTTCCTGATCATCTGGACGGTGATGACAACGACACCTACTACAAGAACGCCCGCTTTACGCTGAAGACCTGGACCGGCCAGGAAACCGAACTCGGCACGTTGAAGACCTACACCGAGACCCGTTTCAATTTCGGCAACAGCGGTGGGGATTATGCCTTCGGTGATCCGGATGGCGCCGGTTCTTTGACTGGTGACAGCTGGCAGGCTCGTAATAGTGGTGTCTCGCTGAATTTCGCCTGGATCCAGCTCGGTGGTCTCCGCGTCGGTAAGGATGAATCGGCTTTCGATACGTTCGTCGGGTACGCTGGCAACGTCATTCAGGATACGCTGGTGCCCTACGGCACCTTCGATACCAATGTGGTTCAGTACTACTTCGATGCTGGCAACGGCTTCTCGGCCGTTGTTTCGCTCGAAGAAGGCTCGGGCGACAACACGATCGACAGCTATGTTCCGCATGTCGTCGGTGGCGTGAAGTACACGCAGGGCTGGGGCGCCATCACCGCGGTTGCTGCTTACGACAGCAACTACGAAGCATGGGCCGGCAAGGCTCGCTTGGATGTGAATGCCACTAACGAGCTGTCGCTGTTCTTGATGGCCGGCTACGGAAGTGACGACGACTTCCTGGATCCGAACACGGGCCACAACTTCTTCAAACTGTGGGACGGCAGCTGGGCTATCTGGGGTGGTGGCAGCTATAAGTTCAACGAGAAGACCTCGTTTAACGTGCAGGCTTCTTATGACGATGGCAAGAAGTTCGGCCTGGCCGCTAACATTGCTTACGACATCGTCCCCGGCTTCACCATCACCGGCGAAGTTGACTACGTCAATGCGGCCGACAGCGACTGGCATGACAGCTACGACGGCATCGGCGGCATCCTCCGCTTCCAGCGCTCGTTCTAAGGGCTGGTTCCTTACAGGTGAAATCCAGCCCGGGCGCGCAAACGCCCGGGCTGTTTTTGTTTCGTGACTGGATCAAGGCAAACAGAAGGATGGGGGTAACGGTAGCTGAATGAATCCGTGGAGTGGTTTCGTGGGATCCGCTGATGCGCGGATGAGATCACAACTGCGTGATTAAAATCTCTTGAAAGGACGCTTCCAAGCGGATAGGTCTGATCTATCCACTCGGGGGTGTGGCGAATAAATGACAAACGAAGCAATTCAAGGGGGCGTGTCCTCTGATCCCTTTGCGATGTTTTCTTCTCAAAAAATAAAATACAGCTTCAATAAAATAAGAGAAGTAAAGTCGCATCGGGTCGGAGATCTTTTTTCAGCATATCGAGACATATTATGGGATGATGGGCGGCATAAGTACAATGTCAGCTCGTTCATCGGCGAGATAGACGAGATCCTCCTTGGGGAGCGTTTCAGCGCCTTTGACCAAAGTACCCTGGACAACCTTATCGGCACCTTGCGCCAGCGCGGCAACAGCAACGCAACCATCAATCGAAAGATGGCTGCCCTCAGCAAACTGCTGCGCAAGGCTTACAAGATGGGAGATATCCACAGCCTGCCCGAGTTCCGCCGCCAGAAGGAGCGGGCCGGTCGGATTCGCTTCCTCGAAAGGGACGAAGAGGCGCGCCTGTTCGCCGCCATCAAGAGCCGCAGCGAGGATGCCTACAGGCTTTCCGTCTTCCTGGTCGACACCGGATGCCGTCTTGGCGAGGCGCTCGGGCTGATCTGGAACGACATCCAGGAGCATCGCGTCTCCTTCTGGATCACCAAATCCGGCCGCAGCCGCACCATTCCAATGACCGAGCGGGTCAAGGAGGTCATCAAGCTGCCTCCCACTGAGGGTCGCCGGCCCAAAGGACCGTTCACCAAGCTCAGCCAGGCACAGTTCCGTGCCATCTGGAACGACGCGAAGGCCGAAGTCGGCCTCGGCGCCGACGATCAGGTGGTGCCGCACATATTGCGCCATACCTGCGCCTCGCGTCTTGTCCAGGGCGGCATCGACATCAGGCGCGTGCAGATGTGGCTCGGCCACCAAACGCTGTCGATGACGATGCGCTACGCGCATCTGGCCACCAACGATCTCGATGGCTGTGTCATCGTGCTGGAAACGCCTCGATCGACTCAGCCGGGCGGCAATTGCGCTGAAGGCCCCATGTTTTCTTCGCCCGTGACGACGCCTTCGTCGCCGACGGCAGAGCGGAAAAAGAGGGACGGGGCAGCCGCCGCCGCTAAGGAGTCGCCGAAAGCGACTCGGAAAAGTTCAAAAGCCAAGTAGGCTGAAGAAACTTGCCTATACTATCTTATCTATCCCGTGACCTTGTTCGGTCATGGGATTTACTTCAGGATATTCTTCCGCTCGGCTTGATCGAGAAAGGCGGCTATGTAGCCCGGTAGGCTGCCGGTCTCGAGGAATGGCGCATGGCCCTGGTCCTCGACAGTGATCGTCTCCATCATGGAATGGCGCTCTCTCATCTGCTTGAGCGTGTCTATCGACAGCAATCTCGAATTGGCACCACGTATGGCGAGCAACGGTATGGCGGCCAACGCCTCGAATTGCGGCCATAGGTCAGGCAGCTTCTGCGTCAGATCGAGACTGGCAACGGTATCCACCAGCTTCGGATCGAAATCCGGCACCAGCCCACCATCCGTTTCGCGGTAGAGAGCCCATACCATCCGATCCCAATCGGCGCCGGCAAGAGCGGGGAAGTCTTCGCCATGCACGCTGCGCTGGGCGGCCGCCGCCTGTGTGCGGGTTTTCGGTGCCGGGTCGCGCTCGAGATAAGACTGGATATGGGCAAGTCCGGCCGTCTCGATCATCGGTCCGATGTCGTTGAAAACAATGGCTTTCAGGACGGATGGCCGCATCGTCCCGAGCACATGAATGATCAATCCCCCGCGCGAGGTGCCGATGAAGGCCGCTTCTCCGATGTTCAGCGCCGCCAGCCCGGCGAGAATGTCGCCGGCCTCCACGCCGACATTGTAATTTTTGACGTCGGGATCATAAGCCGACTGCCCGCGCCCGCGGTAGTCGAAGGCGATGACCTTTCGTGGAGTTGCCGCATGCGTCGACAGATAGAGCGCCAGCTCGTGAAAATCCCTGGCATTGCGGGTCAGGCCAGGCAGGCAGACAACCGGCCAGGGTCCGGAATTGGCCTCGCCATAGACGCGCGCATGGAGTTTTAACCCGTCCGGTGCGCTGTAGAAGAAGTCGGAAAAAAGTTGCCCGCTTGCCATCGGAATGTGCGACCTCGCTGTATCAATCTGGACAGCTACAGGCGAGGGCAGGGATGGTCAATAAAAGGCGCTCTTGCCTTCTCCCACAAGTGGAGAAGGACAGAAAGGCTCAACTCCGCCCGTTCACCAGATCCCCGACAATGTCGTATTTGCCGGAAATACGCATCTTATAGACCTCGTAATTCTCCATCACGCGCTGAACGTAACTTCTTGTTTCCGTGTAGGGAATCCGCTCGATCCAGTCGACGACCGCGTCGATGTCCTTGCCGCGCGGGTCGCCATATCTGGCCACCCACTGGCTGGCCCGGTTGGGGCCAGCATTGTAGCCGGCGAAGGTCAGCACGTAAGAGCCGTTGAAGCGGTCGAGCTGTTCGCCGAGGAAGGCCGAACCAAGCGTCGCGTTGTAGCCGGCATCGGTGGTCAGCCGTGTTTGCGAAAACTGCAACCCGGCCTTCTTCGCCAGTTGCCTTGCGGTTCCCGGCATCAGCTGCAGCAGCCCGCGCGCGCCGGCGCTGGACACGGCGCCGATGTTGAATTCGCTTTCCTGGCGGGCGATCGCATAGGCCAGCGCCTTGCCCGAGCCGGAAATGTCAGCCGAATCGGGAATGACGCCGAGCGGATGCGACAATGCGCCGACATCGATGCCGCGCGCCCCGGCGATCTTGCCGATTTTCAGCGCCATAAAATGGTTCCCTTGCTTTTCGGCAAGGACAGCGAGCAGCGCCAGTTCGCCTGGACTGGTCAACTGCCCGGCAAGGTCGCGATAGAGCGTCTCGGCATAGCGGTCGTAGCCCGCTTCCTGCAGCCGCTTGATGGCGCTGACGGCCTCGCGGCCGGCAAAGTTCTGCCGGTCGGCGGCGCTTGGCGAGGGATAGACGATGTTGAGCGCCTGCCGGCCGACACGTTCGGCGGCAAGCTGGCCGTAGAATGTCGTGCCGTAGGCAGCGGCGCGCGCAAAATAATCCTTGGCGTTGCCCGGGCCGCCGACTTCGGCGGCACGGCCGAGCCAGTAATACGCGCGCGACAGCGTCATCGGCCCTTGGGCAAGGTCGGCGATGCGAGCGAAATGCGTTGCGGCAAGCTTGGGGTCGTTCAGGCCGCGCAACGCGTACCAGCCGGCATGGAATTCGGCGTCGGCCGCGTTGGTGGCACTTTCGGCAGCGTGTGTGGCGACGATCTTGTACGCGGCCTTCATGTCGCCCTGGTCGACCAGTTCACGCGACAGCACCCGGCGCTCGACCCACCAGGCATCCGGATCGACCAGAGCTTCGCGATCGGTCGGTGCCTGCATCACAATGGCTGCAGCGCCGGCAAAATCCTCCTGCTTGCGCAAATATTCGGCCTGCGCGAAGAAGTAGCCGGCCGAACGTTGCATTGCCGGCACGGCCTTCAGCAGCTTGGGCGCGTTCTTGTCGCCTTTGTCGGCCGCCGCCCATGCATCGGCGAGCTGCTGGGCGCCGGCGAGGCCGGCGACGCGCAGCGCGGAATTCGCGCGGTCGGCATAGAACATGCGCTCCATGCGAAAGCGGTGGTCTGCGGCCGGGATCAGGCTGCCGAATTCCTTGATCAGCGCCGCCTCGTCCTTGGCCTCCAGGATCGCGGTGCGCCAGAAGGGCGACAGCACGGAACGCGCCGCCTTGGTATTGCTGGACGCCACATAGGCGCGGGCGAGAACCATCACGCCTTCGAATGTCTGCGGCTGGCTGCCATCGAACGCCCTGATGACGATGTCGGGGGCAGGGTTCTCGCGATAGAGCGCGCGCTCGCTGTTCTTGCGCAGGGCTACGGTCCCCGGCCAGTTGGGCAGCATCTTGGCCGCGGCAGTGATATCATCGCTCGGAACCTTGTCGCCGCCATAAAGCGCGATCGCCCAGGCAAGGATATGCTGGTCGAGCGACTGCGCCGGAAGGGCATCGCGCACGCCACGAGCGCGGGGACTATCACCCTGCGCCAACGCATCCAGTCCGCTTTTCAGAGGGGCGACGTCGGGCAAGGGCGCCTGTCGCGTTCTGTCCTGCAGGTCTGGCAGCGCAATTGCCGCGCCTGGAATCGGAATGGCTGAGGTGACCCGTGCGTCCACGCTGCCGCTGATCGCCATGCCCGGCATCAGCGCGAGCGCGGCGCCAAGCAGCGCGAGAAGGTGAGGCCGACCGCCCGGCATGATCCTTAAATCTTTCCTTGTCCTGGCATTCCACAAGCTGGCGAAGATGCCTCGAAGCCTAAACTTAGGTCGTGAAGAGCCCGTAAACAAAGAGTTAGCGAGGCCGTTCGAATTGCGCTTGCTGGCACCATGGCAATGCTTGCCGCGCAACCATGTCGAGACTATGGTGCGCCGCTTCGCTTTCGGTTAGAAGGCGCGACCACAAACACCGACACAAAACACCAGAAGTGCCAAGGAGTTGGACGATATGCTGAGAGGCTCGCTTACTGCGCTCGTGACACCGTTCGAAAAGAGCGGGCGTTTCGACGAGAAAGCCTTTCGCGCATTCGTCGAATGGCAACTCGCGGAGGGCACGACGGGCCTGGTGCCGGTCGGCACCACCGGCGAGTCGCCGACACTGTCGCATGACGAGCACCGCCAGGTCGTCAAGGTATGCATCGAGGTGGCCAAGGGACGAGTTCCGGTCGTCGCCGGCGCTGGTTCCAACAACACCGAGGAAGCCGTCGGGCTCGTGCAGTATGCCGAGAAGGCCGGCGCCGATGCCGCCCTGGTCGTCACGCCTTATTATAACAGGCCGACGCAGCGCGGCCTGTATGAGCACTTCGCGGCGGTCGCCAGGGCGACCAAGCTGCCGATCATCATCTACAACATCCCGCCGCGCTCGGTCATCGACATGATGCCGGACACGATGGGCCGGCTCGTGCACGACTTCAAGAACATCGTCGGTGTCAAGGATGCCACCGGCAAGGTCGAACGGGTTTCCGAGCAGCGTGCCACGTGCGGCAAGGATTTCATCCAGCTTTCGGGCGAAGATGCTTCGGCGCTTGGATTCAACGCGCATGGCGGCGTCGGCTGTATTTCGGTGACGTCGAACGTCGCGCCGCGGCTGTGCGCCGAATTCCAGGAGGCAACGCTTGCCGGCGACAGCGCCAAGGCGCTGGATCTGCAGGATCGCCTGCTGCCGCTGCACAAGGCGATCTTCATCGAGCCTGGCGTTTCCGGCGCCAAATACGCGCTGTCGAAGCTAGGCAAGGTCGAAAACGTGCTGCGCTCGCCGCTGGTGACGATCGAACAGTCGACTGCCGACAAGATCGATGCGGCTATGAAGCACGCCGGCTTGATTAATTAGGGATGAGGCGCCACCTCTCCGCATCATGAATCAAGTCAGAAAAGCCGATCCCAACAACAAGACCGTTTCGGAAAACCGCAAGGCGCGGTTTTCCTATGAGGTGCTCGACACGGTCGAGGCCGGTCTGGTGCTGACCGGCACCGAGGTCAAGTCGCTGCGCCAGGGCCAGGCCAATATCCAGGACAGCTATGCCTCGGTCGAAGGCGGCGAGATCTGGCTGATCAATTCCTATCTGCCGGAATATCTGCAGGCCAACCGCTTCAACCACGAGCCCAGGCGGCGCCGCAAGCTGCTGCTCAACAAGCGCGAGATGGCGAAACTGTCGCAAAGCGTCGACCGCGAAGGCATGACGCTTGTGCCACTAAAGATCTATTTCAACGACCAGGGCCGCGCCAAGCTGCTGCTCGCTGTCGGCCGCGGCAAGAAACTGCACGACAAGCGCGAGAGCGAGAAGCAGCGCGATTGGTCGCGCGAGAAGGGCCGGCTGTTAAAAGAGCGTGGGTAGGCTGGGGCCATTCGCTTGAAGAACCGAATTGTCCTCTTTGGTCTGGCCAGTCTGGTCTTGGTATGTTTCGTCGCAGCAGGCGGCTACATCTATTTCAAGGCATTCTCGCCGGACCGCGACAAATATCCGCTCAGGGGCATCGACGTTTCCCATCATCAGGGCCGGATCGACTGGCCGCGTGTCGCCGCCGACGATGTCGCTTTCGCAGTCATCAAGGCGACCGAAGGCGGCGATCATGTCGACGATGCCTTCGCGAGGAATCTGGAAGAGGCCCGCGCCGCCGGTCTCGCCGTCGGCGCCTATCACTTTTTCACCTTTTGCCGACCTGGCGCCGACCAGGCGAAGAATTTCATCTCGGTTGTGCCGCACGACCAGCCGCTGCTGCCGCCGGTCGTCGACATCGAGTTCGGCGGCAACTGCCCGCAGCGGCCGACGCCCGAACAATTGAACGCCGAACTGGCCGCGTTCCTCGCTCCAGTCGAGGCGACGTTCGGCAAACCTGCGATCGTCTATCTGACCGATGAGGCAGCGCAGACCTATGCAGGGCGCATTGCTGCCCGTCCGCTCTGGCTCCGCTCGTTGCTCCTGGAGCCGGACCGCGACGACTGGGTCTACTGGCAGTACCACAACAGGGGTCGCGTCGACGGCATCAATGGCGATGTCGATATGAACGTGCTGAAGGGTGGGCCGGCGGTGCTGGCTGCACTGTTTGCGCCATCAAGCTGATCCGCTGGCGCCCGACTCTATTTCTGCAGGAACGCCGCTATCTGGCTGAAAACGCTAACGAACATCGCTTCGGTCAGCACACCGGTGTTGGTGTTGTAGCGCGAGCAATGGTAGCTCGAAAACAGCGTGATGCTGCCGGCCGGCAGCTGCCCGCCATGCTTGAACGGATAGGCGGCGACACGCGCGCCCAATGCCCGCACCGTCGACTGATGCGCGATCGATCCCAGTGCCAGCACGGCGCGCAGGTTCGGGAACCTGGCGATCGTCGGCACCAGGAATGTCCGGCAGGTGGCAATCTCGGCGCCCACCGGCTTGTTCTCCGGCGGCACGCAGCGCACCGCGTTGGTGATCGCGGTGCCGACCAGCTCCAATCCGTCATCTGGCCGCGCCTTGAACTCTCCGCGCGCAAAACCGTGCGATATCATCGTCGAGTAGAGCAGGTCGCCGGCATAGTCGCCGGTGAACGGGCGGCCCGTTCGATTGGCACCGCGCAGGCCAGGCGCCAGCCCGACGATCAGCAACTGAACCGCCGCGTCACCCTCGGGTGGTAAAAAAGTCGGCACCGGCGCATTGAACCAGGACGGCTCGCGCTGCCGCCACTCGGCGATGAAGTCATGCAGCCTTGGGCAGAGCGGGCAATCGCGGCCGGGTTCGGAGGCGGAAAGCACGGTCAAGGCGACCGGCCTCAATAATCGTCCTCGTCGACTTCGGCCGGCTCGGGCCTGCGCACCGGGCGCTCGGACGGGTCACGGCCAACCTCGTTCTTCAGCGTCGTCAGGTCGATGAAATGGTCGGCCTGGCGGCGCAGATCGTCGGAGATCATCGGCGGCTGCGAGGCCATGGTCGAGACGATCGATACCTTGCGGCCACGCCGCTGCAATGCCTCGACCAATGTGCGGAAATCGCCGTCGCCGGAAAAGATGACGTAGTGGTCGACGACATCGGCGAGTTCCAGCGCATCGACGGTGAGCTCGATGTCCATATTGCCCTTGATCTTGCGGCGGCCGGTCGAGTCGGTGAATTCCTTGGCCGGCTTGGTGACCACCTTGAAGCCATTATAGTCGAGCCAGTCGATCAGCGGACGGATCGAGGAGTATTCCTGATCCTCGACCAGCGCCGTGTAATAATAGGCGCGCAGCAGATAGCCGCGCTTCTGGAAGCTCGACAGAAGCTTGCGGTAGTCGATGTCGAAGCCGAGCGCGCGCGACGTCGCGTAGAGATTGGCGCCGTCGATGAATAGGGCGATTTTTTCACGAGGGTCGAACATGGAAAATATTCCTTCTCGAAATAAACACCCGTCTAAACCAAATGCGATAGCGTTCGGTCAGGCTCATAATAAACCGGCTGACCTCTATGCCATCCGAGATAGCGCCAGTTTCGCGGCAATCCAAGGGCGCGTGCGGCACTGCAAGCAATTGTGATCGGGACACCGAACACATAAGACAGACTGGTTTTGCCAAATCGGGTGTTTGAACCAAGGTTTGGGCGCCATGCAACCCAGCCATTGCCATGATGCTTGTATTTTGGCGGCGTTCGGGTTATGGACCGCGCCTGTTTTCCATCAAATCCATCGCATGAAAGGGGCAATCCATGGCCCGCGTAACCGTTGAAGATTGCATCGACAAGGTCGACAACCGCTTCGAGCTGGTGCTCCTTGCCGGCCATCGTGCCCGGCAGATCAGCCAGGGCGCGCCGATCACAGTGCCGCGTGACAACGACAAGAATCCGGTTGTGGCGCTGCGCGAGATCGCCGATGAGACGCTGTCGCCCGACGACCTCAAGGAAGATCTGATCCATTCGCTGCAGAAGCACGTCGAAGTCGACGAGCCCGAGGCCGATGGCGAGGCGATTGCCGATCAGACCGGCACCGCCGTTGCCGCCACCGACGCCGACGACGCCGAGGAGAACATCACCTTCGACCGGATGACCGAGGAAGACCTCCTGGCCGGCATCGAGGGCCTGGTGCCGCCGGAAAAGAGCGACGACTACTAAGCCAGCGTTCTGGACCTGCCTGGAATACGTTTCCGGCACTTCCGTCCAGTCAGTTTCGTGGCTATCTATGGGATGCGCCGTACGCTAGTGCGGCGCATCAATCATTTCAGCACCGCGAGATTCCGCCCATGATGCGTCAGTATGAGCTTGTCGAGCGCGTCCAGCGCTACAAGCCTGACGTCAACGAGGCGTTGCTCAACAAGGCCTATGTCTATGCCATGCAGAAGCATGGCCACCAGAAGCGCGCTTCCGGCGATCCGTATTTCTCGCATCCGCTCGAAGTCGCCGCCATCCTCACCGAAATGCATATGGACGAGGCGACGATCGCGGTCGCCTTGCTGCACGACACCATCGAGGACACGACCGCCACGCGGGCCGAGATCGACGATCTGTTCGGTCCCGAAATGGGCAAGCTGGTCGAGGGCCTGACCAAGTTGAAGAAGCTCGATCTGGTCTCGAAGAAGGCCGAGCAGGCGGAAAACCTGAGAAAGCTTCTGCTGGCGATTTCGGAAGATGTCCGCGTGCTGCTGGTCAAGCTCGCCGATCGTTTGCACAATATGCGCACCCTCGACCACATGCCGGAGGCCAAGCGCCTGCGCATCGCCGAGGAGACGATGGATATCTACGCACCGCTGGCCGGGCGCATGGGCATGCAAGGCATGCGTGAAGAGCTGGAGGAGATCGCCTTCCGCTTCATTAATCCTGAAGCCTATCGCGCCGTCACCGCACGGCTTGCCGAAATCTTCGAACGCAACAAGGGCGTGCTGACGGACATCGAAAAGGCACTGTCCACGTTGTTCGAGAAGCATGCGATCAACGCCAGCGTAAAGAGCCGGCAGAAGAAGCCGTGGTCGGTGTTCCGCAAGATGGAGGCCAAGGCGCTGTCCTTCGAGCAGCTCTCTGACATCTTCGGCTTTCGCGTCGTCGTCGACACGGTCGAGGACTGCTATCGGGCGCTTGGCGCCATCCACACCGCGTGGTCTATGGTGCCGGGTCGCTTCAAGGACTACATCTCGACGCCGAAACAGAACGACTACCGCTCGATCCACACCACCATTGTCGGCCCGTCGCGCCAGCGTGTCGAGCTGCAGATCCGCACCCGAGAGATGAACAAGATCGCCGAATACGGCGTCGCCGCCCATTCGATCTACAAGGATACCGGCGGCAAGACGAATGGCGCCGCCCACGCGATTTCAAAGGAAACCAACGCCTACGCCTGGCTGCGCCGCACCATCGAGCAGCTTGCCGAAGGCGACAACCCTGAGGATTTCCTCGAAAATACCAAGCTGGAACTGTTCCAGGACCAGGTGTTCTGCTTCACCCCGAAAGGCATGTTGATTGCGCTGCCGCGCGGCGCGACACCGATCGACTTCGCCTATGCGGTGCACACCGATGTCGGCGACACCTGCGTCGGTGCCAAGGTCAACGGCCGCATCATGCCGCTGATGACGGAACTGAAGAACGGCGACGAGGTCGAGATCATCCGCTCCAAGGCGCAGGTGCCGCCGGCGGCGTGGGAATCGGTCGTCGTCACCGGCAAGGCGCGCTCGGCCATCCGCCGTGCCACCAAGAACGCCATCCGCAAGCAATATTCGGGTCTTGGCATCCGCATCCTGGAACGCGCCTTCGAGCGTGCCGGCAAGACCTTCACCAAGGAGAGCCTGAAGCAGGTGCTGCACAGGTTGGCGCGCAAGGACATCGAGGATGTGCTGGCCTCTGTCGGGCGTGGCGAGCTCGCCTCCACTGATGTCATGAAGGCGGTATTCCCTGACTACAAGGATGAGCGCGTCACCACGGCCGTCCCCAAGCCGCGAGAGGAGGGCTGGTCGAAGATCCGCAATGCCGCCGGCATGCTGTTCCAGATTCCGGGTCGTGCCGCGCGCAAGGACAAGGACCAGCCACGCGATGGAGCCGTGCCGATCCGCGGCGTGCGCGGCGATCTGCCGGTGCGCTTCGCGCCGGAAGGGGCAGTGCCTGGCGATCGCATCGTCGGCATCGTCCAGCCGGGCACCGGCATCACTATCTATCCGATCCAGTCGCCAGCGCTGCAGGCGTTCGATGACCAGCCCGAGCGCTGGATCGACGTGCGCTGGGACATCGATGAGCGCACCAAGGAACGCTTTCCGGCGCGCGTATCGGTCACCGCCATCAACGCGCCGGGGTCACTCGCCGATATAGCGCAGGTGGTTGCCTCGAACGACGCCAACATCCACACGCTGTCGATGGTGCGCACTGCGCCCGACTTCACCGAAATGCTGATCGATCTCGAAGTCTGGGATCTCAAGCACCTCAACCGGCTGCTATCGCAGCTCAAGGACAATTCGAGCGTCAGCGATGCAAGACGCGTCAATGGCTAGACCATGCTCCGGTTTCGGACAACATCATGGTCAATCAAAAAGAGGCAGACATGAACACCGATGAAGTGCTGGGCATTTTCCGCGAGGCGGGTGCTGTTCTGGAAGGGCATTTCATTTTGACCTCGGGCCTGCGGAGTCCGGTCTTCCTGCAGAAGGCGCGCGTGTTCATGCATGCCGACAAGACCGAGCTTCTGTGCAAGGCGCTGGCGGAGAAGATCCGCGCAGGCGTGCCCGGCAAGATCGACTATGTCGTCGGCCCGGCGATCGGCGGGCTGATCCCGGCCTATGAGACCTCACGTCATCTCGGCGTGCCGGCGATCTGGGTCGAGCGGGAAGGGGGCGAGTTCCGCTTGCGCCGCTTCGAGATCGCCAGGGGGTCGCGTGTCGTCATCGTCGAGGACATCGTCACCACCGGCCTGTCGATCCGGGAGACCATCGAGTGCCTGCGCGATCTTGGCGCCGAGGTGGTTGCCGCGGCCTGCATCATCGACCGTTCGGCCGGCAAGACTGATGTCGGCGTGCCGCTCATCGCGCTTGCCGAGTATGAGGTCCCGGCCTATCCGGCCGACCGGCTGCCGCCGGAGCTTGCCGCCATCCCGGCGATCAAGCCCGGCAGCCGCAACATCTGACGGGGCATGCCGACATGCGTGAAGACGAATTGGAAATGATCGCCGGCATCGATCATTTCGTGCTGACGGTCGCTTCGCTGGAAGTGACCTGTGAGTTTTACCAGCGCGTGCTGGGTTTTGAGCGCATCGACGCGGCCGATCGACCGACGGCGCTGGCTTTCGGTATCCATAAGATCAATGTGCATGAGGTCGGCCGGACTTTCGAGCCAAAGGCGAAGTCGCCGACATCAGGATCAGGTGATTTCTGCCTGATCACCGAGCGGCCACTGGATGAGGTCCGTGCGCGGCTCGCGGCCAATGGTGTGGTGGTGGAACTCGGCCCGGTTGAACGTGTCGGGGCCCGAGGTCCGATGATGTCGGTCTATTTCCGCGACCCGGACGGCAATCTGGTCGAGGTCAGCGAATACCTGCCGTAGCCGCTGGCGGCGCTGTGCCTTTCGGCGATGCGACTGCCGTTCCTTAAATTTGCCGCGATTGTCCAATGTTCGAAGCAAGACCTGCCGCCCCGAAGGGCGGCGACAAGCGCGGCGCACAAAAGGTGTTTGGTTGTTCTTGCGCCAGCGCGTTGTTATATAAGCTGGCGATTGCCATAGGGTGATCGTCAAGCGCAAGATGTGGCTGCCACGCCCGGCTGAAGGTGCCGTTGCGGGCGCTGTGGAACGGGAACAGAGTGCTATTTCGACGCCGCAAGCCTGATGGCCTTTATGAGCGGGTGCGTACCTATCTTTGGCCGCGCCGCTCGTTTTCGCGCTCGCTTCAGTATTTTTCCAAGCGCATCCTGCGGCTGAAGGCCACACCGCATGCGGTGGCGGCCGGCGTTGCGGCCGGTGTCTTCGCTTCATTCTTCCCCGTCGGTTTCCATTTCATCATCGCTGCCATCCTGTGCTGGGTGATCGCCGGCAATCTGGTGGCGGCGGCGCTTGGCGCGGTTTTTTTCGGCAACCCGCTCACCTTCCCGTTGCTATGGGGCGCGTCGTGGGAAACGGGCAAGCTCATCCTGCATGACCGTTTGCCGACACATGGGCCGCCGGCGCATCTGGGCGAGATGTTGCACAACCTCTCCTTCGCGCAATTGTGGAAACCGGTCCTTGAACCGATGCTGATCGGTGCGGTTCCGCTCGGCTTGATCTTCGGGCTGCTGTTCTACGCCATCACGCGCTGGGGTATGAACGCTTTCCGCGAACAGCGGCGCAAACGCCTGGCCGAGCGCGCAAGCCGGCATGCGCAATCGTCCCATCCCGGCGCAAGCATCGGTTCCACTGCGCGATGATCATCGGCATCGGCAGCGACCTGATCGACATCAGACGCATCGAGAAATCGCTGGAGCGTCACGGCCAGCGCTTCGTCCAGAGAATCTACACCGACATCGAACAGGCGCGTTCGGACAATCGACGCGCCCGCGCGGCCTCCTATGCCAAGCGCTTCGCCGCCAAGGAGGCCTGCGCCAAGGCGCTGGGCACCGGACTGGCGCAGGGCGTGTTCTGGCGCGACATGGGTGTCGTCAACCTGCCCAGTGGCGCGCCGACCATGGCGCTGACGGGAGGAGCGCAGGCCAGGCTGGACAAAATCCTGCCAAAGGGCCATCGGGCGGCAATCCACCTCACCATCACGGATGATTTCCCGCTCGCTCAAGCCTTTGTGATCATCGAGGCGCTGCCCGTCGAAGAAGCGCCACATTGATTGCCTCTGACGACCGGCATTGACGTTGCCCAGCGCGCGCCGAGACTCTATACCATCCAACGCACAATCGAGGACGACATGAGCGTGGCTGAAAAATCCGAGAAGAAATCCGGCGGGCTTGGCGAGACCGTCAGCGTCATCGTCCAGGCGCTTTTGCTCGCCCTGGTCATTCGCACGCTGCTGTTCCAGCCTTTTTCGATCCCATCGGGATCAATGCGGCCGACGCTTTTGGAAGGCGACTATCTGTTCGTCACCAAATGGTCCTATGGCTATTCGCGCTATTCGCTGCCTTTCGGACCCGATATTTTTTCGGGCCGCATCTGGGGCTCCGAGCCGAAGCGCGGCGACGTGGCGGTTTTCAAATTCCCGCCTGATCCGTCCGTCGACTACATCAAGCGCGTGGTCGGCCTGCCGGGTGACAAGATCCAGGTCAAGGACGGCCAGCTGTTCATCAACGGCGTCGGCGTGCCGCGCGTGAAAACAGGCCAGATCGACAATCCCGACATCACCGAGGAATCGCGCCCGATCGATGTCTATCGCGAAACCCTGCCCAACGGCGTCAGCTACGATACGCTTGACCTGAATTCGAACTCGATCGGCGACAACACCCGCGAATTCGACGTGCCGCCCGGCCACTATTTCATGATGGGCGACAACCGGGACAATTCCGCCGACAGCCGTTTCACTGTCGGCTACGTTCCCGCGGAAAATCTGGTTGGCCGCGCCAATCTTGTCTTCTTCTCGATCGCCGGCAAGGCGAGCCCTCTCGAAATCTGGAAATGGCCGTCGCTGATGCGCGCTTCGCGCCTGTTTCACTTCGTCAATTGATGGCTTTGAAGCGCCCGACAGGCGAAACACTGGCCGGTTTGGTGAAGGCCAAGACCGGTTACGTCTTCAAGGATATCCGTTTGCTCGAGACCGCCTTGACGCATTCCAGTGCGGTCAAGGCGGCCACCAACAACCAGCGCCTTGAATTTCTTGGCGACCGCGTGCTCGGGCTTGTCGTCGCCGATATGCTTTTCGAAAAATTTCCCGATGCGCCGGAAGGTGAAATCGCGCCGCGCTTCAATGCGCTGGTCGATGCGCGGACCTGCTCCGAAATCGGCATCGAAATGCAGCTGGAGGATCTGGTCCGCGCCGATTCTGCCTTGAAGATGCGGTCGCGGGGCTCGGGCGGAAACTATCTGGCGGATGCGGTCGAAGCGCTGATTGCGGCGGTTTACGTCGACGGTGGCATCGAGGCCGCGCGGCGGTTCGTCCTGCGCTACTGGGAACCGCGCTCGCATACGGTGATCGCAAAGCCGCTCAATCCGAAATCCGATCTGCAGGAATGGATTGCCAAGACCAGCGATATCAGACCCGAATATGTGATCGACAAGCGCGAGGGACCCGACCATCAGCCGGTCTTCACTGTATCCTTGCAGGTCCGCGGCTTTGCGCCGATAAGCGGCACCGGCGGCTCGCGCAGGGCGGCCGAAGAAGCGGCGGCTTCGGCATTTCTTGTGCGCGAAGGCGTCTGGGCCGCCGCATCGGCCCAAAAATCGGGGGGCTCGCGGCCCTCCAGTGAAGGGAGCGCGGCATGACCGCTACCGAAGAGCCGGCGAGCACAGCCGCCGCCACGCATTCCGGCTTTGTCGCGCTGATCGGCGCGCCCAATGCGGGCAAGTCGACCTTGGTCAACCAATTGGTCGGCGCCAAGGTGTCGATTGTCACCCACAAGGTGCAGACGACCCGCGCCATCGTGCGCGGCATCGCCACGCATGACAATGCGCAAATCGTTTTCGTCGACACGCCCGGCATCTTCAAGCCGAAGCGGAGGCTCGACACGGCGATGGTGACCACCGCCTGGGGCGGCGCCAAGGACGCCGATATCGTACTGCTTCTGATCGACGCCGAGCGCGGCATCAGGGGCGACGCCGACGCCATCCTTGAGCGGCTGAAGGATGTGCGCCAGCCGATGGTGCTGATCCTCAACAAGGTCGACCGCGTCAAGCACGAAGCGCTGCTGGCTCTGTCGGCGGCAGCGAACGAAAGGGTGCCGTTCAAGCGCACCTTCATGGTGTCGGCGCTGACCGGTTCCGGCTGCAAGGACGTGCTCGATTATCTGGCCGAGTCTCTGCCGGTCGGTCCCTGGTACTATCCGGAAGACCAGATCTCGGACCTGCCGATGCGCCAGCTCGCGGCCGAGATCACGCGCGAGAAGCTTTATCTCAGGCTGCATCAGGAATTGCCCTATTCCTCGCATATCGAGACCGAGAAATGGGAAGAGAAGCCGGACGGCTCGGTGCGCATCGACCAGACCATCTATGTCGAGCGCGACAGCCAGAAGAAGATCGTTCTCGGCCACAAGGGCGAGACCATCCGCGCCATCGGCCAGGCGGCGCGCATGGAGATAGCAGGCATCCTCGAACAGAAGGTGCACCTGTTCCTGTTCGTCAAGGTGCGCGAGAACTGGGGCGACGACCCCGAGCGCTACCGCGAAATGGGGCTCGAGTTTCCGCGCTAGGCTCGATGGTCAGCAAGCCGAACATCGACATAACGCTTGTCAGCCGATTGACGCCACGCAATTTCCCAAGTGGAAGGATCTTCCGGTCAGGCCGGTTGCATCAGGCGGATGGGACAACAGGACCTTTCATCTGGGCGGCGAGATGACCGTGCGACTGCCAAGCGCCGCGGCCTATTCCCTGCAGGTGGAAAAGGAGCATCGCTGGCTGCCGAGGCTCGCACCTCTGCTGCCGCTGCCGATCCCGGTGCCGCTGGCGATGGGAGTTCCGGCCGAAAGCTATCCCTGGCACTGGTCCGTCTACCGCTGGATCGAAGGCGAGACGGCAGAGCGCGAGCGGAATGCCAGCCTGCCGCAATTTGCGACCGACCTGGCCGCGTTCCTGGTCGCCCTTCAGCGTATCGATGCCACCGGTGGACCGGCGCCGGGACAGCACAATTTCTTTCGCGGCGGAGCACTCAGCGTCTACGATGGCGAGGCCCGGCAAGCGATTGCCGCCCTCGAAGGCAAGATCGATACGGCCGCAGCCAGTGCGGTGTGGGAGGCAGCACTTGCCGCACAATGGCACGGTGCGCCGGTCTGGTTCCACGGTGACGTCAGCTGGGGAAACCTGTTGGTCAGGCAAGGCCGATTGAGCGCGGTGATCGACTTCGGAACCTCCGGCGTCGGCGATCCCGCCTGCGATCTGGCGATTGCGTGGACGCTGTTTGAAGGCAAAAGCCGGGAGGCGTTTCGTGCCGGGCTTCCGACCGACGAGGCGATGTGGGCGCGCGGTCGTGGCTGGACGCTTTGGAAGGCGCTGATCACGGTCGCTGGACAGATCGACGCCAACCCTGTTGAGGTTGAGAAATCCTGTCACGTAATCGATGAAGTCCTTGCCGACCGCGCGCGCGAGCGTGAAGCGCCGAACGATAAGCCACTCTAGCCAACCAGAACCCAGTCCCGTCGCCAAACATCCGCCGTCGCATGGCGCGACCAGGGACATTCCGACCGACGCCATGCTTCCCGGGAGTGCCGATCCGCCTGATCGAGGCGGACGACCACGTCGCCCGTGTCGCCAAGGTCGACTGAGAGGCGTCACGGAGGAATCGTTTTGAACGTTTGGCTGCTGTCACAATCGGGGACACCACAGCGCTCCAGGGTTTCGATCGTCTTGGAAGAAGCAGACAGGCTTGGAAGCGTCATCCCGCTTTTCGCCTCGGCATCAGAGTGGGATTGGCGAATGGGCGTCACCTGGCGATAGAGGGGTCGGCAAGATTCAGGTCGATGTCGGCGAAAACCAGGTAGATATTCCACATTGTGCGGTCTTTTAGAAATATAAAACGTCGTAGTTATATTTAGTCGCGAAAGTATCCGTATATATATTCAATGTGTGACGTTGTGCCACTTGTGCCATTCGCCATCGCGGCAAGTGTTATTTGTGCAACACAGCATTAATCTGTTCGCGGAATTGGCATTATTTCGGAAATCGTCATTGAAGGCAGATGATCGATGGGTATGTTCGCCGCTGAAAAGGGCGAGCGGTGTGAGCCTTTTTCGTTGTGGGGGTGAGGCGGGAAAACATTGCCGCCAGCCACAAATCCGAAGCCATTTAAAACTATGACTGGAGAGGTCAGAAAATGAACATCAAGAGCCTCCTTCTCGGCTCAGCCGCGGCCCTGATCGCGGTCAGCGGCGCACGCGCCGCCGACGCTGTCGTCGTCGCCGAACCGGAACCGGCCGAATACGTCAAGATTTGCGACGTCTACGGCGCCGGCTACTTCTATATTCCGGGCACCGAGACCTGCCTGCGCATCGGCGGCTACCTCCGCTACGACATGGGCGTCGGCGATTCCGGCTCGCTCGATGGCGCCAACAACGTTCCCGATCACATGGACGGCGGAACGAACGACACCTGGTATAAGAACATGCGTTTCACGCTGAGGACTTATACCGGCCAGGAAACCGAGCTCGGCACGCTGAAAACCTTCACCGAAACTCGCTTCCAGTTCGGCAACTCCTCCGGCGACTATACCGACCAGACCCCGGCCAACAACGGCTGGCAGGCCGGCAACAAGACCACCACCCTCAATTTCGCCTGGATCCAGCTCGGTGGCCTGCGCGTCGGTAAGGATGAAACGGTATACGACCAGTTCATCGGTTATGCCGGCAATGTCATCCAGGACACGCTCATCCCGTATGGTGTCAAGGATACCAATCTCATCAGCTATTACTTCGACGCTGGCAGCGGCTTCACGGGCGTGGTCTCGCTTGAGGAAGGCACCGCCGTCAACACCATCGACAGCTATGTTCCGCATGTCGTCGGCGGCTTGAAGTACAAGGGCGACTGGGGTGCGATCACTGGCGTCGTGGCCTATGACAGCAACTATGAGGAAGTGGCCGGCAAGGTCCGTTTGGACGTCAACGTCAGCAAGGAACTGACGCTGTTCGTCATGGGCGGCTACGGCACCAACGACAACATCAACGACTTCGGCACAGGCCGTACCCAATACAAGCCGTGGGGCGGTAACTGGGCAGTCTGGGGTGGCGGCACCTACAAGTTCAACGAGAAGACCTCGTTCAACGCCCAGATTTCCTATGACGACTGGAAGAACCTCGGCGTCGCTGCCAACGTTGCCTATACCATTGTGCCCGGCTTTACGGTCACGACTGAAGTCGATTACCTCAATGCAGGAAAATTCGACGACTTCGACTTCAACAACTGGACCAAGGCCGACAAGAAGAGCAGCGTCGGCGGCATCGTCCGCTTCCAGCGCAATTTCTAGCAGATCGACTGACCTCACCAGCCCGCCCGCAGCACATCGCTGCGGGCGGTTTTTTATGCATTGGTGTGAGAGTTACCCAGGAGCCAAGCCCATACCTTGATTTCGCCACCCGATCGGTGAAAAGCTCCTGAAATGGAATGGCGCGACGAGGGAATCATTCTCGGCACCCGCAAGCATGGCGAAACCAGCGCCATTCTCGAGGTGCTGACGCGAGCGCATGGCCGTCATCTCGGCCTTGTTCGCGGCGGCCGTTCGCGCAAACAGCAGCCCGTCCTCCAGCCCGGCAATCGCGTCGACCTGTTGTGGCGGGCACGCCTTGACGAGCATCTCGGCACGTTCCAGGCCGAGGCGATCGAGATGAATGCTGCCCGGTTGATCGACAGCGCCGTCGCCGTCTACGGCTTGCAGACCATGGCCGCGCATCTGCGCCTGCTGCCCGAGCGCGACGCGCATGAAGGTCTCTACGAAACGCTTGCCGTGATGATCGTCCATCTCGACGACGCCGACGTTGCCGGCGAACTGGTGGCGCGCTTCGAGCTTCTGGTGCTGGACGAACTCGGCTTCGGCCTCGATCTCAGCCAATGCGCCGCCACCGGCACGCGACAGGACCTGGCCTATGTCTCGCCGAAGTCGGGACGCGCGGTATCGCGCGAAGCCGGTTTGCCATGGCGCGACAAGATGCTGGCTCTGCCGGCCTTCCTGCAGCGCGGCTCTGGCCTGCGCGCCGATGCGGCTGATGTCGAGGACGCCTTCCGGCTCACCGGCTTCTTTTTCACCCGGCACGTCTATGAGCCGCGCGGCATCGAGCCGCCGGACGCTCGTACCGGCTTCCTCGCCGCCTTGCGCAAACATCACGCGCGCGGCAAGGCCATAGCTGGCGAGGACGCAGCCAGAGAAATCCTCACATGAGCGAAGTCGAACTTTATCCTGGCCGGGTCTCACCGCTCGGGCTCGGCACCATTCCGCACGCCGACATCCTGAAATACACCGGTTTGGAATTGCTGCAGCGCATCGTCGACGGCAAGTATCCGGCGCCGCCGATTTCCTTCCAGCTGAATTTCACTCTCACCGAAGTCTCGGAAGGGCGCGCTGTCTTTCGTGGCATGCCGAGCGAGCGCCATCTCAACCCGCTGGGCAGCGTGCATGGCGGCTGGGCGGCGACGCTGCTCGATTCGGCACTGGCCTGTGCCGTGCAGACGCTGCTCGAAAAGGGCGAGGCCTATACGACGGCGGAGTTCAAGGTGAATTTGACGCGTCCCATCACGCCGAAGACCGGCGAAGTGGTCTGCGAGGGCAGGGTTGTTCACAAGGGCCGCACGTTGGCGGTGTCGGAAGCGACGCTGAAGGATGGCGGCGGCAAGCTGCTGGCTTTCGGCACCGAAACATGCTCGATCTTTCCGGCCGCCAATCTGGCGGCGCGCTGAGTTTTCTGGCCGCTTGGCCGCCGCATTTGAATGTCAGTACGACGAATGTCAGTGAAAACTGGCCTGGTTTGGGGGAACCGCCATGTTTGAAAGCCTGATTGGCCTAGTCGCCATCATCGCCTTGTTCGTCATCATTTCGCGCCAGCAGAGCCGCATCGGCCTTGTCGAGCGCGAGCTTGGCGCGCTGCGCAGCCTTGTGCTCTCGGGAGCCGTGCCGCCTGCGGCCAAGCCGTCCGAACAGGCGGTGGCCGACAACGTGCCCGCCGATGTGATTCCAGCCGTTGCGGCAGCGGCCGACATTCCCTCTCCAGCGACAAGCGAGCCGGTCGCCGCACCGGCGCCAGCCACGGAAACGGAAGACTCGACCGGCGAGATCGTGTCCGGGCCGTGGACCGCTCCAGAACCGGCGCCGAAGGCGGTGGAACCCGCGGAGCTTCCCGGAGCGACGAAAGCCGCCCGCCAATCCGATGTCGAAACCGCGCTCGGCACCCGCTGGGCGGTCTGGGTCGGCGGCATCGCCCTGGCGCTGGGCGGTCTGTTCCTGATCCGCTACACCATCGAAGCCGGCATTTTCGGCCCCGGCGTACGGCTGACCATGGCCGGCGCGCTCGGCCTTGTGCTGGTCGCCGGCGGCGAGTTCATCCGCCGCACCGGCTTCAAGATGCCCGTACAAGGCGCCGCGGGCGCCTATATTCCGGCGATCCTGACAGCGGCCGGTGCCTTCATCCTGTTCGGCACCGTCTATGCCGCGCATGGCATCTACGGCTTCATCGGCCCGGCACTCGCCTTCACGCTGCTCGGCGTCATCGGCGTGGCGACGATCGCGGCAGCCCTTGTCCATGGCCAGGCGCTGGCCGGCATCGGCCTTGTCGGTGCCATGGTGACGCCGGTGCTCGTCGCCTCGCAGGCACCCAATCCCTGGGCGCTGTTCGGTTATCTTGCGATCGTGCTCGCAGCGAGCGGCGTCATCGCCCGCATGCGCGACTGGAAATTGCTGATGGCGGCTGCCTTTTTCGGCACCGGTGCCTGGACCATCCTCTATATGACCGATGCGCCGGGGGCGAACCTCTCTGCGATCCTGCTCATCGACGCCGTCACGCTGGCCGTGCTCGCCCTTGTCTGGCTCGCTCGCCGTGGCGACGAAACCACGCCAGACAGGGCTTTCGACTGGCCGTCCATCGTGCCTGGCCTGTTCGTCGCATTCTCGGCACTGGGCCTGTCGGTAGACCCGGCCTTTGCTGCCGCCGGCTATGCCTTGCCGGGCGCGGTGGTGATCGCCGCGATGGTGGCGGTCACGCTTTATCGTCCGCTGGCGCTGCCGCTCCTCTATGCCGCGGGACTGGTCACGGTGCTGATCTATCTCGGCATTATCCCGCCAACCTCGATCGCTTCCGATTTTTCGGGCGGCGCCCTGGGCGTCGACGGACTGCCGGTGGCCACGTCCAACGCGCTGACCTTGCGCATCGGCATCGCACTCGGCCTGGTCTTCATCGGCGCCGGCTTCTGGGCCGCGCGCCGGTTCGCCGCTGGGACACAGATACGTGCGGCCTCATGGGCGGCGTGGGGCGTCAACGTCCCGCTGGTCGTCCTGCTGGCGCTCTGGTTCACTTTCGGCAATCTCGACCGTGACCCTGTCTACGCCGCCGCAGCGGCACTGTTGGTCGTCATTTTCGCCGCCGGCGGCGAGTGGATCGCGCGGGCCGAGGAGCCGCCGCTCAAGGGCGGTGTCGCGGTCTCGTTTGCCCTGGGCGGCGCGGCCATCGCCGGGCTCCTGCTCATGCATATGGCTTTCGATTCCGGCTGGACCACCATCCTGCTCGGTGCGGCGGCCATCGTGCCGGCGCTGGCCACGCGCTGGCGCTCCTATCCGGTGCTCGGCTGGATTTCGGTCGGCGCGGTGATCGCGGTGCTTGGCCGTGTCGCCTTCGACCCGACCATTGTCGGCGCCGGGTTCCTGTCGACGACGCCGGTGTTCAACTGGCTGCTGCCGGGCTACGGCGTGCCCGCACTGGCCTTCGGCTTTGCCGCCTGGCAGCTTGCGCGCACAACGAATGGCCGGCCGCGCCTTGCCATGGAAGCGGCGGCGGCGCTGTTTGCGCTGCTCACGCTCGCCATGCTGGTGCGCCACGCCATGCATGGCGGCGTCATCGACACGGGTGCCATGACGCTCGCCGAACAGTCGATCTACACCCTGATCGCCATCGGCGCCGGCGCCATCCTGGTCGCCATCGACATGCGCTCGCCAAGCTCGGTGCTGCGCTATGGTTCGATGGCCGCCGGTGTGGCCTCGGTCGCTTTCATCGTTGTCAGGCATTTCGTGGTGCTGAATCCTTTGCTTACCGACGAATCGACCGGCCGTATCCCGGTGTTCAACCTGTTGTTCCTCGCCTATCTCCTGCCGGCGGTCGCCGCCGGGGGACTGGCGCTCTACGCCAGGGACAAGCGGCCAAAATGGTATGCGCAGATGCTGGCCGTGGTGGCTGCCGCGCTTGCCTTCGCCTATGCCACGCTGTCGGTGAGGCGCCTGTTCAAGGGCGAATTCATCGGCCTGTGGAGCGGCCTCGGCCAGTTGGAAACCTACACCTATTCGGCGCTCTGGCTGGTGATTGGCGTTGCGCTGCTCTCAGCTGGCGTCTGGCTGAAATCGCAGGTGCTGCGCATCGCTTCGGCCGCGCTGATCGCGATCGCCGTGCTGAAGGTCTTCATATTCGACATGTCGGAGTTGGAAGGCGTACTCCGGGCGCTATCCTTCATCGGCCTCGGCGCGGTTCTGATCGGTATCGGCCTGTTCTATCAGCGGCTTTTGACACGGGCGGCGAGGGAAAACGGATAAAGGCAAGCAAGAACAATAAGATTCACCCCGACCGGGAATAAATCGGCCAATGGGCTCGTTATCTCATTGCTTGGGTGACCGGGGCGGGAGACCGCTTCGCGCTGGCCGCTTGCGCCGCGCCCGGAAGGCGCGTTCAATCCAGATCAACAAGGGCGACCTCGAAACCAGCGGTCATGGACGAAAAGAAGGCAGCAATCCTTGGCGAAATACCGCGCCTGCGCCGTTACGCACGCTCGCTTTTGCGCGACCGCGACGCTGCCGACGACCTTGTCCAGGATTGCCTCGAGCGGGCGCTTGTGCGGCTCGACAACTGGCAGACAGGAGAAAGCCCCCGGAGGTGGCTGTTTACGATCATGCATCATTTGTTCATCGACCAGATGCGCAAGGTGAACCGCCGCGGCGAGGCGGCGATGTTGCCGCTGGAGGCGGGCGAGGCCGTTGCCCAGCCGGCAGAGCAGGTGGAGAGTATCGCCTCGCGCGAGATCATCGACGCGTTGCAGGCGATCAGCCCCGATCGACGCGCAGCTCTTGTCATGGTTGCCATCGAAGGTTTTTCCTATGCCGAAGCCGCCAACATTCTGGGCGTCCCCGCTGGCACGCTGATGTCGCGCATTGCGCGCGGACGTGAGGAATTGCGCGGGTTGCTGGACGATACGGCGCGTCGCCGCGCGATAAGGATCGTCGAGAAATGATCCGCCGCGACTTTTCCGAACGGGACATCCACATGGCGCTCGATGGCGAGCTGCCTGCAGACGAGCGCGCCGCTTACGACGCCTGGCTCGACGCCAATCCCGAGATGAAGGCCAGGAGCGCCCGTTTCACCGCCGACCGGGCGGCGCTGCAGGCCGCCTTCGCCGGGGTGCTGGACGAAGCCATGCCTGCGCGGTTGCGCAAGGTCGTGCTTGGCGAGGCGCCGGTCAAGGCAGCTGTGCCACGCTCGCGCTGGTGGCTTGCCGCTGCTGCCGCCGTGCTTTTGGTCGCCGGCGGGCTTGGTGGCTACCTTGCCGGCGTCGACGGCATCGGGCAGGAGGACCCGGCGGAAGATCGGCTGGCCGAGCAGGCAATCGCGGCCCATGTCATCTATGCCGCCGAAAAGCGGCATGCCGTCGAGGTTCCGGCCAGCGACAAGGACCATCTGCAGACCTGGCTGTCCAACCGGGTAGGGCTGAAGCTGGTGGCACCCGACTTGACCGCGAACGGTTTCCAGTTGGTCGGCGGCCGGTTGCTTCCGGCAGGCGAGAGCAAGGCCGCCATGCTGCTTTACGAGGACGGCAATGGGCAGCGTATATCGCTGTTCGTCACCACGGAATCGACGGAGAATGCCAAGGGCACCTACGCCGCCACGCAAGACGGACCCGAGGCCGTCTACTGGCTGGACAAGGGCTATGGCTGCGCCGTCGTCGGCTCCTTGCCGCGCGAGCGGCTGAACGAGGTCGCCAGGAACGCCTACACGCAACTTGTAAACGGGCTGGCAAGCTGAACGGCACCGCTTTTGCCGGTGCCGTCGATCCGCGAATGCCGATCCGGCCGAAGGACCTTTTGCGCCCGTCGGATCGGCGTCGGATTTGTCACAATTCGGCCCTAATCGAGGTGCGATAGCGCTTGATGAATGCCGTCGCATCGCCCCGAAAATCGGAAACGGTTTTTGGAAAAACGAGGCGAAGATTCAAGGTGGTGGAGCGGACTTCGTGCGCCCAGGTGGACGCCGGTTTTCCCAACGCCCTGGTTGGCGTCATGGACGTGTTCGAGTAGGGCCATTTCCACCACCAATCGAGGTTTTCTGAAGCCGCATGCCTGCCGAGATCCGCACGGCCCGCGCGTCTGACGTCGATGATCTCGCCGCCATCGAGAAAGCTGTTTTCTCAAGCGACCGTATTTCCCGCCGCTCCTTCCGACTGTTCATCGAGCGTGAAACCGCCGAGACGCTGGTCGCCGAAGTCGACGGCCGCGTGGCCGGTTATGCGATCGTGCTGTTTCGCAAAGGCAGCGGCGTGGCGCGCCTCTACTCGATTGCGACCAGTCCGTTTTTCGGCGGGCTGGGTGTCGGCCGCATCCTGCTCGGATCCGCCGAAGATGCCGCCTTCGAGCACGACCGCATGATGCTGCGTCTCGAAGTTCGCGAAGACAACAGCCGCGCGATCCGCATCTACGAACGGGCCGGTTATCGCAAGATCGGGCGTGAGCCCGGCTACTATGAGGATGGCGAAACGGCACTTCGCTACGAAAAAACCTTGCGTGGCGACATTCCGATCGCCACCAAGGTGCCGTTCTACCAGCAGACCTGCGAATTCACCTGCGGTCCGTGCTGCCTCATGATGGCGATGGCCAATTTCGATCGCGGCTTCGTGCCGGATCCGGTCATGGAAATCCGCCTGTGGCGTGAAGCGACGACCGTCTTCATGATGTCGGGTCCCGGCGGTTGCGAGCCGTTCGGCCTCGCTGTCTCGGGCTACGAGAGCGGGCTCGCGGTGGAGATCTACGTCTCCTTCTATGGCGCGCTGTTCCTGCAATCGGTGCGCAGCGAGGACAAGCGCAGGGTAATGGAACTGGCGCAGGTCGACTTTCGCCGACGCGCGGAACTTTACGGCATCCCGGTGAATTACCGTGCATTCACAATCGACGATATCCGCGCTGCGATCGCTGGGGGAAAGCTGGTGCTGGTGCTGATCAGCGGCTTCCTGATGTTCGGCAAGAAGGTGCCGCACTGGGTGCTGGCGATCGGCGATGACGGCGACCATATCCTGATCCACGACCCTTGGGTCGAGGATGAAAGGCAGGAGACCATCCTTGATGCAGCCAACATTCCCGTGCCTTACGGCATCTTCATGAACATGGCGCAGTTCGGTCGCGATGGACTGCGTGCCGCCATCACTCTGGGAAAGCGTGACAGACAATGACCTGGGTCATCCTTACCGGCAGGCAGAGCGATCTCGACCAGGTGGCGACACCGCACAAGATCATCACCAATCGCGACTATCTCGCGCATCCGTCATTGTTTCGCGGCCAGCGGCCGAAGGTCATCAACCTGTCGAACAATTACGCCTACCAGAGCCGCGGCTACTATGCCTCGCTGCTGGCAAGCTCGCGCGGCCACAAGGTGATCCCGACCGTCGAGACGATGATCGACCTGTCGGAACGCAAGCTCTATGAGCACGCGCTGCCGGAACTGGAACTGGCGCTCAACAAATGCCGCAAGGATCTTGGTGGCGCCTTTCCGCAAAAGGTCTGCATCTTCTTCGGCATCGGGCCGTCAAAAATCTGGGACCGTTTCGCCAAGCTGTTGTTCGATTGGTTCCGCGCACCGGCGCTCGAAGTCCACATCAAGGACAGCGCCGAATGGGCCTCGATCCGCAAGATCGGCTTTCATCCATTGGCGCGGATGACTGAGGACGAGGAAAAAAGCTTCATCCAGTGCCTGGAAACCTACACCAACCGGGAGTGGCGCGACACCAAGGGCCGTACGCCGGCGCGCTACACCTTCGCCACGCTGGTCGACCCGCATGAGGAATTGCCGCCCTCGGAGATCTCGTCGCTGCGCTATTGGGCCAAGATCGCCGAGAAGATGGGCGTCGAAATCGAGCCGATCACCAAGCGGGACCTGGCCAAGCTCGCCAATTACGACGCGCTGTTCATCCGCGAGACCACCTCGATCTCCAACCACACCTATCGTTTCGCCCGCCGCGCCCAGCAGGAAGGCATGCCGGTGATCGACGATCCACTGTCGATGATCCGCTGCACCAACAAGGTCTATCTCAACGAGCTGATGGCCTACAACAAGGTGCCGGTGCCGCCGACGGTGATGATCGCCGGCACCTCGGATCTCGAACTGGCGGCGCAGACGCTGGGCTTTCCGCTGGTGCTGAAGATCCCGGATTCGTCGTTCTCGCGCGGCGTCAAGAAATGCGCCAACGTCGAGGAACTGAAGACGCTCGCCACCGAATGGCTGGAGGATTCCGACCTTCTGATCGCGCAGAAATTCATTCCGACCGAATATGACTGGCGTGTCGGCGTGCTCGGCGGCCAGCCGCTGTTTGCCGTGCACTATCTGATGGCCAAGAAGCACTGGCAGATCGTCAACCACAAGGCCAACGGCAAGCCCGACCAGGGCGGCATCAAGACCTTCACGCTGAAGGAAACGCC
Organism: Mesorhizobium sp. BR1-1-3; assembly: GCF_020165455.1. Lineage (NCBI taxonomy): Bacteria > Pseudomonadati > Pseudomonadota > Alphaproteobacteria > Hyphomicrobiales > Phyllobacteriaceae > Mesorhizobium > Mesorhizobium sp. BR1-1-3. The sequence goes on from NZ_JAIUIC010000004.1 coordinate 465,605, forward strand.
GGCGCATGTCGTCGAGACGGCAGTGAAGGCGGCGCGCTGCATCGGCGACGGGCTCTATGGCGTCGACCTCAAGGAGACCAAGGACGGCGTCTTCGTCATCGAGGTGAATGACAATCCCAACCTCGACCATGGCTGGGAGGATTCCGGTGAGAAGGACGAGGTCTGGGTGCGGCTGACGCAGTGGTTCCTGGAGCGATTGGACCGGCCGGGGCGGTAATTTGATCGGGGGGTAGGACATGCAATTTATCGTGATCGAGGACTTCACCGGCTGTGATCGCAAGGAGATCTATCGCCGCTTTCGCGACCGCGGCCGCCTGAAACCGGACGAGCTGCTCGTCCACCACAGCTGGATCGCGGCGGACATGAGCCGCTGCTTCCTGCTGGTGGAGGCCGATGACGTCACGCTGCTGCAGCGTTGGGTCATCGAATGGGCGGATCTGGTGGAATTCGAGATCATCCCCGTGGCGACAAACAAGGACATGGCTGAGGCATTGAGCGGGCACCTCTGACCATTGCCGCGTGTCACGTCAACGCAGTGCCGGCGAGCCGACTGCGCGCCGGCACTCGTCGATCAGCCACTGGCGAAACGCGTCCACGACATCGCGTCTGGCGCTGCGCTCCGGGATCGTCAGGCAATAGGGCTGGCGCAGCTCGACCATCTGGGCGAGGGGCCTGACAAGTAGGCCGTCCTCCAGCGCCTCGGCACAGTAGATCCCTTGCGCCAGCGCCACGCCCAATCCCGAAATGGCAAGGTCGAGTGCCGCGCGCGACGAGTGGCCGAGAGCCCGCGCTGCGCTGCCCGGCCGGGTTCGATGCCGGCCGCCTCGAACCAGTTGTGCCACGACGGAAAGGACGCACCGGTCGGTCCCCAGCCGGTATGGATAAGCGGCAGGCTGGCGAGGCCTTCGGGTTTGATCGTGTCGGCCAGCCCGGGTGCACACACGGGATAGACCGCGTCCTGGACGATATCCTCGGTCGGGTGCTCGCGATAATGCGGCCCATAAGTGAGCCTGATGTCGATCAACTCACGGTCGAACGGCACCGGGTCATCCTCGCCTCTGAGCGATATGTCGACGGCGCCATGGCTTGAGACAAAACCAGTGAGACGCTGCGAAAGCCAACCCATGGCCATGGATGGCGGCACCGACACCACGAGGCGCGGGCGGAACGCATCGCCGCCCAGCTGGCGCGCGACGCTGCCGATCTCCTGGAAGGCCATGGTCAGCCTGGGCAGCATCTCGACGCCGGCCTCGGTGAGGACGGCGCGCCGGTTGACGCGATGGAACAGCTTGCGGTCCATCTGCTCCTCGACGGTGCGGATGAGCTGGCTGACGGCGGCGGCGGATACAGAAAGCTCTTCCGCCGCCCCCGCAAAGCTGCCTGTACGGGCCGCAGCCTCGAAAGCCTGAAGTCCTTTGAGAGAGGGAAGTACGGCCATGATCACCGAATAGATAAGTTCAGCTTATCTAAATCGCAGAAATCGTCATTTTTGGAAAGGTTTTTCATGCGCTACAGTGGATTCTATCAAATCCCAGCCTGGATCGAAGCCCGTGGATCATCGCGACGTAATTTCATCGTTGACGCAGGAGGAGCGCAACCGGCTGACCGCCAAGTCTGATGCCGCGGGCCTCGTTCAGCTTGCCGCTCATTGGGGTGCGATCGTGATCCTCGGATCGCTGATCGCCGCCAAAGTGCCGTTCTGGCCGCTGCTGATGCTGCCGCAAGGTCTCCTCATCGTGTTCCTGTTCACGCTGCTGCACGAGACGGTTCATCGCACGGCCTTTGAGGCGCAGCGGCTGAACGATGTCGTGGCGCGGGTGTGCAGCCTGGCGATCGCGCTGCCGGCGGACTGGTTCCGCTACTTCCACTTTGCCCACCATCGATACACGCAAGATCCCGACAATGACCCGGAACTGGCGTTCCCCAAGCCGGAGACATGGCGGCAATACCTCGTCCACATATCCGGCATCCCGTTATGGTGGGGCCACATCAAGACGCTTTATGCCAACGCCGCGGATCGTGGTCGCGAAAGCTACGTTCCGCCAAAGGGCTATGACAAGGTGCGCATCGAGGCACGCGCCATGATTGCCTTTTATGCCGTGCTCCTTCTGCTGGCCGTCTATTTCCGGCTCTCGGTGCTTGTCTATGTCTGGATTTTGCCCGCTCTGTTGGGGCAGCCGTTTCTGCGCCTCTATCTCTTGGCCGAGCATGGTCGCTGTCCGTTCGTCGCCAACATGCTGGAGAACACCAGGACCACATTGACCAACTGGCTGGTCCGCAAGCTGGCGTGGAACATGCCGTTCCATGCCGAGCATCATGCCTATCCCGGCGTGCCGTTTCATCAACTGCCGCGGTTTCATGCGCTGATCGAGCGGCATCTCAAGGTGGTCGAGCCCGGCTATGTCAGCTTCCACGAAAAGTACATCGAGACGCTGCATTGACGATGGCCGGCCTAGCCGGTCTGGCTGTGCGGCGCCCGGGATCTCAACAGACGCTGGATCTCGGCCGCCTTTGACGGCGCGCCGATCAGAAAGCCCTGCGCCTCGGTGCAGCCATTGCTGCGCAGGATGTCGAGTTGCACCTCGGTCTCGACCCCCTCGGCGGTGACAGTGATGCCAAGCTCGGCACCCAGCCCGATGACGGTGCGAACGATCGCCGCGGTGTCGCGATTGCCGAGGTCGTGGATGAACGAACGGTCGATCTTGATCTTGTCGACAGGAAAACGCCTGAGGTAGCCGAGCGACGAATAGCCGGTGCCGAAATCGTCCAGCGCGATGCGGATGCCGAGTTCGCGCAACTGCCGCAGCGTCCTTAGCACCACCTCGCTTTCGTCCATCAGCACGGTTTCGGTGATCTCCAGTTCCAACCGACCGGCTGGCACGCCGGAGAAAGCCAGCGCCGAGATGACGCTGCGGGCGAAGCTGCCGCTTTTAAGTTGCACGGCCGAGACATTGACCGCCACGCGCAGGCCGGCGGGCCAGCGTGCCGCCGCCGTGCAGGCTTTCCTCAGCGCCCATTCTCCAAGCGGCACGATCAATCCGGTTTCTTCGGCGACCGGAATGAAGCTGTCCGGCGCCACCATGCCACGTTCTGGGGAATGCCAGCGCATCAAGGCTTCCGCGCCGACGATCTCGCCGGAGGCGATGTTCATGATGGGTTGGAAATCGAGGTCGAATTCCTGGCGCGACAGTGCGGTCCCGAGGTCGACCTCCAACGCACGCCGTGCCTGTACCATTGCGTCCATTCCGGGTTCGAAGAACCGATACAGATTGCGGCCTTCGCTCTTCGCCCGGTAAAGCGCTGTATCGGCGTTCCTCAGCAGCGTGTCGGCATCTCCGCCGTCGTCGGGGAAAACCGCGATGCCCAGGCTGATGCCGATATGCATCTCGCGGCTCTTGTCACGGAACGGTTTTCCGATTGTCTCGACGATGCGCTTCGCGAGTTTTTCAGCACTGGCAATGCCCTTGAAATTGACCTGGATGATGACGAACTCGTCGCCGCCGAAGCGGGCAACGACGTCGTTTTCATTATGCAGGCAGCGCTGCAGCCGCTCGGCCACGCTCTTCAGCAGCCAGTCGCCGGCCGGATGTCCCCAGGTGTCGTTGACTGCCTTGAAGCGATCGAGATCGAGCGAGAAGATCGCCAGCGGCGTGGCCGCCGTGTCCTCCAGCGCAAGGTCGAGCCGTTCGCGAAACATCGAGCGGTTGGGCAATCCCGTCAGCGTGTCGTGATGCGCAAGATGGGTCATGCGCTCTTCGGTGCGGCGACGTTCGGTGACGTCGTCGAAGGTCACCACCCAGCCGCCGCCATCCATCGGCCGACGTGTGACCAAAACCGTCCTGCCGTCGGTAAGATGCCGATAGGCCGAATGCATTTTTGCCGCCGCCAGACAGGCTTCGGTCTTGGCGACTTCGCTGTCGACATCGATCTTCGTATAGATGCCGAGTTCCAGCAACCGTTCGAGCGCGTCGCGGTGCGTCGTTCCAAGCGGAAAGTCCGCTGGGGTGACCTTGTAGAGCTCCAGAAAACGCCGGTTGCGCACGATCATCTTGCCGTCGGCGTCATACATCAGCAAGCCTTGCGACATGTTGGCGAGCGCTGCGTCGAAGCGGCGGTGCTGCTCCTTGAGATCCTCTTGCGCGCGGCGCTGCTCGGTGATGTCTTCATAGATCGAAACCCAGCCGCCCAGAGCCAGAGGGCGGTGCGAGATGCTGACGATGCGGCCGTCCGACAGTGTTTCTTCGTAGGTCGAGGGCTTTGCCTGATCGATATAAGGCTTGCGGATGGCGTAGAGTTCGTCGGCGGTTTGCGAGGCGACGCCGATATCGACGCTGTGGCGCAGAATGTCGAGGAACCGGATGCCGGGCCTTATCACCCTGGCGTCGAGGCAAAAGATGTGTAGGTAGTTGCCGTTGCAGATGATCATCCGCTCGTCGGCGTCGAACATGCACAGGCCGTGCGACATGTTCTCGACCGCAGCCGAAAAGCGTTGGTTCTGCTCCCGCAGTTCGTCTTCCATGTGGCGGGAGCGGTCCATGCCTTCGGCCTCCCGTTTCGGGACGGCCGAACCATCCTTGGCATCAGCGACGGGCATGAGCGCGCCTGCGGACCGTGATCGAACAAGCTACTGTGGTCGCCGCTGGTTAATTTAGCGTTTTAATGCATGTCGCCCAAAAGTGACCTCGGTTTTGGGGGAATGACATGCATAAAAACAAAGACCTAAAGCGCGTCGCGTGAATCCGTTTCAGCGCGACGCGCTTTAGCCGATTGCGGTCGCCGAAACCTGATGCCGCGACGTCTCGATCGCCGAAAACCGTTTCAGAAACGCGTTCTGCGCCCAGGTCACCGAACGTGGCGTGAAATCGAAGCGGTCGGCATTGAAGCCGCGCGGACGGCCGAAGAACTCGGTCGCCTCGGCGGTCGAAAAGCCGGCGAGCAGCGTTGCCTCGAAATAGGCGGCGATCTGGTCGGCGCGCTTGATCTCCTTGCGCAGCGCAGCACTTGGTTCCGGAGGCAGCGAGAAGCGCAGATGGATGGCGCGCTGCAGCCGTAACTCACAATCCTTGTAGCTGCCGCCCATCACCGATTTGAACGGCGAGATCATGTCGCCGATGACATATTCGGGGGCGTCGTGCAGCAGGGCCGCCAGCCGGGCGTCGGCCGAAGCCTCGGGCACCAGGTCGCAGAACAGCGCTTCGACCAGCAGCGAGTGCTGGGCGACCGAAAACGCATGCTCGCCGCTGGTCTGGCCGTTCCAGCGGGCAACGCGGGCGAGCCCGTGCGCAATGTCCGAAATCTCGATGTCGAGCGGCGAGGGGTCGAGCAAATCGAGCCGGCGGCCCGACAGCATGCGCTGCCAGGCGCGTGCCGGCGCGCCGACGCGGTCGGCCGCCATCAGGCCTCCTCCGCGCTGACGGCTTCCTGCGGGAAGGCGAATTTTGCCCAACCGGGAATGGCCAGCGTTACCGGAACGTCCCCGGCCATGATCGGCTGGCCGGCATCGAGCGCCGCCTTGACCCGGTCGATGCGCGCAATGGCCAGACCGGTCGTGTCTACGGTCGAGCCGAGCGTGCCAACCGGCCTGCCTGCGACGGTCAGTTCGGTGCCGGGCGCGGGCAGGGGCCTGTCGGCCGATGCAATCAGCACGCGCCGCCTGGCCGTGCCGCGATGCTGCATGCGCGAGACGACCTCCTGGCCGACATAGCAGCCCTTCTTGAAGCCGATGCCGCCGGTTTCGTCCAGCAGCACATCGTGGGGGAAGGCGTCTCCGAGTTGGTAGTCGCTGCCGCTTTCGGCAATGCCGCCGACAATGCGGAAGGCTTGCCACGCGGCAAGATCGCCGCGCTCATCCGTTTCGCCATAGGAACGCGTGACGGCACCCTTCGGAAAGCGTGTGTCGGCGGCCGCCGTTGAATCAGATTGTGAGGGTGTTGATTCATGTCCCCACGCGACGGTGACAAACGCCTGATCGGATTTGGCAATCTCGACCTTGGCGCGCAGTTTGTAGAGCGTCAGCCGGCGTACGAAATCGTCCGATATGTCGGCACGGCATTCGAGCCGGAATGCATTCTCGCCGGTGCGGGAGATCAGGAAATCGAACAGGATCTTGCCTTGCGGCGTCAGCAGCGCACCGGGTTTGGCTTCGCCGGGAGCCAGGATGTCGAGATCGGTGGTCAGGATGTTCTGCAAAAAATGCTCGGCATCCGCACCTGATACGGAAATGAGGGCGCGGTCTTTGAGCTGGGCACAGGGCATGGGCGGAAAAGCAACCTGATCTTGCAAAATGGTCGGCCTTTACGTAAGCCGCTGGCACTCCCCCCGCAAGAGAGCATGGCCATGATCTACGACCTCATCCTGACAGGCGGCACAGTGGTCAACCATGACGGCGAAGGGGCCCGCGACATCGGCGTGAAGGACGGGCGCATCGCTGCCATCGGCGATCTCCGCCAGGCCTCGGCCGGCGAGACGATCGACTGCCGCGGCCTGCATGTCCTGCCGGGTGTCGTCGACAGCCAGGTGCATTTTCGCGAGCCGGGACTGGAGCACAAGGAAGATTTGGAAACGGGTTCGCGCGCTGCCGTGCTTGGCGGCGTCACCGCCGTGTTCGAGATGCCCAACACCAATCCGCTGACCACCAGCGAGGCAGCGCTTGCCGACAAGGTCCGACGCGGCACGGGGCGCATGCATTGCGATTTCGCCTTCTGGGTCGGCGGCACCCGCGAGAATGCCGGGGATGTCGGCGAGCTTGAGCGGCTGCCGGGTGCGGCCGGGATCAAGGTTTTCATGGGCTCGTCCACTGGCGACCTGCTGGTCGAGGATGACGAGGGCGTGGCGTCGATCCTGAGAAACACGCGCCGGCGCGCCGCCTTTCATTCGGAAGACGAATTCCGGCTGCGCGAGCGCCTTGGCGAACGCATCGAAGGCGACCCGGCATCGCACCCTGTCTGGCGCGACGAGATCGCCGCCTTGCGCTGTACCGAACGGCTGGTACGCATTGCGCGAAACGCCCGTGCCCGCATCCATGTTCTACACATCTCGACCGCCGAGGAGATTGTGTTCCTCGAACAACACAAGGATGTCGCGACCTGCGAGGCGACGCCACATCATTTGACGCTGAGCGCCGACGACTATCTCAGGCTTGGCACGCTGATCCAGATGAACCCGCCGGTGCGTGCCGCGCGCCATCGCGATGGCGTCTGGCATGGCATTGCGCAAGGCATCGTCGATGTGCTCGGCTCCGACCACGCGCCGCACACGCTGGCCGAGAAGGCAAAGCCCTATCCGGCCTCACCGTCGGGGATGACCGGCGTGCAGACGCTGGTGCCGATCATGCTCGACCACGTCAATGCCGGCCGGCTGACCTTGCAGCGCTTTGTCGACCTGTCTAGCCACGGCCCGCAGCGGATCTTCGGCATGGCGAGAAAGGGCCGCATCGCTGCCGGCTACGAGGCCGACTTCACCATCGTCGATATGAAGCGGCGCCAGACCATCACCAATGCGCAGGCCGGCTCGAAAGCCGGCTGGACGCCTTATGACGGGAGAGAAGTGGTCGGCTGGCCGGTCGGCACCGTCATTCGCGGCCGCCGCGTGATGTGGGAAGGCGAGATCGCCACGCCAAGCCAGGGTAGGGCGGTGGAGTTTTCTGAGGCATTGCCCCGCTAGGCTCCCTACCCCCGTGGGTGGGAAGAGCCGCTCTCAATCCCCGGCGACGAAGAATGACCACTGTCCGCTAGGGGTGATACCGACGCGATAGAAAATATAGGCGCCGAACTGCTTCATGTCGTCGAAATCGCCAGCGGTGACGATCTTGAACAGTTCGACCCGCTGCTTGGCGTCCAGCTTGTCCAGCGGTAGGGCGAAGAAATACGGCCACACATAGAGCTCTTGTGGCGTGCCGGCATCGAGGTGGACGTAGCCGGCATCAAGCACCTCCTCCAGGATGGCCAGGATTTCCTGGCCGTCCGGGTCGCCCGAGAGGCCCTTGAGGAAAGCGACGGCATCGCCATCAATGTCGGTTAGGGACAATTGCGTTGTGTTGTCGCCCGTGCCGATCAACGGCCGCAACTTTTCGATATCGCCGCCCTTGCAGGCTTCGACGATCAAATCATGCATGCGCCGCACTGGTTCCGGCAGCTTGCCGAGATCGTAGATGACCTCGGGCACCGGCGTGTCCGGATCGACGCGTGGCCTGGTCACGCCGCCATCCGCCGGACTGTCCGGCTCGGCTTCGGCAGGAGCAGTCGGCTGGCTAGACGGCGGCGGCGTCCCGACCGGGTTGGGCATTGGCACGGTGCTTCCGGGGGGCGACATGTCGTCGGCCGGCGGCGTGACCGTCGGGGGGAGCTCTTCGCGCTTGATTTCGCTCAGCGCATAGGCGGGGCTGCTCGCGAGACACACAACCAGGGGAATCGCGGCACAGCAAGCGGCGAAAGAGATGCGAAGGACCAAGCCACGCGGCTTGCCTGACATCGAAAAACTCACTGCCCGTTTCTCCCTGCTTACGGGCATGACGCCCGAGCGGCATATTGCCGTCAAAGAACCGGACGTCGGTTCAGTGCCGCAGCCGTTCAGGTTCGAAGGCGCCAGCAATCACCTTTTCACGCATCCGGTCGAGCAGGGCAAGGGCCGAGGTCTCGCCATTGGCACGCAACATCTCGCCGAAGGCTGTTTCGAGCGCTGCTTCGGCAATGATCTCGGGCTCTATCCCGGCGGAGAGACCTTCCGCCCAGGCCTCGCTGTGGCTTTCCACGGCGGTCAAGCGTTTTTCTTCCCTGACCAGCGCGTCGATGTCGTTGACACCATGTTCCATAAGCGAATGTCCACCCTTTCAAGCTGCGATCCATTGATGTGGATCAGGCCTGATCTGTTCATTTCACACGCAGGGACAATTAAGTATTTGTAAATACGACATTTTTTTGATCGTCTTTTACAAAGCCCGATTGCCTTGTGCGAAGCTGCGTTCAGTTCGAGTCAAACTTAGCCGATTGGGGCGGCCTGCGGGGCGAAAACCTTCAGTTTGAGTTAATTCCGCTTTCGCGCGGTAAGGTTTCGTTAATACTGTTGCAGAAGTGCAACATGAGGATTGCACCAAGATATCGCCTGGCACAAGCCGATATATCGGCTGTACCCAGCAATGGTTCGGATAGTTGTCGATGAGCGAGTGCCTAAAGCGCGCCGCGTTTGAACGGATTCAGGCGAGGCGCTTTAGGTTTTCGTTTTTATGCGTATCGTTCTCCCAAAACCGCAGCCACTTTTGGGCGACATGCATTAGTTGCCGTAACGCGAGGCGATATCGCGAGACAGCGTCTCGCCTTCCTTCATGTAGCGGCTGATGGCTTCGGTCGCCGAGGGCGTGCACCTCGTATAGGTGCCGCCGAAGGAGCGGTAGCCGCGATTGAAGCTGGCAATGAAGCGGGCGCGCCGCTCGGCGTCCGGATTTTCCGAATCGAGCAGTTTTGTCATCTCGACACGCCACTGGTCGCCCTTTTCGCCGCACAGATTGCGCAGGAAATGCAGCGAGCCCAGAACCTCCGCCAGCCGCATCAACCCGGGCTCGAACGGCGACTCGGCGCTGAGCGCGGGCCGTATCGAAACGGTCGCGCCGACCGCAAGACACATGGCGAGGAGCATGGATGGACGATTCATAAGCCTTCTCTACCAGCTGCGTGGCTCTGCTAAACAGCATAAGTCTTTGTGGCGAAACAATTTGTCGCCCGCAAGTTGATTTCAGGACAGCAGTCCGGCGTTTCCGCCGGGGGCCAACAAGTCTTCGGCGACCGCGAATACCGAGCCTGCCAGCGGCAGCGCCGCCATCTCGCTGAGCGTATAGAAGGCCGCCGTCTCCGCATCATCGCTGGCCACGGCCTCGCCGCCGGCATAGGCGGCGCCGAAGACTGTGAGGAGATAATCGACCGGGTGGCTGTCATCCCGGCCGTCGATGTGGATTTCCCGCAGCGGGCGATAATTTGTGGCACGCAAACCGGTTTCTTCCTGAAGTTCGCGCTCTGCCGCTGCCTCCAGCGTCTCACCAGGTTCGACCTTGCCGCCCGGAAAGGCATAGAGCCCTTGCGACGGTTGCCGGGCTCGCTTGACCAGAAGCACGGTGTCTGCCCGCACGACGGCGACCGAGACTGCCGGAAGTATTTTGCGCGCTTCGTTCATGGATTCCCAATCAGGCTGAAGGCCGGTCAGTTGTGGACCGGCCAGCGTGGACAAGTTTTAGCGGTTGCGCAACGCAGGTTCCATCGCCACTTTCAGAAACCGAACCTTTCGAAGGGCATCAATCGACCATGTGCGGACGTTTCGCCTTGACCGCGACGCCGGATCAGACCGCTGCCTTTCTGGACGTGGCGGGGCTTGAGGATTTCCCGGCGCGCTACAACATCGCCCCGACGCAGCCGATCCTGATGGCGGTCGCCGGCCCTCCGCAGGCGCCGGACTCCAATCTGCCGGACCGGCAGCCAATGCTGGTGCGCTGGGGGCTGATCCCGACCTGGGTGAAGGATACACGCGAGTTTCCGCTGCTGTTCAACGCGCGCTCCGAAGGGGCTGCCGAAAAGGCGTCGTTCAAGGCCGCCATGCGCCATCGCCGCGCTTTGGTGCCGGCGTCCGGCTTTTATGAATGGCGGCAAACCGGTGGCAAGAAGGGGCAGCCTTACTGGATACGCCCCAGGCATGGCGGGTTGGTTGCCTTCGCCGGGCTGATCGAGACCTATGCCGAGCCGGGGGGTTCGGAAATGGACACCGGCGCCATCCTGACCATCAACGCCAATGCCGACATCGCGCATATCCACGACCGCATGCCGGTGGTGATCGATCCCAGGGATTTCACACGTTGGCTGGATTGCCGCACGCTCGAACCGCGCGATGTCGCCGATCTGTTGCGACCGGCACAGCTCGATTTCTTCGAGGCAATTCCGGTCTCCGACCTCGTCAACAAGGTCGCCAACACCGGACCGGAGATTCAGGAGCGGGGCGAGATCGGGCCGGAGCCCGAGAAGGTCAAGCGCCAGAAGTCCGGCGCGGACGACAGTCAGATGAGGTTGTTCTAGCAGAGGGCGCGCGCGTCGGCGCCTTCATTTCTGGCGCCATTGGCGCCGGTCGCACACCCCTTCAGGCAGCGCGGGGCGAAACGATCTTCTGCGCCGGCTTTTTCTTCTTGGCGGTATGGAGAAGGGCGGCGACGATCGCGGCCGGGCCGATTGCGCGATAGTGGTTGGCCAGCGCCGGCTGCTTGGCGCGGTTGGCTTCCTGCTTGGTTCGGGGCATGTCTCTCTTCCCTGGTAACATTTTCGTGTCTGCATTTGATGGCCGATTCTGACCAAATCGTGACGCCTGCTGATCTAGCCGGCGAATGTTTCATGACTGTGCCGACATGTTTAATAAAATGTTTCAGTGCATCATTACCTGTGACCCAGCGACGGTTTTGCCGAAACTTGCGACTTGACGGCAACACAAGCCAAGGCGATAAAGCCGCCCATGAAAACGTCTTTCGCCATTTGTGGCATTTGCATTATTGGCTAGCCTCGCGCTGGTCCGGACGTTTTCGCCTCATCTCTCCCCAGATTGGACAAACGCCCCGGCCAGCAGGCTGGAGCCTGATTTGCGTTCGCGCAGGGCTGGCTTCGTCGAATTGAGTTCTGAACCGGGAAGGCACGAATGTCCGACGCATCGCAGGGCCTGCGCCTCTACAACACGCTGACGCGGACGAAAGAGGATTTCGTCCCGATCGATCCGCTGAACGTGCGCATGTATGTCTGCGGCCCGACCGTCTACGACTTTGCTCATATCGGCAATGCCAGGCCGGTGATCGTCTTCGACGTGCTGTTCCGCTTGCTGCGCCATCTCTATGGGCAGACGCACGTCACCTATGTGCGCAACATCACCGACGTAGACGACAAGATCAATGCGCGCGCTTTGCGCGATTTCGGCGGCGAGATCGCTTCCGGCACGCTGTCGTTGAATGAGGCGATCAGGCGGGTCACCGAAAAGACCGCCGACCAGTTCCACAGCGACGTGGCGGTTCTCGGCTGCCTGGCGCCGACGGTCGAGCCGCGCGCCACCGAATTCGTCGAGCCCCGTGCCGACGGCAAGGTCGACATGATCACCTTGATTCAAAGCCTGATCGAACGCGGCCATGCCTATGTTGCTGCGGGCGAAGTCCTGTTCGACACGGCGTCGATGCCCGACTACGGCCAGCTGTCGAAGCGCAATCTCGACGAGCAGCAGGCCGGTGCTCGCGTCGCCGTCGACGCGCATAAGAAAAATCCCGGCGATTTTGTCCTCTGGAAGTTGTCGTCACCGGAGGAGCCGGGCTGGAATTCGCCATGGGGCAGGGGTCGGCCGGGCTGGCACATCGAGTGCTCGGCGATGTCGGCCGCCTATCTCGGCGAGGTCTTCGACATTCATGGCGGCGGCCTCGACCTGATCTTCCCGCATCATGAAAACGAGATCGCCCAGTCGCGTTGCGCCCATGGCACCGAAATGATGGCCAACATCTGGATGCACAACGGCTTCCTGCAGGTCGAAGGGCAGAAAATGTCGAAGAGCCTCGGCAACTTCTACTCGATCAACGAACTCCTGGAGACCGAGACCTTCGGCGGCCGCAAATGGCCGGGCGAGGTGCTGCGGCTGGCGATGCTGATGACGCATTATCGCGAGCCGATCGACTTTTCCGTGCGCAAGCTGGAAGAGGCCGAGAACACCCTGCGAAAATGGAAGCGGGGGGCCGACCTCGCGCCGACGGCGGCGGGACAGGTGCCCGTGGAGATCATTGACGCCTTGTCGGACGATCTCGCCACCTATGCCGCCTTCCAGGTCCTGACCCAGTTGGCCGGCGAGGCAATGGACGGCAACGATGCCGCTGCATCGCTGAAGGCGTCGCTGCTGTTCCTCGGCTTCGACGTCGCGTCGGCGAAGGTTGATGAAGGCCACGTCGGCAAGGCCATCGCCAAGCGTCTCGCGTTCATCGCCGCCAAGAACTGGGCCGAAGCCGACCGCATCCGCGACGACCTGCTGGCCCAAGGGATACAGTTGAAGGACGGCAAGGATCCGGTCACAGGCGAACGCATCACCACCTGGGAGGTAAAAAGATGATCGATCATCTCGGCATCAACGTTGCCGATTTCGACGCTTCGAAGGCTTTCTATGACAAGGCGATGGCGCCGCTTGGTGCCGCGCTGTTGTATATGGTGCCGCTGGAGTACACCGGCGGTAAAAAGGTCGGTGGCTACGGTCGCGATCGGCCGGTATTCTGGCTGCAGGAAGGCAAGGATGGTCAGAAGGCCCATCAGCACGTCGCCTTCACCGCGCGCAGCCGCGCCGAGGTCGAAGCCTTCTATGCTGCGGCGCTTGCCGCCGGCGGCAAGGACAATGGCGGGCCGGGCCTGCGCCCGCACTATCACCCGGACTACTATGGCGCCTTCGTCCTCGATCCCGACGGCAACAACGTCGAGGCCGTCTGCCATGCGCCGGAGTGATCAGCGATGAGCCTCGACAACCGACCGATCTACACCGGCGGCTGCCAGTGCGGCGCGGTGCGCTTTCGCGTTGAAGGCGCTTTGGGCGACGCTTCGGTCTGCCATTGCCGCATGTGCCAGAAGGCGTTCGGCGCGTTCTACGCGCCGCTGGTTTCGGTGCGTGGCGCCAGGCTCGACTGGACGCGCGGCGAGCCGAAATACTTCCGTTCGTCCAACCATGTCGATCGCGGTTTTTGCGCCGATTGCGGCACGCCGCTGACCTTCACCGCGCCGGACGGGGTTGGCCTCGCCATCGGTGCGTTCGACAATCCAGCGGAGATCGTGCCGCTGATTCAATGGGGGATCGAGGCAAAGCTGCCCTATGTCGACTCGATCCCGCAACTGCCGGGCGAGGACACCATGGCCGACATGTCGTCGGCCTCCTATCTGGCCGATCTCGTTTCCTACCAGCACCCCGACCACGACACCGAACAATGGCCGCCAAAGGAAAGATCATGACCGATCAGGTAAGAACCGGCGGCTGCCAGTGTGGCGCCGTGCGCTTCCGCGTTCATGGAGCGCTCGGCCGTCCGTCCATCTGCCATTGCCGCATGTGCCAGAAGCAGTTCGGCTCGTTCTTCGGCGCGCTGGTCACGGTGCCCAGAGATGGCGTCGAATGGACCCATGAAGAGCCGAGTTACTTCCAGTCGTCGGTCAACATCGATCGTGGTTTCTGCGCCCGCTGCGGCACGCCGCTGACATATCGGCAGCCCGGCGGGCTGGAAATCGCGATCGGTGCCTTCGACGACCGTTCGGACCTGGCACCGCAGATCCAGGTCAACTATGCCGCGCGGTTGCCCTGGGTGGAGACGATCTTCGATCAGCCCGTCCACCAGGATCCTGATTATTACAACAGGCAGGAATCCATCATCTCCTTCCAGCACCCAGACCATGAAACGCCGGACTGGCCGACCAAAGGTTTACAACTATGAGCAGTCAATTGCGTACGCTTTATCCCGAGATCGAGGCGTTCGATTCCGGCATGCTCGATGTCGGCGACGGCCACCAGGTCTACTGGGAGCGTTCCGGCACCAAAGGCGCCAAGCCGGCGGTGTTCCTGCATGGCGGGCCGGGCGGCACCATTTCGCCAAAACACCGGCGGCTGTTCGACCCGAAGCTCTACGATGTCATCCTGTTCGACCAGCGTGGCTGCGGAAAATCGACGCCCAACGCCTCGCTCGAAGCCAATACGACATGGCACCTGGTCGCCGACATCGAACGGCTGCGCGAAATGGCCGGCTTCGACAAATGGCTGGTGTTCGGCGGCTCCTGGGGGTCGACGCTTGCGCTCGCCTACGCCGAGACCCATCCAGAACGCGTCAGCGAACTGGTGGTGCGCGGCATCTACACGCTGACGCGTGCGGAACTGGAATGGTACTATCAGTTCGGCGTCTCGGAAATGTTCCCGGACAAATGGGAGCGCTTCCTGGCGCCGATCCCGGAGGCCGAGCGCAGCGACATGATGGCCGCCTATCGCAAGCGGCTGGTCGGCACGGATCGAAAGGCGCAGATCGAGGCGGCCCGCGCCTGGAGCCTGTGGGAAGGCGAAACGATCACGCTGTTGCCGGAGCCTGAGACAAGCGGTCCGTTTGGGCAGGACGACTATGCCGTCGCGTTCGCCCGCATCGAGAACCACTATTTCGTCCATGCCGGCTGGCTGGAAGAGGGACAATTGCTGCGCGACGCGCACAGGCTGAGCGACATCCCCGGCACCATCGTCCATGGCCGCTACGACATGCCATGCCCGGCGCGCTATGCCTGGGCGCTGCACAAGGCCTGGCCAAAGGCGGATTTCCATCTGATCGAGGGCGCCGGCCATGCTTATTCGGAGCCGGGTATCCTCGACCGGCTGATCCGCGCGACGGACAAGTTTGCAGGCAAATGACCATGACCCGCGAGCGCCTCTATCTCTTCGACACCACATTGCGCGATGGCCAGCAGACGCCGGGCATCGACTTTTCCGTCGAGGACAAGATCGCCATCGCAAAACTGCTTGACGCTTTTGGCCTCGACTATGTCGAAGGCGGCTATCCCGGCGCCAACCCGACCGACACCGCCTTCTTCCAGGAGAAGCGCACGGAGCGCGCCAAATTCGTCGCCTTCGGCATGACCAAGCGGGCAGGGGTGTCGGCGTCCAACGATCCCGGCCTAGCGTCTCTTGTGCAATCGAAGTCGGATGCCATCTGCTTCGTCGCCAAGAGCTGGGACTACCACGTCCGTGTCGCGCTCGGCTGCACCAATGAGGAGAACCTCGACGCCATCAAGGCCTCCGTCGAGGCGGCGATCGCCGCCGGCAAGGAGGCATTGGTCGACTGCGAGCATTTCTTCGATGGCATCAAGGCCAATCCCGACTACGCGCTGGCCTGCGCCAGGACCGCCTATGATGCCGGGGCGCGCTGGGTGGTGCTGTGCGACACCAATGGCGGCACGCAGCCATCGGAAGTCCGCGCCATCGTCGAGAAGGTTATTTCGTCGGGCATTTCAGGCGATCATCTCGGTATCCATGCCCATGACGACACCGGCCAGGCCGTGGCGAATTCCCTCGCCGCTGTCGAGGCTGGCGTGCGCCAGATCCAGGGCACGCTCAACGGCATCGGGGAGCGCTGCGGCAACGCCAATTTGATCTCGATCGTGCCGACGCTGGCGCTAAAGCCGGCCTTCGCCGATCGTTTCGAAACTGGCATTTCGGCTGAGGCGTTGACAGGCATTTCCAGGTTGTCGCGCGCATTTGACGAACTCCTGAACCGAGCGCCAGAGGCGCAAGCGCCCTATGTCGGCGCTTCCGCCTTCGCCACCAAGGCCGGCATTCATGCCTCCGCACTCGCCAAGGAGCCGGCGACCTATGAGCACGTCCCCCCCGAAACGGTCGGCAACCGCCGCCGTGTCATGGTCTCGGACCAGGGCGGCAAGGCCAATTTCCTCGCCGAGCTGAGGCGACGCGGCATTGAGGTGCCGAAGGACGATCACCGGCTCGACGCGCTGATATCCGTGGTCAAGGAGCGCGAGGCCGAGGGCTATGCCTATGAAGGCGCCGATGCCAGCTTCGAACTCCTCGCCCGCACGATGCTGCACGGCCTGCCGGAATTCTTCAACGTCACCTCGTTCCGCTGCATGGTCGAGCGCCGCTTCGACGCCAACGGCCAGTTGAAGACGGTCTCCGAAGCGATCGTCAAGGTGGTGGTCGATGGCGAGGAGAAGATGTCGGTGGCCGAGGGGCATGGCCCGGTCAACGCGCTCGACATCGCGCTGCGCAAGGACCTCGGCAAATTCCAGAGCGAGATCGCCGACATGGAGCTGGCCGACTTCAAGGTGCGTATCCTCAATGGCGGTACCGAGGCGATCACCCGCGTTCTGATCGAATCGCATGACGGCACCGGCGCGCGCTGGTGGACGGTGGGCGTTTCCGAGAACATCATCGACGCCTCGTTCCAGGCGCTGATGGATTCCATCGTCTACAAGCTGATGAAGAACCGCGAGATGGCCGGACTGGTGGCCGCCGAATAGGGTTGAACCATCAGCGAAAGTCCATTGATCCATCAGAACTTTGCGATGGTCTTGCCAAGGTGACTGGGCCATAGCGTGGCCCATGGCCACTGAAGCAATTACCCTGGATGCAGAGTCCAAGGCCCGGCGCGGCTTTCTGCTGGCGCTCGGCGCCTATCTGCTATGGGGATTGCTGCCCTTCTACATGAAGGCGGTCGCTCATCTGCCGCTCGCGGAAGTCATTGCCCATCGCATCGTCTGGTCGGTGCCGATCGCCGCCGCCGTTCTGATCTGGGCCGGCCGCACGGCGGATTTCAAGGCGGCGATGCGTTCGCCGCGCACCATCGCCATGGCCGCGCTGACGGCGGCGCTGATCTCGGTCAACTGGGGCATCTATGTCTGGGCGATCGCGGTCGACCGCACCGTCGAAACCGCGCTCGGCTACTACATCAATCCCCTGGTCAGCGTCGTTGTCGGCGCGCTGCTGCTCGGCGAGCGGCTCGATCGGCTGCAGATCGCGGCGGTGGTGCTGGCGGCCGTCGCCGTCGCCGTGCTGACCATCGAAGGCGGCAAGCTGCCCTGGGTGTCGCTGGCACTGGCGTTTTCCTTCGCCGCCTACGGCTTCTTCCGCAAGACGCTGCCGATCGGCCCGAGCCAGGGATTTTTGCTCGAAGTCCTTCTGCTGTCGGTGCCGGCACTTGGCTACATCGTCTATCTCATCGCGACCGGACAGGACCACATCGTATCCAGCAGTGGCACGGATACGGCGTTGCTGATCGGCTGCGGTCCAGTCACATCGGTGCCGTTGTTGCTGTTCGCCTTCGGCGCCAAGCTGCTGCGGCTGTCAACCATCGGCATCATGCAATATATCGCGCCGACCATGGTGTTCCTGATCGCCGTTCTGATCTTCGACGAGCCTTTCGGCACCATCCAGGCCATCGCCTTTGCGCTGATCTGGGCGGCTTTGGCGGTCTATTCCTGGTCGATGTTGACGACAGCGCGACGCGCCGCGCCGCAGCCCGCACGGTAAGGGGGTTCGATGTACCTGCTGCATATCGCCAACAAAAATTATTCCTCATGGTCGCTGCGGCCCTGGGTGCTGATGCGCGCGCTGGATATCCCATTCGAGGAATGGCTGACGCCATTCCCGACCGGATCGAGCTGGGATCTGTACCGTTCCTTCTCGCCGAGCGGCCGCGTGCCGTGCCTGGTCGACGACGGCTGGGCGGTCTGGGATTCGCTGGCCATCGTCGAATATCTGGCCGAACGCCACCATGGCGTGTGGCCCGTCGAAGCCAAGGCGCGCGCCTGGGCGCGCTCGGCCGCCGCCGAGATGCATTCGAGCTTCACCGCATTGCGCAGCGCCTGTCCGATGAGTTGCGGCGTGCGGGTAGAGCCGTTTCCGATGTCCGATGCGCTGAAGCAGGACCTCTTTCGCCTCGGCGACCTCTGGAATGATGGTCTTGCTCGTTTCGGCGGACCATTTCTGGCGGGCGCTCATTTCACCGCAGTAGATGCTTTCTTTGCCCCGGTGGCGTTCCGCGCACAGTCTTATGGGCTCTCCTTCGAAGGTGCGGCTGCAGCGTATCCGGCGCAGTTGCTTGCTCTGCCGGCGATGCGCGAATGGCATGCGGCTGGGCTTGCCGAGACCTGGCGCGAGCCCGATCACGAAGCGGAAGTGGCCGCCGCCGGCACCATCATCGAGGATCTTCGCGTCACTGCGTGAAAGCTGCCGGCGGGTGCTACATCTGTCCGAGCCGCCTGACAAAGAGATAGGTCGCGCCCGCGATCACCATCGACACAGCCGTCACCACCCAAAAGCCCATTGGCGTGTCGACCAGCGGCAGGCCCCCAACGTTCATGCCGAACAGGCCTGAGATGATGGTCATCGGCAACAGCACCGCCGTCATTACCGACAGGACGTACAGCAGCCGGTTCGACTGCGTCGTCAGCTTTGCCATAAGCTCGTCCTGCAATAGCCGGGCGCGCGCCTGCAATTGCTCGCCGTCATAGTGCAGCGTCTGCGCCCGGTGTGAAAGGCGCGCGGCCATGTCGTTGATGCTGTCTGGCAGGTCGTTGCGGTGCGAATGATCAAGGTGACGGAACAGATTGGTCAGCGTCGCCATCTGCCTGTGGATCACCACCAGATGCCGGCGCGCGTCGACCAGGGATTGCCGTTCATTGTGCCATGCGTCGCAGACGATACGGTCTTCGATGCCGTCGAGACTGTCGCCGAGTGCCGCGAGTTCTGCCACCATGCCATCGAACGACTGGCCGACGACAGCCTCGATCAACTCGGCTGGCGAGCGGAACTTGCGCGATCCATTCTCGATCGCCTTGCGGATGTTGTCGACCGACTGCAGCGGTTGCTTGCGGGCGCCGACCAGCATCGTGTCATTGAGCGCGAAGCGGAAATGGCCAAGCCCGCCCGCTTCCGCCGAATAGTCATGGCGCAGGTCCGGCAGATCGCCATAGAGCCAGTCGTCCTCGAGGTCGATGTGGCAGCCATGGCTGGCGGACAGGAAAGCTTCACGCACCGGTGCCGGCAAAGCCCGATCGGCGCCGATTTCGTGGCGGGCCCGCATGTCGGAAAGCTGGTAGCTGCGCCATGTCCAGTGCGCGGCGGCGGCGTCCCTGGTTCGCACGCCCTCAGCGGTGAAGTGATAGATGAAGAACAGTCCGTGCTCGTCGGGCAGGTAGGGCGACAGATCGGTGCCTTCCGGGGCGAGAGTGATGTCCATGGGCGGTGCCAGACGCATGTTCCGAAGATGGCGCCGCACGGCGGCTGCCTGATACTGATTCCTAGCACGCGCGAAGCCGGTTTCGTGTGACGGTTTCTTGACAGCCGATCACAGTCTGTCGATCCCCCGTGTCAATCCGGGGGTGACGCCTTCGTCACCCCCGGATGTGCCCTGTCAGTGCTTCGGGCCGAAGCCGGGGTAGGGCTTGAGGGGCACGATTGCGGCAATGTCCATCATGCCGGCCTTGACCAACGGCAAGGTGGCGAGGTGGCCGCGAACCTCAGCATCATCAGCAGCCTCGAGCATCATGCCGCTGCCCGGGATGTCGCCTCGGTTCCACACCTGACGTACCGCCCCTTCGGCGTAGAGCGTGCGCCGCTGTTCGGCTTCGCCGGGCAGAAGTGGAGCGAAATCGGCATCGGTAAATTTTTCGGTGTTGCGAGCGAGAAGGGCAAAGAACTGCATGGCGGTCTCCTTTGGTTGGGATGGCCGATTATCGCTTTTGGCTGGTCAGACAGTCCAAGACTGATTAGGCTAAAGTTGAGACCCAAAGGGACTTGAGCCTTGGAGGAGAAATGTTCGACCTGCGCCAGCTCCGCTATTTCGTCACGGTCGCCGAAACCGGAAATGTCGGGCGCGCAGCCGAAATGCTGCATATTTCCCAATCGCCACTCAGCCGGCAGATCATCCAGCTCGAGGAGCAGTTGGGTGTTTCCCTCTTTGAGAGGTCGAAGCAGCGGGTCCATCTCAACGCCGAGGGCCGCGCCTTCCTCCCCGAGGCCCGCGCGCTGCTGTCCAATGCGCGACGTGTGGAGGAGTTCGGCCGCAACCTGGCCAGCGGTGCCGTCGGCCGGCTCGCCATCGGTTATGTCGAAGGGGCCGTTCATGCCGGGCTTGTCGCCGGGATGCTGCGCCAGTTCCGTCGCGACCGGCCGGATTTCCACCTGCAGCTGAGAAGCCTGCGTTCGGCGGCGCAGTTGGAAGGGCTACGGCAGCGGTCGCTGGATCTGGGCTTTGTCTACTCGTCGCCACCCGATGATGATCCGGATGTCGCCGCCATGGCGCTGCGGCATGAGCCGCTGGTGCTGGCGATCCCCGAAGATGACCCACTCGTTGAAGTGCCAGAGATCGGGCCGCACCATCTTGACGGTCGCACCTGGATCACCGTCGTGCGCCAGCCGGACGACACCAATCGCGGCCAGTTCCTTGCCGCCTGCGCCAAAGCCGGCTTCTTGCCCGACATCGCCTATGAGACGGCGGACCCGCTGACCTCGCTCGGCCTTGTCAGCGCGGGTCTCGGCCTGGCGACGGTGCAAGCCAGCCTGCGTGCCGCCGCGCCGCCGCGGATCGTGTTTCGCGACCTGCCGTGGTTCGACCGCACGGTTTCACTCCATCTCGCTTGGCGGCGTCATGACCGGCGCGCGGTGATTGCCGATTTGCGGCAGGCTGCGGCGGAAGAGGGGAGTAGGGGAGTAGGGGAGTAGGGG